>DROT01000209.1 GCA_011321775.1 Gammaproteobacteria bacterium | reverse complement strand
CTCGCCCTGCCCAAGGCAGGGCTCGGCTCGAACCCACGGATCCCGCGAGGGATCACTTGATTTCGAGTCAAGCCCATTCGGCCAGCTCTGGCACCTCTCCTGATACTGTGTCTCTCACCCTAACGCCGCTACGCGGCGTAGAGAGGGTGGGATTATTCGTCGCTCCGCTCCTCACCCCTTCGGGGCCGCCTCCGCTTCGCTGCGGCGTTGTCTCGCCCTGCCCAAGGCAGGGCTCGGCTCGAACCCACGGATCCCGCGAGGGATCACTTGATTTCGAGTCAAGCCCATTCGGCCAGCTCTGGCACCTCTCCTGATACTGTGTCTCCCACCCTGACGCCGCTGCGCGGCGTATGAAGGGTGGGATTGCGCTTGATCGACCGCGTAATCTGGGACAAGCTAGGGCCCGTGCCCGGCGGCGAGGCGCTATTGTACCTGCGCGCCGGGCACAAGGCCAAAAAAATCATGGATTTCATCTGTTGACACGGCTTGCGGTCGATCGCCCGAAGAGCAGCCTGCGGCTGTCTCCCCATTCCTGTTTTCTCCTGCTGCTGACGCTGTTGCTCTCGGCCTGCGACCTGTTCCCCAAGACCCGGCTGCAGCGGGTGCAGGAGGAAGGGGTACTGCACGTCGTCACCCGCAACAGTTCGACCACCTACTACGAGGGGCCGTACGGCTATGCCGGGCTGGAATACGATCTGTTGTCCGGCTTTGCGGATTCGCTGGGGGTGAAGCTGCGGATCGAGGTGCCTGACAGCCTGTCGCAGATCCTGCAGCGCGTGCAGGACGGCGAGGCTGACCTTGCCGCGGCCGGTCTCAGTGTGACCGATGAACGCAAGGCGCGGCTGAATTTCAGTACCAGTTACCAGCACATCACGCCGCAGCTGGTCTATCGCTATGGCAACCGTGTCCCGAAGAACCTGGACGACCTGCACGGCAGCCTGGAGGTG
The DNA here is from genome assembly GCA_011321775.1 of Gammaproteobacteria bacterium. GTDB lineage: Bacteria > Pseudomonadota > Gammaproteobacteria > DSM-19610 > DSM-19610 > Thiogranum. The sequence goes on along the minus strand of DROT01000209.1, from coordinate 39,568 downwards.
GTGGCCGACAGCAGCCATGCCGAGCGTCTTCGGGCCTTGCAACAGGAATACCCTGATCTCACCTTTACCGAGAATCCCGAACTGAGCACCGATGAACTGCTGAGCCTGGTGTGGGAACAGGTTATCGATTATACGGTGGCCGACTCCAACGAGGTCGCCATCACCCGCCGCTTCTATCCGGAGCTGCGGGTCGCCTTCGACATCAGCAAGGCCGAGGCACTGGCCTGGGCCTTTCCGCCGGGCGACGACCACAGCCTGCTCGACGCCGCCAACACCTATCTCAACGGGCTGAAGGAAAGCGGCGAGCTGGATCGCCTGCTGGACCATTACTACGGCTACGTCGCGGATTTCGACTACGTCGGTACACGCCGTTACATGAAGCACATCGAGGAACGCCTGCCGCGCTACGTGAAGTATTTCAAACAGGCCGCAAAAGAGACCGGCGCGGACTGGCGCCTGCTGGCGGCCGTCGGCTACCAGGAGTCACACTGGAACCCCGGCGCCGTGTCGCCTACCGGGGTACGCGGCATCATGATGCTCACCCAGGTCACCATGAAACACATGGGGATCAAGAAGAGCCGCCTGGATCCCCAGGCCAGCATCGAGGGCGGCGCCCGTTACCTGGCCCGCATCAAGGCACGGCTGCCGAAGCGCATCGCCGAACCGGATCGCAGCTGGATGGCGCTGGCGGCCTACAACGTGGGCTACGGGCACCTCGAGGATGCGCGCATGCTGGCCCAGGCCGACGGTGCCAACCCGGACAAGTGGGCGGTGGTGAAGAAATATCTCCCCCTGCTGAGCCAGAAGAAGTGGTACCGCAAGACCCGTCACGGCTATGCCCGCGGCCGCGAACCGGTACGCTACGTGGAAAACATCCGCAGCTACTATGACATCCTGGTGTGGATCAGCGACCGGCAGCGGTCGCACGAGAGAAAGGTGTTGCCGCCGCTGATGATCGACGCACCGGCGCTGTAGAACGCGATACTCAGGCCACCTGGACCGGGATGGAATCGCGCTGGCGCACGATGCTGTTGCCGGCGTCGAGGTACACCAGCCGGGGGTGAAAACCGGCTGCCTCCTGCTGGTCCAGGACGGCATAGGTGCAGATGATGATACGGTCACCCGGAGCCGCCTTGTGCGCCGCGGCACCATTGATGGAAATGATCCCCGAGTCCCGCTCGGCGCGAATGGCGTAGGTGCTGAAACGTTCGCCGTTGGCGAGGTTGTAGATATGGATCTGCTCGTACTCGCGGATGTCGGCCGCTTCCAGCAAGGCGCTGTCGATGGCGCAGGAACCCTCGTACTCCAGCTCGGAGTGGGTCACTCGGGCGTGGTGCAGCTTGGATTTCAGCAGCGTAATCTGCATCCGGGTCGATCCTGCCTGGAGACGAAGAGCGACATTATCCCAAGATCGACAATACGCTGCAAACTCTCCCGGGCTTTAACCCCATGTTGTCCGCAGCTATTCAGTTTACCGAGGGGAGCACGCCTCTGACCGAATTGACCGCGCCTTGAAATGGGCCCACTTTTCAGGAAAAAGCCGGCCGTTGTCTGAGCGCAGCGAGTTCAGGCCGGCCCTGAAAAGTGGGCCCATTTCAAGGAGAAAAGCGGTCACCTGAGGGAAGAGGCGTGTTCCCCTCGGTGAACTGAATAGCTGCGACCTGCGGAGTCTTACACCCGCACATTGTCGATCAGGCGCGCGCTGCCCAGGCGCGCGGCGGCCAGCACCACCGCCGGACGCTCCCCCGGCGCCAGCGGCAGCAGGGTGTCGGCATGGCGGATGCTGACGTATTCGGGCACGAACCCGGCCTGTTCGAGACTTTCCATCGCCCGCGCCTCCAGTGCCTCGTGGGCAGCCGGTGCGCTGCGCAGGCTTTCCGCCACTTCGCACAGGGTCTGGTAGAGCCGTGGTGCCCGGCGGCGCTGCGCCTCGTCGAGGTAGCGGTTGCGTGAGCTCATGGCCAGGCCGTCGGCCTCGCGCACGGTCGCCACGCCCTCGATGTCGATGGGCCAGCACAGGTCGCGCACCATGCGGCGGATGACCGCCAGTTGCTGGTAGTCCTTCTCGCCGAACACCGCCACATCGGGCTGCACCAGGTTGAACAGGCGCGCCACCACCGTGGCCACGCCTTCGAAATGGCCCGGCCGGAAGGCGTCACACAGCCCACGGCTCATCCCCGGAACCTCGATACGGGTGGTCTGCTGCGTGCCGCCCGGATAGAGCGTCTCCACCCCGGGGGTGAACAGCAGGTCCGTCGACTCACGTTGCAGCAACTCACGATCGTCTTCCAGCGTACGGGGATAGGCATCGAAATCCTCGCCGGGCCCGAACTGGGTGGGATTGACGAAAATGCTCACCACCACGCGCTCGGCCAGGCGCGCGGCCCGACGTACCAGTTCCAGGTGTCCCTGGTGCAGGTTGCCCATGGTGGGGACGAAGGCGACGCGCTGACCGTCGCGGCGCCACCGGCCCACGACCGCTCTCAACCCGCCGGCATCGTTGACCGTCTGCATCAGGAGAAACAGTGCTCCGGCGCCGGAAACTGCCCGCCCTTCACCGCTTCGACGTAGGCCCGTAACGCGTCCGCGATGTTGCCGCCATCGGCGAGGAAATCCCGGCTGAAACTCGGGCGCCGTCCCGGGGTGATGCCCAGCAGGTCGTAGAGCACCAGTACCTGTCCGTCACAGTCCGGCCCCGCGCCGATACCGATGACGGGAATCTCGAGTTCGCGGCTGACTTCGCCACCGAGCACCGCCGGGATACATTCCAGCACCAGCAGCGAGGCCCCCGCCTGCTGCAGCGCGCGGGCGTCCTCCAGCAGCCGGCGCGCCGCGTCCGGCTCCCGACCCTGCACGCGGTAGCCGCCCAGCTGGTGCACCGACTGCGGCGTCAGCCCGAGGTGGGCGCACACCGGGATCCCCTGGCTGGTCAGGGCCTCGACGGTCGGGCACAGCCGCCGGCCGCCCTCCAGCTTCACCATGTGCGCGCCACCCTCAGCCATCAGGCGCGCGGCATTGTCCAGCGCCCTGGAGGTGTCGGCGTAGCTCATGAAGGGCATGTCGACGATCCTCAGCGCCGAGCGGCCGGCACGGGCGACGCAGGCGGCATGGTAGACCATGTCGGACACCGTCACCGGCAGGGTGGATTCATGGCCCTGGATCACCATGCCCAGGGAATCGCCGACCAGCAGCACCTCCACGCCCGCCTCTTCCAGCCGGCTGGTGAAGCTGGCGTCATAGCTGGTGACACAGGCGATCTTCTCGCCCTCCTGCTTGAGGCGCCGCAGGGTGGCGATGGTATGAAAGCGGGGTTCAGCCATGTCTCTCTCCGTGTTCACTCACACGCAGCGACTCCGGCAGGGGATTGAAATAGTGCCGGCCGCTCTTCACCTGTTCCATCTGCTCGAGCAGGGCCCGATAGTCGGAATCGCTGTCCACCAGGTTGATGTCGGCGGCATTCACGATCAGCAACGGAGCCTCGTCGTAGTAGTGGAAGAAACGCAGGTAGGCGTCGCACAGCGAGCGCAGATAGGCGGGTTCCATGGCCTGTTCGCTGGCAATGCCGCGTTTGCGGATACGGCCGAGCAGCACCTCTACCGGGGCCTGCAGGTAGATTACCAGATCCGGCCGCGGCACGTCGGGTGCCAGATGCTCGTAGACCTGCTCGTACAGCCGGTACTCCTCGGCGTCCAGCGTCAGCCGGGCGAACAGGCGATCCTTGTCCATGAGGAAATCCGCCACCCGTACCGGTTCGAACAGATCGTCCTGGCGAAGTTCCTGCATCTGCTGGGCGCGCTGCAGCAGGAAGAACAACTGGGTCTGCAGCGCGGCCGCGCGCGGGTTGCGGTAGAAGCGTTCCAGGAAGGGGTTGTCGGCCGCGCCCTCCAGCAGCAGCTCGCTGCCGAAGGTCTCCGCCAGGCGGCGCGCCAGGCTGGTCTTGCCAACACCGATGGGCCCTTCGACAGCGATGAAACGCGGGTGCGCCATGAGCGGTGGCTAGCAGGCCGCGGGAAGGGGACAGGTTCCGACCCGCGTCAGGCCATCGGACGGGCAACACGCCAGCAGTTGCTGCACGGGACCCTGCCCGGGGATCTCCAGTCCCGCGTCGAGTTCGGCCAGCGGACAGAGCACGAAGTCGCGTTCCGCCAGTCCGGGATGGGGCACGCTCAGGCGTTCGCTGTCGATGATGCGCTCACCGTACAGCAGCAGGTCCAGGTCGAGGGTGCGCGGTCCCCAGCGGCGCGTGCGCACCCTTCCCTGCGCGCGCTCGATGGCCTGCAACGTATCCAGCAGGGGTTCCGGTTCCAGCGCGGTCTCGATACGCGCCACGGCATTGAGATAGTCGGGCTGGTCCTGTGGCCCCATGGGCGCGCTGCGATAGAGCGAAGAGACCGCAGCCAGGCGACCCTGCGGCAGCTCCGCCAGCGCCTCCAGCGCCGAGCGCAACTGCGCCCGCGGCTCCTGCAGGTTGCTGCCGAGCCCGATGTAGGCCGTAACCTCAGTCATCGCTGGCGGCGGCGGGCTTGCGCTTGCGCCGCCGGCGACGGCGTTTCTTCTTCGCCGGTGCGGCGGCCGCCACCGGCTCCTGCTCAGCGGCGTCGCGGTTCTGGAACGCGGTCCACCAGGCCGCGAGTTCCTCCGGTGCCTCGCCGACCTCGGCGCGCAGCAGCAGGAAGTCATAGGCGGCGCGAAAGCGCGGATGCTGCAGGGTGCGCTGGGGGGCCTTGCCGCGCCGGCGCTCCAGCCGCGGCTGCAGGGTCCAGATCTCGCGCATGGGAAAGCTGAAACGCTTCGGCAGCGAGGTTACCGCGACCTGTTCGGCGGTGATCTGGTTGCCGGCGAGCTGCGCCGCCTCCAGCGGCGACATGCCGTCTTCGAGCAGCTCCTGCATGCGCAGGCGCATGGGCTCCCACAGCAGGGCGGCATAGAGGAAGGCCGGCGTCACCGGCTTGCCCTCGGCCAGGCGCTGGTCGGTATTCTCCAGCGCCCGCAACACGAAGGTGTGCGGAAAGCCCTCTTCTTCCCGGCCCAGGGATTCCTCGGTCATGGGAAAGAGGATGCGGAACAGGTCGTAGTGGCGCAGCAGTTCGTAGGTGGCCACCGCGCAGCCGCCGAGAAACAGCTTCAGCACCTCGTCGAACAGGCGCGCCGAGGGGATGTCCTCGAGCAGATAGCCGAGTTCCTGGATCACCGTCTCGCTGGCGGGATCGATGCGGAATCCCAGCTTGGCGGCAAAGCGCACGGCGCGCAGCATGCGAACCGGATCCTCGCGGAAACGCTGCTCCGGTTCGCCGATGACGCGCAGGGTGCCGCTCTCCAGGTCGTGCAGGCCACCCACGTAGTCGATCACGGAAAAGTCGCGGATATCGTAGTACAACGCGTTGACGGTGAAATCGCGCCGCCAGACATCGTCCTCGATGGTGCCGTAGACGTTGTCGCGCAGGATGCGGCCCTCGTCGGAGCGTGCGCTGTCGCGGTCGGCGTCCGTGTCCTCGTCGTGACGCGCACGGAAGGTGGCGACCTCGATGATCTCGCGGCCGAAACGCACGTGCGCCAGCCGGAATCGGCGCCCGATGAGTCGGCAGTTGCGGAACAGCTGCCGCACCTGTTCCGGCGTGGCATCCGTCCCGACATCGAAATCCTTGGGTTCGCGTCCCAGCAACAGGTCACGCACGCCACCGCCAACCAGGTAGGCCTGGAAGCCGGCTTCCTTCAGCCGGTACAGCACCTTGAGCGCACTGGAACTGATGTTGGCCCGCGATATGACGTGCCCGGACCTGGGGACGGTGACCCGCTGGACGCTACCGGAATCGATATCGCCTTGATTGGTCACGTTATTTTCGCTTGTTCCCGAGTAGTAACAGTGCGTATAATAGCACCCCGCCGGCATTCATACAGCGTCCGGCGGACTGCGCTCCCTTCGTCTAGCGGTCAGGACACCGGCCTCTCACGCCGGCGACAGGGGTTCGATTCCCCTAGGGAGCGCCATCTATCACCAGCGCGTCAGGCCGCCGCCCGCGGCGGTCGTTTCTTGCGCGCAAGCACGACGGCAGCCATGTCAGACGACCACAGCCCCGCTCGCCCCGCCGGCCTGTTCCGGCGGCTCGCCGCCCTGTTCTACGACACCCTGCTGCTGCTCGCGCTGTGGTTCATCGCCACGGCCCTGGCGGTGGCGCTCAACGGCGGCGACGCCATCCCCGCGGGCAACCCGCTGCTGTCGACCTACCTGCTGTTCATCGCCTTCTTCTTCTATGGCTGGTTCTGGCTGCACGGCGGGCAGACGCTCGGCATGCGCGCCTGGAAGCTGCAACTGCGCAACCTCAGACCGGGGCCGATCACCTGGATGCAGGCACTGCTGCGCTTCCTGGTGGCGATTCCCTCGGCGCTGCTGTTCGGGCTGGGGTACCTGTGGATGCTGGTGGATCGCGACCGCCTCACCTGGCACGATCGCTTCTCCGAAACCTGCATCGTGCAACTGGAAAAGAATCCCTGACTCAGGCATCGGTCCGGGCATGCAGACCGGCTGCGGCGTGCCCGCCGCCCAGCAGCCACAGGCCGGACAACAGCACCAGCAGGGACGGCAACCCGGCGCTCAGCCAGGGGGGCATGCCGTAGACGATGCCGGCCTGGGCCACGAGATCGGTCAACAACTTGAACAGCAAGCCGGCGACCACGGCGGCCAGCAGCCGCAGACCGCCACCCGCCCGTCCCAGCCGGCCGAGCACCAGGGCCAGCGCCAGCAACAGCATGGCGAACACCGTCAGCGGGAACAGCAGCCGCTGCCAGTAGCGAAGCCGGTAGATACCCACCTCGCCACCATTGTCCTCGAGGTAGGCAATGTAGCGCCCGAGCTGGGGCAGCGACAGGGTGCCGGCGTCGCGCGTCAGCAGTCGCGCCAGCCGCGGATCGATCAGTCGCGGCCAGCGCGCCTCGGGTCGTAGCCGGACCTCCGTGGCGTCCGCTTCGAACAGCGTGCTGCGAACGTCGGCCAACTGCCACACACCCTTGCGATAGGTGGCGGAGGCGACTGCCGTCACCGAGTCCAGTCGCGTTCCCCGGCCGAGCTCGTAGACGACCAGGTTCTGAAGACTGCCGTCGGCGCTCGCCTCGCCGACCTGGATCAGTCGTTCACCATCGTGTACCCAGAAGCCACTGTCGGTCTGCACGCTGGCATCGCCGAAGATGGCCGAAGTACGCAGGCGGCCGGCGAGCTGCTGCCAGCCGGGAGCCCAGCCCTCGCCGACGAGCACGGCCAGCAGCAACAGCAGGACGCCGGCCTGCAGCACGGCCCGCGCCAGCCGTAGCGGGGAACAGCCCGCCAGCCGCATGGCGTCCAGTTCTCCATGCGCCGCCAGGCTTCCGAGACCCAGCAGCGCGCCGATCAGGGCCGCCATGGGGAAGGACTGGTAGGCACGCGCCGGCAGGGTCAGGGCCACGTAGCGCAGGACATCGGCGAGCACATAGCTGCCGCGACCGATATCCCCCACTTCACCGAGGAAGGCAAATACCGCATCGAGCGATACCACCACCGCCCAGGCCAGCAAGGCGCCCGCGATCACCGCCCGTCCGAGATAGAGGTCGATGCGTTTCATCCCTTCCGCCCGGGCCGCGCCAGTCGGCGCCACAACGCCAGCCAGGCGAAGAATGACGCCGGCACCAGCACGTGTACCCACCACAGCCCCAGCCAGGACGGCAGCACACCGCGTTCCAGCCAGATCTGGCCGGTACCCAGCAGGTTGAAATAGAGGGTGAACAGCAGCACGCCCAGCCACAGGGGATAATAACGACCGCTGCCGGGGCGGAAGCGTCCCAGCGGCAGCGCCATCAGGGCCAGCACCAGCACGCTGATCGGCCGGGACAGACGCTGCTGCCACTCGGCCCGGGCCTGTGGCCCCGGCTGGTGCCGCAAGGTCGCGGTCGGCACCGCGTCCCACTTGCGCACCGGCTCGGGCGCCTGCGGTTTCAGGCGGATGCCGTACTCGTCGTACTCCAGCACCCGGTAGTCGGCACGACCGGGCTGCCCCTGGTAGCGACGCCCGTGGTACAGGCTCAGGAAGGGCTCGCCATCGCGCTGATGCACGACGGCCCGCTTCGCCACCAGCAGTTGAGGGCCCTGCGCGCCGCGCACGTGCACGAACACGTCCTCGAGGGCACCCGGTTTCTCTCCGGCGCGACGCGCGAACAGCAGCCAGCGGCCGTGGCGCAGCTGATGAAAGCGACCGGGTTGCAACACCGCGGCATCCACCTGCTGCTCGGCCGCGGCGCGCAACCGGTAACCCATGGCGTTGGTGAACGGCACCAGGTACCAGCTCAGCGCCGCCACCAGCACGGCGATCCCCAGCACCGGCACGGCAAAGGCGCGATACCACTGCCGCGGGCCGACCCCACAGGCGGCCAGGGCCAGTGACTCGTGGTCACGATTGAGCCGTCCCAGCAGCCACAGCAAGGCCAGGAACAGCGCCAGCGGCAACAGAAACACGAAGAAGGCCACGGACTTCAGCGCCAGCAAGGACAACACGGTCACCGCCGGCAGACGCCCCGCCGCCGCCTGCCCCAGGTACAGCGAGAAACGGGCCGTCACCAGGACCAGCCACAACACCACCGCGATGAGCAGCCAGTAGTGCAGCAACTCCCTGCCCAGATAACGGTGTAGTACCAGCGGCATGCTCCTGTTCCGGATACGATCGATCGGCGCCGGGCATGGATTTCAATTCTGTCCCCGGCGTGAGTACACTAACCGACTTGAGGCCCAGCCACCACATCCCGGAGCGAGGAGCAGCGCATGAATTTCAGTGTTAAGACCGGTGAAGCCGACAAGATCCGCAGTGCCTGCGTGGTCGTCGGCGTATCCTCGCCGCGACGCCTGTCGGCCGCCGCGGAACGCCTCGACAAGGCCACCCGGGGGCAGCTGCGCGAACTGCTCAAACACGGCGACATCGATGCCGGCTGCGGCAAGACCACCTTTATTCTCGACCCCAAGGGGCGCTGCCAGGCCGAGCGCATCCTGGTGGTCGGCTGCGGCAAGGAGCGTGAACTCTCCCCTGCCTCGTTCCGCAAGATCGTGGCGGCGGCTGCAAAAGCGCTGCAGGACAGCGGCGCCACCGAGGCCGCCAGCTTCCTGTGCCAGCTGAAGGTCGAGGATCGCGACCTCGTCTGGAAAGCGCGCCAGACGGTCGAGGCCACCCGCGAGGCGCTGTTCCGTTTCGACGAACTCAAGAGCGACGCCAAGCCGCCGAAGCGGCCGCTGCGTCGCCTCGCTGTCGTCGTCGCTGCGCGCGAGGACCTGGACGCCGCCCGACGCGGCATCCGCACCGGTACGGCGATCGCCGACGGGGTGGAACTGGCGCGCGTTCTTGGCAACCGCCCCGGCAACCTGTGCACGCCCTCCGATCTGGCCGAACAGGCGAAAGCCCTGCACAAGGAAAATCCGGAGCTGAAAGTCCAGGTGCTGGACGAAAAGGACATGCACAAGCTCGGCATGGGAGCCCTGCTGTCGGTGGCGCGCGGCAGCCGTCAACCGGCGAAACTCATCGTCATGCAGTACCACGGCCGTGGTGGAGAGGAAAACCCGGTGGTTCTCATTGGCAAGGGCGTCACCTTCGACTCCGGGGGCATCTCCATCAAGCCGGGCGCCGCCATGGACGAAATGAAGTTCGACATGTGCGGCGCCGCCAGCGTGATCGCCACGCTCTCTGCAGCGGCCCGACTGCAACTGCCGATCGACCTGGTCGGTATCGTACCCGCCACCGAGAACCTGCCTGACGGCGACGCCAGCAAGCCCGGCGACATCGTCACCAGCATGAGTGGACAGACCATCGAGATCCTCAACACCGATGCCGAGGGACGCCTCATCCTGTGCGACGCCCTGAGCTATGCGGACCGCTTCGATCCCGATGTCGTGATCGACGTCGCCACCCTCACCGGCGCCTGCGTCGTCGCCCTCGGTCACCACGCCACCGGGCTGCTGGCCAACGACCAGGAGCTGGCCGACGAACTGCTCGAGGCCGGCCGCATGGCCGCCGACCGTGCCTGGCAGCTGCCGCTGTGGGACGAGTATGACGAGCAGCTGTCGAGCAACTTCGCCGACATGGCCAACATCGGCGGCCGCAGTGCCGGCACCATCACCGCCGCCTGTTTCCTCAACCGTTTCGCCAAGGACTATCGCTGGGCGCACCTGGACATCGCCGGCGTGGCCTGGCGCTCGGGCAAGGAGAAAGGCGCCACCGGCCGCCCGGTACCGCTGCTGATGCAGTTCCTGCTGCAACGCTGTGAGGCGCAGGAACGGGCGTGACCGAGGTCGACTTCTATATCCTCGGCGAGGACGCCGCACAGGCACGGCTGCGTTTCGCCTGCCGCATTGCCGACAAGGCCTACCGCCTCGGCAAGCAGGTCCACATCCACACCGAGTCGGCCCGCCAGACGCGGGAACTGGACGACCTGCTGTGGACCTTCCAGCAGAACAGCTTCGTCCCCCACGCCCGCTACCAGGACGCCGGCGAACAGCCGCCTCCGGTACTGCTCGCGCACGATGCCGAACCGCCATCGGCCGGCGAGGTGCTCATCAACCTCGCACCGGAAGTGCCCCTGTTCTTCAGCCGTTTCGAACGCGTGGCCGAAGTGGTCGACACCGACGCCGAGACCCGCCGCCGCGGCCGCGCCCGCTACAGCTTCTACCGCGAACGCGGCTACCCGCTGCGCAGCCACGAGATCGGCCGCTGATGGACGGGATCAAGCTCGACGAGAACGGCATACCGGTACTGGAGCAGCCGCTGGACACGGCGACACCGGAGCCGGCGGCTCAAGAAAAGGCTGCCGACCTGCGCGACGAGGCCCGCATCGAGGCGCTGTTGCAGAACGAATCGGTGGCACGCCTGCTGGACGATCTCACCGAGGACCTGCACAAGCTGGTGAGCTGGAAGATCGAGAACTTCCTCAAGGAGGAAATCAACCGCCTCGTCCACGAAGCCACCGAGCAGGGTGCCGCCCGTCTCAGCGAAGACATTCGCGTCCAGCTGGAACTGGCCCTGCCGCAACTGCTGGCCGAAGTCGCCACCCAGGCCGACAAGGGCTGAACCGCCGCAGGAACCTTTCCGGTCAGGCTCGCGATCATTCCCCGGCACGGCAAAGGAGCCGGTCCGAGCCTGCCTCGCCCTCTCTCCGTCCTGCGGTATAATCGCCGCTCACATTTTCCGCCCCCTCAGCCAAGGCCCCTGTTTTCCATGGAAAAGACCTACGACCCCCATAACATCGAACAACGCTGGTACCAGACCTGGGAACAACGGGGCTACTTCCGGCCGTCGGGTCAGGGCGAGCCCTACTGCATCATGATTCCGCCGCCCAATGTCACCGGCAGCCTGCACATGGGGCACGCCTTCCAGGACACCCTCATGGACGCGCTGATCCGCTACCACCGCATGCGCGGCTACAACACCCTGTGGCAGCCGGGCACCGACCATGCCGGCATCGCCACCCAGATGGTGGTGGAACGCCAGCTCGAGGCCGAGGGCAAGACCCGCCACGACCTCGGTCGCGAGGCCTTCATCGAGCGCGTCTGGGAGTGGAAGAAGACCTCCGGCGGCACCATCACCCACCAGCTGCGACGCATGGGTTCCTCGCTGGACTGGGACAACGAACGTTTCACCATGGACGAGGGCCTGTCCGAAGCCGTGCGCGAAGTGTTCGTGCGCCTGTACGAGGAAGGCCTGATCTACCGCGGCAAGCGACTGGTGAACTGGGACCCGGTGCTGCACACCGCCATCTCCGACCTCGAGGTGCTGTCGCAGGAAGAGCAGGGACACCTGTGGCACATGCGCTACCCGCTCACCAATGGCACCGGCAACCTGGTGGTGGCGACCACACGCCCCGAGACCATGCTCGGTGACTGCGCGGTGGCGGTACATCCCGGCGACGAGCGCTACAAGCACCTGCTGGGCGAGTTGGTCGAGCTGCCGCTGACCGGGCGCAGGATTCCGATCATTGCCGACGACTATGTCGATCCCGAGTTCGGCACCGGTTGCGTGAAGATCACGCCGGCGCACGACTTCAACGACTACCAGGTATGGCTGCGCCACCGCGACGAGAAGGCCATCGCCGACCAGCCGCACGGTGGTCTCATCAACGTGTTCACCGTCGATGCGGCCATCCGCGGCAACGAGCCCGGCGAGGACGAGCTGCTGCCGGCGGCCTATGTCGGCCTCGACCGCTACCAGGCGCGCAAGCAGATCATCGCCGACCTGGAGCAGCAGGGCCTGCTGGAAAAGATCGAGGACCATACCCTGGTGGTGCCGCGCGGCGACCGTTCCGGCTCGGTGGTGGAGCCCTTCCTCACCGACCAGTGGTACGTCAAGATCGAACCACTGGCGAAACCCGCCATCGAGGCGGTCGAGAACGGCTCCATCCGCTTCGTGCCGGACAACTGGAAGAACACCTATTTCGAATGGATGCGCAACATCGAGGACTGGTGCATCTCGCGCCAGATCTGGTGGGGCCACCGCATCCCGGCCTGGTACGACGAGCAGGACAACGTCTACGTGGGACGTTCCGAGGAAGAGGTGCGCCGCCAGCACGGACTGGACGAGTCCCTGCCCCTGCGCCGCGACGAGGACGTGCTGGATACCTGGTTCAGCTCCGCGCTGTGGCCTTTCAGCACCCTCGGCTGGCCGCAGCGGACGGAACGCCTCGAGACCTTCTATCCCACCAGCGTGCTGGTCACCGGCTTCGACATCATCTTCTTCTGGGTGGCGCGCATGATCATGATGGGGCTGAAGTTCATGGACGACGTGCCCTTCCGCGAGGTCTATATCCATGGCCTGGTACGCGACGCCCACGGCCACAAGATGTCCAAGTCCAAGGGCAACGTGCTGGATCCCATCGACCTCATCGACGGCATCGACCTCGAATCGCTGGTGGCAAAGCGCACCGCCGGCATGATGCAGCCACACCTGGCCGAGAAGATCGCGAAGCAGACACGCAAGGACTTCCCCGACGGAATCCCTTCCTTCGGTACCGACGCCCTGCGCTTCACCTTCGCCGCCATGGCCTCCACCGGCCGCGACATCAATTTCGACCTCAACCGCATCGAGGGCTACCGCAATTTCTGCAACAAGCTGTGGAACGCGGCGCGCTACGTGCTGATGAATACCGAAGGAAAGGACTGCGGCCAGAGTGGCGGCGAGGTCGAACTCGGCGGCGCCGACCGCTGGATCCTGTCACTGCTGCAGAAAACCGCAGCGCAGGTCAACGAGAACATACAGCAGTACCGCCTCGACCTGGCGGCACAGGCCATCTATTCCTTCATCTGGGACGAGTACTGCGACTGGTACCTGGAACTGTCCAAGCCGGTACTCAACGATCCCGAAGCCGGCGAAGCGGCGCAACGTGGCACGCGCCGCACCCTGGTGCAGGTGCTGGAGACGGTGCTGCGCCTTGCCCACCCGCTCATCCCCTTCATCACCGAAGAGATCTGGCAGCGGGTGGCACCGCTGGCCGGCGTCGAAGGCGAGACCATCATGCACGCGCCCTACCCGCTGGCGGACGATGCACTGGTCGACGCGGCGGCGGAAAACGAGATGGAGTGGGTGAAACAGTTCGTCCTCGGGGTGCGCAAGATCCGCAGCGGCATGAACATCGATCCGCGCAAGCCGCTGCCGGTACTGCTGCAGAACGGCAGCGAGAACGACCGCCGGCGCCTCGACCGCAACCGCCATTACATCGTGTCGCTGGGACGCGTCGAATCCATCACCTGGCTGGGCGGGGAGGATGCCCCGGAATCGGCCACCGCCCTGATCGGCGACATGAAACTGCTCATCCCGATGGCCGGCCTCATCGACAAGGAAGCCGAACAGGCGCGCCTCGACAGGGAGCTGGAGAAGAAGCGCGCCGAACTGGAACGCACCGAAAAGAAACTGGCCAACCCGAACTTCGTCGACAAGGCACCCGCCGCGGTGGTCGACAAGGAAAAGAGGAAGGCAGAGGAACTGGGCTCGGCGATCGCCCAGCTGCAGGAACAGCTGCGGAAAATAGCGGCGCTCTGAGTCGCGCCTACCCTTCCGGCGGCAGATCGATCAGGCCGTGCAGCACCATGTCCGTGAAGCTGACGATGCCGACGACCCGGCCGTGCTCCAGTACCGGCGCCCGTGACAGACCGAACTTGTCGAACAGGCGGGCGCAGTAGCGGATATCCATGTCCGGACGTACCGAGATTACCGGCTTGCTCATGATTTCGTACACGTTTACGCGCGCCGGCGAGCGGTCCAGTGCCAGCACCTGCTTGGCGATGTCGGACAACAGCACCATACCGTACTCATCGTCCTCGTGACGCTTGTCGACCAGCAGGGACTTGGTCTCCACATGCTTCATGGTCCTGAGTGCATCCTCGACCGTCATCATGCCGTCGATCATGTCGAAGTGCGTCTTCATGACCTCACGCACCCGGACCAGCTTGTTCTCGCTCACAATTCATCCTCCACTCGCTCGACCAGTTGTTTTACCTGGTGTGCCACCCCGACGGCATCCTCGACGTCGAGCTGGAAGGCGATACCCGTTCCCGGCGAATCGTCCAGCTTGCCGACCTCGCAGATGGTCTCCAGGATCTGCCGACTGAGGTGCTCCTCCACCAGCAGCATCAGCACGTCGCGCTGGGTCTCGAGCGAGAGCCCCAGGAAGGTCTTGCTCTTCGTCAGGCCCTCGCCGCGCGCGTTGCTGATGATGGTGGCACCGGTGGCACCGGCCCTGCGGGCGGCTTCCATCACCTTGCCACTGCGATAGTCTTCCACAAATGCAATGATCAGCTTGAAGTGCATGTCTCGGTTTCCTGCCTGCGGTTACTCGTCGTTGCTGCCGTCCTGGCGCCGTGCCCGGAACTCCGACAACTGGGCGTAGGCCATGACGCTCATCATCGGGAACAGGCTGGCAAAGGCGATCAGCCCGAAACCGTCGATCAGTACATTACGCCCGGGCACCGTCTCTGCCAAGCCCAGCCCGAGGGCGGTGACCAGCGGTACCGTCACCGTGGAAGTCGTCACCCCTCCGGAATCGTAGGCCAGCGGAATGATCATGCGCGGCGCGAACAGCGTCTGGATCACCACCAGCAGATAGCCGCCGATAATGAAGTAGTGCAGCGGCAGACCGGTGACGATACGGAAGCTGCCCAGGGCGATGCCCACGGCCACGCCCAGCGCCACCGCGATTCTCAGCCCCCAGACTCCGATGGCGCCACCCGACACCTGGCTGGCCTTCATCGCCACCGCCATCAAGGCGGGTTCGGCAATGGTGGTGGAAAAGCCGATGGCAAAGGCGAAGGCATAGACCCAGCCGTAGTCCGGCCAGTGTACGACGCCGGCCAGGTGCTCGACGCCGCCGTAGATGAATGCGGGATCGGTCAGCTGCTTCGCCATCACGCGTCCAAGCGGGAACAGCGCTTCCTCCAGTCCCAGCAGGAACAGTGAAAGGCCGATGGCCACGTAGAGGAAACCCAGCAGCACGCGGCGCAGGTTCGGCATCGGCCGGCGAATCACCAGGAACTGGAACAGACCGATCATGACGACGATGGGCGTGATATCGCGCAAGGTCTCCAGCAACGTCTGCACGACGATCGACCAGGGCATCAGTGCACCACCATGCCGTAGATCATGACAAAGATGATCGGCGTCAGCGAAGCGAAGGCGATCAAGCCGAAACCATCGGTGACCGGGTTGCGGCCGCGGATGGACGAGGCCAGCCCCACACCCAGCGCCGCCACCAGGGGCACCGTAATGGTGGACGTGGTCACACCACCGGAGTCGTAGGCGATACCGATGATCTCGTCCGGAGCAAAGGCGGTGATGATGACCACCAGCACGTAACCGGCCGCAATCATCCAGTGCATGGGCCAGCCCTTCAGTATGCGCAGCACGCCCAGCACGATGGCGAAACCTACCGACAGGGCGACGGTCAGGCGCAGGCCTGCTGCATAGGCTTCCTCGGCGGCCTTGCCGGGCTCTATACTGCCGTCCAGCGCCGCGATCTCCGCGGCTTCCTCGGCCACGGCGATCAGCGCCGGCTCGGCCACCGTGGTCGCGAATCCGAGCACAAAGGCAAACACCAGCAGCCACGACAGGCTGCCCTTGCGCGCCAGCGCATGCGCGAGTGATTCGCCCACCGGGAACAGGCCGATCTCCAGGCCATTGATGAAGAAGGTGAGGCCGGACACGACCAGAACCAGGCCGACCAGCAGCTGCAGCAGATTCGGCAGGGGTTGTTGCAGCACCACCAGCTGGAAGAACAGCACCACGACGATGATCGGCGCCAGATCCCGGAAGCTGCCGAACAGGGATCGCAGCAGCTGCTTCAAGGAGCCGTCCCCGGCGCCTGCCGCCGCCGGCAGTGAACGCCGCCGGGCCACGGGCGCTGAACACGGTGAGGGTGACACTCCTTCATCGCCGCTATCCGTCCTGCTGCCTGCCCCTGTGTCATCACCGCCTCGCTGGGGGTATCCATTCGTCTATCGATCCGGCGCCTCGCGCCGGTCGCATACAGTCTACCAAAAGTTATTGAAATCATGCGGTTAAGTTTGCATCACTTCTGCCGTTAGCTAGAAGCAGCACGCCGGAAAAGACAAATATTTCAGATTTTCAGTGCGTTAGAGGATTCATCTCCTCGGTGGTGCGGTCGGCAAGGATGCTCCGCAGTGACCCTGGTCTTACTGTGACGAACTTTGGAAAAGGTACACCGTATGCCGACGGTTGTTATTCTGGACCGGGACTCCGCCCGGACGCAGCAACTCATCGCCCTGGTCCACCGCGTCGACCCGCTGATCCGTGTGGAGACCTTCGTCAGGCCGCTCGCCGCCCTGTCCTGGCTGCAGTGGCAAAGCGCCGAGCTGGTCATTTCCGACAGTCATTTTCCTGACATCGAGGCCGCCGACCTGATCCGCCAGCTGCGCCGCCTGCCGGGCGGGCACGAGCTGTCCTTGCTGATCATGGCCCCCTGGGGCGACCACCGTCGTCGACGCACGGTCCTCGATGCCGGTGCCACCGACCTGCTGGCCACGCCGGTCGATGACCTCGAATTCCACGCCCGCTGCCGCAGCCTGCTCACACAGTGCAACCAGCGCAAGCTGATACACCAGCGCGCACGCTGGCTGGAACAGCGCGTCGAGGAAGCCACCGGCGAGATCCGCCGGCGCGAACACGAGACCCTGCTGCGACTGGCGCGCGCCGGTGAATACCGCGACGAGGAAACCGGCAACCATGTCGTCCGCATGGCAAAGTACTCGCGACTGATCGCCGAGCGGCTCGGCCTGCCGGAAGAGGAATGCGAAACCATCGAACTGGCTGCGCCGATGCACGATATCGGCAAGATCGGCATACCGGACGAAATCCTGCTCAAGCCGGGTCGCCTGACCCACGCGGAATTCGAGATCATGAAGACGCATACCCGCATCGGCTACGAGATCATCAAGGACAGCCCGTCCAAATACCTGCAGATGGGCGCCGTCATCGCCCTGAACCATCATGAAAAGTTCAACGGCACCGGCTACCCGGAACGGCTGGGCGCCCATGACATCCCGCTGCCGGCACGCATCGTCAGCGTGGCCGATGCCTACGATGCCCTGAGCTCGGAACGGCCCTACAAGAACGCCTGGCCGTTACGCAAGACCATCGACTACCTCAAGGCCCAGCGCGGCAAGTACTTCGACCCGGAATGCGTCGACGCCTTCCTGTCCCGGCTGGACCGGGTCAGGGAGATCCAGGCATTGCTGACCGACGACAACCGCGGGCGGCGCCGCAATCACGGTTGAAGCCGCTGAACAGACGTGCTTCCGGGACGCACTCCGCCGGGACCCGCCACGCTGCACCGCTCAGCCATCCGCCTGCGCACCGCCAGACCGGGCGGTGCGCAGGCCGTCCAGCAGGTCGGCGAGCGGGAGCGCGGTGCTGAAATAGTAGCCCTGGCCCAGCAGGCAGCCGGCACCGCGCAGGTACCTCAGCTGGCCTTCGGTCTCGATACCTTCGGCGACGATGTCCAGCTCCAGACTGTTGCCGAGGTTGATGATGGCACGCACCAGCCTCGCCTCCTCCGGTCGCTGCTCGATGTTGGCCACGAAGGAACGATCGATCTTCAGCGTGTCCACCGGAAAGCGCTGCAGGTAACCGAGTGAACTGAAGCCGGTGCCGAAATCGTCCACGGCGATGGTGACGCCGAGACGGTGCAGGGCTTCCAGCTGCCGGGAGTTCTCCAGCATCATGCTCTCGGTGATCTCGAACTCGAGTTCGCCCACCGGGAGTTCGTACTTGCGCAACAAGCCTTCGATCGATTCGGCCAGGGTGCGCTGATGCAACTGGGCGGCGGAGAGATTGATCGACATGCGGAATCCCTCGCCGACACGCGCGCGGATGAGCGCCAGGTCGCGGCAGGCACTGTCCAGCACGAATGCGCCGATGCCCCGGATCAGCCCGGATTCCTCGGCGACCGGTATGAACTCGGCCGGCGAGATGTCCCCGAGCTGCGCGCTGTGCCACCGCAGCAGCGCCTCGCAGCCGGTCCAGCGACCGCTGGCGAGTTCGACCTGGGGCTGGTAGACCAGCCCCAGTTCGCCGTTCTCCAGGGCATGACGCAGCGCCGACTCCAGTTCCATGCGCCGCGCCGCTTCGCGGTTCATCTGTTCGGAATAGAAACAGTGCCGGTTGCGACCGGCGTCCTTGGCCTTGTAGAGCGCCGTATCCGCGGCCTTCAGCAGGCTGTCCGCATCACCGCCATCTTCGGGGTACAGCGCCAGCCCGACACTGCAGGTGCTGAAGATCTCCCGGTGACCGATGTGAAAGGGCTGCGCAAAGACCGCCTGCACCTTGTGCATCACCACTTCCACCGCATCCAGGTCGTCCACGTCGGGCAGCACCAGCAGGAACTCGTCCCCCCCGAGCCGTGCGACCGTGTCCCCGGCGCGCAGCGCACCTTCGAAGCGACGCGCACACTGGTGCAACAACTCGTCCCCCACCATGTGGCCGAAGCTGTCGTTGATGCGTTTGAAATGATCCAGATCGACGAAAGCCAGCGCCACCCGCTGCCCGCTGCGCGAAGCCAGCTCCATCGCCTGCCGCAGACGGTCCATGACCAGCAAGCGGTTGGGCAGACCGGTCAGGCTGTCGTACTGAGCCTGGTAGATCAGCCTCAGCTCGTATTCTCGCTGCTGCCTGAGCGCCAGGCGATAGAAGGCAAAACCGGTGAGCAGAAAGCTGCCAAAGAGCACCGCGGGCATCACCATGCGCTGGCGATAGAGTGCCTCCAGGCTGGCAGCGGGCCGCGTCACCAGCGTGTAGAGATCCCGTGAAGGCAGCCAGCTGCTGACGGCGAAATAGTCTCCCGGCAGAAACACCGCTTCGTCCGCGCCCCGCGGACCACGGGCAGCCTGCACCACGGCGTCGAACAGTGCTTTCTCGACGGGATGGTAGTAGGTGCTTCCACGTGCCTCGTCGGCCAGCGGTTTGACGAACTGCCAGTAACCGTCTGGTCTCAGCAGACGCACCTGGATCCCCGCCGGCAGCTTCAGCGCGCTCCAGGTGGTGTAGGGGGAATCGATGTCGATGCCGAGGCTCATGACCATCTGCACCTGTCCGGCCGCATCGCGTACAGCCACCCGCAAGGGGATGAGCCAGCGCTTCAGCAGCGGCAGGTAATAGGTCCGGCCGGCCACCATGCCGTGGCTGGAGAGCGCGCGACGGAAACTCTCGACCGATTCGGGCTGTTTCATCAGGCTGGGCAACTCGGTGCCGGCGCTGACCGCCGATACCAGCACCAGCTGACCGTCCGGGCGCGACAGACCGAAACCGGCGATCTCCGGATTCAGCTGCAGCAGTTCGTCCACCAGTTGGCGGCCGCGTTCCGGGTGATGCAGGGCATCGACCTCCCGCAGGCGCTCCCCGAGGATCCTGAGCACCGACGAATGGTGGCTGAACACCTCATCGGTGGTACGGCTGAGCAGCTGGCTGATGAATTTCAGTTCGGTCGCCGCCTCGCGCCGGATCCCCTGCCAGCTGTGGTAGGCATAGAACACGAAGGCGATGACGATGAGGAGGCTGAGTACCCCGAACAGCACCCTGAGCGGGGTGCGGAACTGTCGATTGCGGGACAGGGACGGCATCAGCGCACGACCGGCGACGGTGGCGGAAGAACGGAAATCCCGGCCCCGGCTCCGCGCGGACTATTCGAAGGGATGCCGCTTGATGATGGTCTCCTGGCGGTCCGGTCCCGTGGAAACGATGTCGATCGGTACGCCACAGAGTTCCTCCACCCGGGCCAGGTAGTCGCGCGCCGCGGACGGCAGTTCCTCGATGGACCTGACGCCCACGGTCGACTCCTTCCATCCCGGCATATCGACCAGCACCGGTTCACAGCGTTCGAAACCGTCCGCACCCACCGGCGGTACGTCGATTTCCTGACCGTCCAGGCGATAGGCGACACAGATCTTCACCGTCTCCATGCCGTCCAGCACGTCCAGCTTGGTGATGCACATGCCGGTCACGCTGTTGATCAGCAGGGAACGCCGCAACGCCACCGCGTCCAGCCAGCCGCAGCGCCGCTGGCGACCGGTGGTGGCTCCGAATTCGTGCCCCTTCTCGCCCAGGTGCCGGCCGTCGTCGTCGAACAGCTCGGTGGGGAAAGGTCCGGCACCCACACGGGTAGTATAGGCCTTGACGATACCGAGCACATAGTCGAGGTCACGCGGACCGACACCACTGCCGCTGGCCGCGCCGCCGGCCGTGGTGGTCGACGAGGTCACATAGGGATAGGTGCCATGATCGATATCCAGCAGGGCACCCTGAGCCCCTTCGAACATGATCGATTTCCCTTCCGCACGCAGCCGGTGGAGCGTACCGGGGACGTCTTCCACCAGCGGCGCGATCTGCTCGCCCTGCGCCAGTACCTCGTCGAGTACCTGCTGGTAGTCGACCGTATCGACCTTGAAATAATGCTCCAGCGCAAAGTTGTGGTATTCCATGACTTCGCGCAGGCGCTCGGCGAAATGCCCGGGGTCGAGCAGTTCACCGAGCCGGATACCGCGCCGCGACACCTTGTCCTCGTAGGCGGGTCCGATGCCGCGGCCGGTGGTGCCGATGGCCTTCCTGCCGCGCGCTGCTTCGCGCGCCTGGTCGAGGGCGATGTGGTAGGGCAGGATCAGCGGGCAGGACTCGCTGATACCGAGCCGTTCGCGCGCCGGCACACCGTTGGACTCGAGCATATCGACTTCCTCCAGCAACGCCGTCGGCGACAGCACCACGCCATTGCCGATCAGGCAGCGGACGCCGGACCGCAGGATGCCGGAGGGAATCAGGTGCAATACCGTCTTGACGCCGTCGATGACCAGCGTATGTCCGGCATTGTGTCCGCCCTGGAAACGCACCACGGCTGCCGCCCGGTCGGTCAGCAGATCCACGATCTTGCCCTTGCCTTCGTCACCCCACTGGGTGCCGATCACTACCACATTCCTAGCCATCGAACTTCAACCTTGTCGTTTACAGTAGGCCACCCATGGTCATGGGTCAGCCGAGAGAATCCGTCACCCACTCCGAGCCGTCCCAGCGCAACACGCGGTCACAGCCGGTCTCCGCAATGCCGCCACCCTGCCCCGGCAGCTGCACGATCACCACCTCACCCTGCGCGCGCAGCATGCGGATCTTTTCCTGCAGCGCCGGATCGTCTTCGGCCGGTGCCAGTATGGCCCCACGCGCTGCCGGCCATTCCCGCCTGCCGAGCTGCATCAGGGTGCGCAGGTCGGTGCTGAAACCGGTCGCCGGCCGCGCGCGACCGAACACCCGGCCGATTTCGTCATAGCGTCCGCCGCGCGCGATCTCCTGACCGCTGCCGGCGACGAAGGCCGCAAATACCGCACCGGTCTGGTACTGGTAGCCTCGCAGCTCGGCGAGATCGAAATGCAGCGGCTGCCGCGGCAGACGCGCCCGCGCCAGTGCCGCGATATGGCCCAGGTTGTCGAGTGCGGCCTGCACTTCGCTGCCACTGCCGTCCAACAGGGCCTGCGCCCGCTCCAGCACCTCGGCGTCGCCGTTGAGCGTCGCCAGACCGGCGAGTCGTTCACGCTGCACCGTCGACAGATCGAGCTGGCCCAGGAACTCCTCGATCTCCGGTATCGCCTTGCGTTGCAGGGCATCGAACAGCACGGCCTCCTGCTCCGCATCCAGCGCGGCATCCCGCGCCAGGCCCCGGAAGATGCCGACATGACCGAGATCCACGTAGACATCGGAGACCCCGGTCAGATCCAGGGTGGCGAGCATGAGTTGCAGGATCTCGACGTCGCTCTCGGCACCGGCGTGACCGAACAGTTCGGCGCCGACCTGCATGGGGCTGCGCGAGGCCGCAAAGCCTTCCGGACGCGTGTGCAGTACCGTCCCCAGATAACACAGGCGTGCAGGTCCCTCACGATGCAGCCGATGGGCATCGATGCGCGCCGCCTGTGGCGTCATGTCGGCACGCAGGCCGAGCAGGCGCCCCGAGAGCTGATCGATGAGCTTGAAGGTCCTGAGATCGAGGTCGTGCCCGGTACCGGTCAGCAGGCTGTCGAGGTATTCGATGAACGGGGGAATGATGAGCTCGTAACCCCAGCTGCGGTAGAGGTCGAGCAGTTCACGCCGCAACTGTTCGAGTTGCTGTGCCTGCTGCGGCAACAGCTCTTCGATGCCCTCGGGTAGCAACCAGCGATTCTTGCCTTTCATCCGTAAGCCGCTTCCAGACGTCAATGAACGAGGTACAACAACACGACTCCCGCGAGCATGCTGAACAGTCCCGCCATCCGCATCCCCCGGTCGTCCATCTGCATCATGCTCGCCAGCATGCGCCGCATCAGCGCCGGGCTCAGAAAGGGTACGATCCCTTCCAGTACCAGCATCAACGCCAGGGCGATCCAGAATTCATTCAGCATTACTTTACTCTGCACACCGAGGCGGCCCCGTCCGGCAGGCCGGCAAAAAAAACCGGGCGACAACGGCACGCCCGGCACGTTTCAGCTCACCGGCCGCGGCGCTACTGGCGGCCCTCGGCGTCCTTGAAATAGTCGAAGAACTCGCTGTCCGGCGCCAGCAGCATCAGATCCCTGCGACCGGAGAAACTCTCCTCGTAGGCCTTCAGGCTGCGCAGGAAGGAATAGAACTCCTTGTCCTGGCTGTAGGCCTTCGCATAGATCTCCGCCGCGAGCGCGTCGCCCTCGCCGCGCGTCTTCTCCGCGTCGCGGTAGGCGTTGGCCAGCAGCACCTGGCGCTGGCGGTCGGCGTCGGCGCGTATCTTTTCCGCCGCCTCGGCACCCTGGGAGCGGAACTCCTTGGCCACGCGGGCGCGTTCGGCCTGCATGCGCCGGTACACCGAGTTGCTCACTTCCGCCGGCAGGTCGACGCGCTTGACGCGCACGTCGACCACCTCGATACCGATCTCGGCGGCCTGTTTGTTGGCATCCGCGGTAAGGTCGGTCATGATCCTGGCGCGATCACCCGAGACCACCTGGGCGACCGTACGACGACTGAACTGGCCACGCATGCCATCCTTGATGATCTGCTCCAGGCGTTGCCTCGCATGACGCTCGTCGCCCAGCACGGCCATGTAGTAGCGCTTGGCGTCGGCCACGCGCCACATGACGAAGGAATCGACGATGACATTCTTCTTTTCGGCCGTCAGGAAACGTTCCGGCTCGACGTCGAGCGTGAGCACGCGCGCGTCGAACTTGCGCACATTGTTGACGAAGGGAAGCTTGAAATGCAGCCCCGGTTTGATGTCGGTACGAACGATCTCGCCGAGGCGGAACAGAATGGCCTTTTCCCACTCCGCCACCTGGTACATGGAAAACCCGGCCACCACCAGGATCACCAGCAGCAGGGCCATGAGGAAATTCTTGCCACCAGCCATCAGCGTTTCTCCCTCGTCCGACGCGACGGCCGCAGCGGCTCGCCCTTGCCCACCCCCGACGCACTGCGCGACACACCGGCGCCCTTGGCGCCCCCGCCGGAGTAGCGCCCGTTCGTCGTGGAACCCTGCATCAGCTGATCCAGCGGCAGGTACATCAGGTTACCGCTTCCCTCGGTATCGACGATCACCTTGCCGGTCTTCTCGAGCACCGATTCCATGGTCTCCAGGTAGAGGCGCTTGCGCGTCACCTCGGGCGCCTTGCGGTAGGCGGTCAACAGCTGGTCGAAGCGGCTGGCCTCACCCTCGGCCTTGGCGATCAGCGCCTCCTTGTAGCCTTCCGATTCCTGGATCTTGCGCGCCGCGGCACCACGCGCCTTGGGCACGATCTCGTTGGCATAGGCCTCGGCCTCGTTCTTGAGACGCTCCTTGTCCTCGCGCGCCTTGATGGCATCGGAGAACGCCGCCTGCACCTCCTCCGGCGGCTGCGCGTCCTGCAGGTTGACGTCGGAGACCATCAGCCCGCTCTTGTAGGTATCCAGCGTCTTCTGCATCAGCGCGCGGGTCTGGTTCACGACCTCGGCGCGCCCTTCGCCGAGGACGAAGTCCATGTCGCTGTGTCCCACGACTTCGCGGATGGCGCTCTCCGCCACCTGCTTCAGCACCGCGTTGGGATCGCGCACGTCGAACAGGTACTGGCGCGCGTCGCTGACCTGGTACTGCACGGCGAACTGCACGTTGACGATGTTCTCGTCCTGGGTGAGCATCAGCGCCTCGCGCGGCACCACCACCGAGGCCTGGCCGGAACCGCCGGAACGATAGCCGATCTCCACGAAGCGGCGCTGCGCCACGTCGACCACCTCGACCTGCTCGATCGGATAGGGAATGTGCCAGTGGGGGCCGGGAAGCGTGGTCTCGCTGTAGGCACCGAAGCGCAGCACCACGCCCTGCTTGCCGGCATCGACGATGTAGATGCCGGAGAACAGCCACACCACCACGGCGATGACCGCCACCAGACCGAGACCGGCGAAGGCCGGGCCGGAACCGCCGCTGCGGCTACCGCCGCCACGCCGCCCGCCGCCGCCGAACAGACCGCGGAGCCTGGCCTGCATCTTGCGCACGACCTCGTCCAGATCGGGTGGACCCTGGTTTCCGCCACCCCAGGGGTCCTTGTTGTCGCCGCCTCCCGGCTCGTTCCAGGCCATGTGTACTCCGTAGCGTGGCAATTTCAGTGAAAAGTCGAAACTCAAAGGGGGGAATTCTAGGGAGCTTGGGCCACGCCCGCAACACGCACCGGCGCCGGCGCCTCCTGCAGGGCATATTCCAGCCCCTCGCGGCGGTACAGGCCGTCCAGCTCCCGCCCGCTGATGCGTACCTCCAGCCACCAGCCGCCGCACTCGTCCGGCAGGTCCTGCAACACCTCGCCGGTACGGTAGATGGCGGCCCGCAGGCGGCCCGCCGCGGGCGGCAGCTGCAGCCAGCCGTGCACCCGGTCGGCGAGGAAGAATTCACCCAGCGCCTGCTGCAGCAGGTCCAGGCCGGCACCGGTGGCGGCGGAACACCACACCCGCGTCACCCGGCCGTCCCGGTCCCGCAGCAGCCGCGGCGGCTCGGCGCTCAGGTCGATCTTGTTGTACACCAGCAGCTGCGGCACCTCCCCCGCACCGATACCCTGCAACACCTCGTCCACCTGTTCGATGCGCGTCGCCCGTTCGGGGTCGTGGGCGTCGATGACGTGCAGCAGCAGGTCGGCCTCCAGCGTTTCCTCCAGCGTGGAGCGGAAGGCGGCCACCAGTTCGTGCGGCAGCTTGCGCACGAACCCGACGGTGTCGGCCAGCACCACCGGGCCGAAGCCCGGCAGCGGGTAGCGCCTCAGGGTCGGGTCCAGGGTGGCGAACAGCTGATCGGCGGCATAGACCTCGGCGCGACACAGGCGGTTGAACAGCGTCGACTTGCCGGCGTTGGTGTAGCCCACCAGCGAAATGGCGGGCACCGCCGCGCGTTCGCGTGCCCGCCGCCCCTGGTTGCGCTGGCTGCGCACCTTCTCCAGACGGCGGTGAATCTGCTTGATACGGTTGCCCAGCAGGCGGCGATCGGTCTCCAGCTGGGTCTCACCCGGCCCGCGCAGGCCGATACCGCCCTTCTGCCGTTCCAGGTGGGTCCAGCCGCGGACCAGGCGGGTGGACAGGTGCTCCAGCTGCGCCAGTTCCACCTGCAGCTTGCCCTCGAAGGAGCGTGCACGCCGGGCAAAGATGTCCAGGATGAGACCGGTACGATCCAGCACACGGGCCGCAAACAGCTTTTCCAGGTTGCGTTCCTGGCTCGGGCTGAGCTCGTGGTTGAAGATCACCAGGCCGGCATCCTCGGCCCGCAACAGATCGCGGATCTCCGCCGCCTTGCCCGAACCGACGTAGTAACGCGGATCCGGGGCATCGCGAGAGGCGGTGACCGTGGCGACCGGGCGGGCACCGGCCGAACGCGCGAGTTCGGTAAACTCGAGCACGTCCTCGGGGTCGCCGGTGCCGGGGAAATCGACATGCACCAGAATGGCCCGTTCTCCGCTGCCGGGCCGTTCAAACATGATCTGCTCCCTGTTCGGGGACCTGCAGGACGGGAAACAGCAGGCCGGAAGAGCCGCCCGCCGGCGGGGCGGACTCAGACGTTGCCGGGATCGTGACTGGAACCACCGTTTCCATCGTCACCACTTGATAACCGGACGTTACGCGCCGGCACCACGGTTGAGATGGCGTGCTTGTAGACCATCTGACTTACGCTGTTTTTGAGCAGCACGACGAATTGATCGAAGGATTCAATCTGGCCCTGCAGCTTGATGCCATTCACCAGGTAGATCGCCACCGGAATACGCTCCTTGCGCAGCGCATTCAGGAAGGGTTCTTGCAAGGACTGCCCTCTGGCCATGTCGTTTCTCCTTCTTCTAGTAACGTGCACCAACTTCGTTCTCCTGCCGGTTTCATTTCTACTTGTTTATGGTGTAGTCAAAGTCCTGAACACGCATCCGCTGCGCCTGACTTTAGTTATCTCCGTCCTCGGCAGCCAAAACTATATCACATTCAACCGGCTGCTGCGCCAGCGTCGTTCAGAAGCCGCAGGATCCGTTCGGCCGCATCGCCTTCCAGGGGATCGATCCAGTGCGCTCCGGTTTCGCTGCGCAGCCAGGTGAACTGGCGCTTGGCATACTGGCGGGTGGCGATGATGGCCCTTTCGACCCATTCCTGCGCCGATAGTTTCCCTTCCAGATGCTGCCACGCCTGGCGATAGCCGACCGCGCGCATGGACGGCAGCCCGGCGTGGAGATCCTCACGCGCGTGCAGGCGCCGCACCTCGTCGAGGAAACCCTGTTCCAGCATCTGCCGGAAGCGCTGCTCGATGCGCTGGTGCAGCAGTGCCCGCGGCTGCGGTGCCAGCACGATCTTCAGGAAACGCCAGCCGCTGTCACCACCCGCTGCCTGCGCATGCCAGGCGCTCAGCGGCGTCCCCGTCAGCGCCTCGACCTCCAGCGCGCGCTGGATGCGCTGCGGATCGTTGGGATGGATCCGTGCCGCCGAGGCCGGGTCGACCCGCCGCAGTTGCGCATGCAGGCCTTGCCAGCCGATCTCCTGCGCGCGCGCCTCCAGGCGTGCCCGCAGGCCGGCATCGGCCGCCGGCAGCTGCGCCAGCCCCCGCTCGAGGGCCCGGAAATAGAGCATGGTGCCACCCACCAGCAAGGGGGTACGGCCCCGGTCACGAATTGCCGCCATCTCCCGCAGGGCGTCTTCGCGGAACGAGGCGGCGGAATAGGACTCGGCGGGATCGCGAATGTCGATCAGCCGATGGGGCGCGCGCCGCAGGGTCGCGGCGTCGGGCTTGGCGGTGCCGATGTCCATGCCGCGGTACACCAGCGCCGAATCCACGCTGATGATCTCCAGCGGCAGGCGCTGCACCAGTTCCACCGCCACGCCGGTCTTGCCGGAGGCCGTCGGCCCCATCAGCATCAGTGCCAGCGGTCGCGCTGCCGCCGGACTCATCGACTCAACGCCCGCGCAGGAACAGGGCATCCAGTTCCTGCAGGTCCAGCTGCACCCAGGTCGGACGACCGTGGTTGCACTGGCCGGAACGCTCGGTACGTTCCATGTCGCGCAGCAGCGCATTCATCTCGCCGATGCTCAGCCGGCGATTGGCGCGTACCGAGCCGTGGCAGGCCATGGTGGCCAGCAGGCCATTGGCCGCCTCCTCGATGCGGCGACTGGCACCGTGGCTGCGCAGATCGGCGAGCACGTCACGCACCAGCGCCTCGATGTCGACGTCGGCCAGCAGGCTCGGGACCTGGCGCACCGCCAGCCGCTCGGGGCCCAGGCGGTCGAGCTCGAAACCGAGGGCGGAAAACCACTCCCGCCGGCGTTCCGCCTCATCGGCCTCGGCGCGGCTGACCGCCAGCGCCAGCGGTACCAGCAGCGGTTGCGAGCGGATCCCATGGTCGGAAAAACTGCGCTTGAGATGCTCATAACTGATGCGCTCGTGGGCGGCGTGCATGTCCACCAGCACCAGGCCGCGGGCGTTCTCTGCGAGGATGTAGATGCCCTTGAGTTGCGCCAGCGCGAAGCCCAGGGGCGGGATCTCTTCCGCGTTCGGCTGTGCATCCGTCTGCGGCGGCACCGGAGACGCGGGCAGCGGTGTTCCCCCGCTGCCGTGCAGACGCCGGTAGTGACCGATCTGCTCGGCGACCGGTAGCGCCATGCTCGCCTGGCGGGAATAGTCGGGTGCCGGCGCCGGCGCGCCCGCCGCCACGGCGGCCGTGGCCGCGGCGGTGTCACCGCCCTCGGCGGGCCGTTCGTCGGCCAGCACCTGCTGCACCGTGCGGAACAGGAAATCGTGTACCAGCCGCGACTCGCGGAAGCGTACCTCGGTCTTGGCGGGGTGGGCGTTTACGTCGACCGCCGAGGGATCCAGCTCCAGGTGCAGCACGAAGGCCGGCTGGCGGCCGTGGTAGAGCACGTCCTGGTAGGCCTGTCGCAGGGCGTGCGCCAGCAGGCGGTCGCGCACCGCGCGGCCGTTGACGAACAGGAACTGCATGTCCGCCTGGCTGCGCGAGAACACCGGGCGCGCGATCCAGCCGTGCAGGCGCAGACCGGCGGCGGCATGATCGAAGGCCAGCAGTTCGCTGGCAAAGGACTCCCCGAGGAGCAGGCGGAGGCGCTCCAGGCGCCCCTGTTCGTCCGTCGCCGGGCGCAGGTGGTAGCGCTCCTTGCGCTGGCGCCGTACCCGCAGCTCGACTTCGGGCCGGCTCAGGGCAATCCGCTGGACGACCAGCTCGAGATGCTTGTACTCGGTGTTCTCGGTACGCAGGAACTTGCGTCGGGCCGGAACGTTGTAGAACAGGTCACGTACTTCCACCGTGGTGCCCGGCGGATGCGCCACCGGCTGCGGCTCGGCCGTGCGTTCACGGCCGTCGCCCTCGACCTGCCAGCCGCGATCGGCCTCCGCCGTGCGCGACTGCAGGCGCAGGCGCGACACCGAGGCGATACTCGGCAGCGCCTCGCCGCGAAAACCGAGGCTGCGCACCTGCTCCAGGTCCTCCAGCGAGGCGATCTTGCTGGTGGCGTGACGCGAAAGCGCCAGCGCCAGGTCCTCGCGGTGGATGCCGCAGCCGTCGTCGCGCACCCGGATGAGGCGCTTGCCGCCGTCCTCGATATCGACCTCGATACGACGGGCACCGGCATCCAGGCTGTTTTCCAGCAGTTCCTTGAGCACCGAGGCCGGGCGCTCCACCACCTCGCCGGCGGCGATCTGGTTGACCAGCTGTGGCTCGAGTGGACGAATCCGCATCAGGGCAGGAAGGAGAAGCTCAAAAACAGGATAGTAGCCTGAATGACCGCGGCTGGCGAAGCAAAAAGAGGGTTCGGCGCCCGGCGTTGCGGCGACCTTCCGGCTCAGCCGCCGCGGGCCGGTATCGACAGCACCTTGCCCACCATCAGGCGGTCGCTCTTGAGCTTGTTGGTGACCTTGATGGAGCGCGCGCTGACACCGTAGCGCTGGGCGATCTGGCTGAGGGTGTCGCCACTGCGGATGACGTGACGGCGTGCGGCATTCTTGGCCACCAGCGTGCCGGGCGGCGGATTGGCCTGGAAGTAGCTGCGGATACCCCGCATCAGGGCATTCGCCACCTTGCGCTGGTGGGCGGCGCTGCGCAGGCGTTTCTCCTCGCCGGGATTGGAGATGAAGGCCGTCTCCACCAGTACCGAGGGAATGTCGGGCGATTTCAGCACCATGAAGCCGGCGTGCTGGACCTGTTTCTTGTGGACCTTGCCGATACGCCGCATCTCCCGCAGCAGGCGGCTGGCCAGATCGTCGCTCGCCTCCAGGGTGGCGGTCTGCGCCAGGTCGAGCAATACCTCGGCGAGCAGATCGTCCTTGTCGTCGAGACTGACACCGCCGGCCAGATCGGCCGCGTTCTCGCGCGCCGCCAGCCAGCGCGCCATTTCCGAGGAAGCCCCGCGTCGCGAGATCACGTACACCGAGGAACCGCTGGCACGGTGATTGCGGAAGGCGTCGGCGTGAATGGAGATGAACAGGTCGGCGCGGTTCTTGCGCGCGATCTGCATGCGCCGGCGCAGGCCAACGTAATAGTCGCCCTTGCGGATCAGCACCGCCCGCATGCCCGGTTCCCGGTCCACCAGTTTCGCCAGCCGTCGGGCGATGGCCAGCACCACGTCCTTCTCACGCGCCCCGTGGCGACCGCGGGCACCGGGGTCCTCGCCACCGTGACCGGCATCGATGGCAATGACCAAATCGCGCAACTTGGCCGTGTGGCTGCTCTTGCGCTTGCTGGCGCTGCTGGCCTTGTGCTTCGCACTGGCCGAGGCGTCGTACAGGTCGATGACCAGCCGGTGACCATACTTGTTGCCCGGCTTGAGCACGAAACTCTTGGGCTTGACCGGACCCTTGAGATCCAGCACCAGACGCAGATCCTTGCGGTTGCGGGCACCGCTGCGCAGGCGCTGGACGATACCTCCCGGCCGCACCGCCGCCAGCAGGGCGGCATCGGCGCGCGCGTCGGGCAGGTCGATCACCAGCCGGTCCGGATTCTTCAGGGTGAACAGGCGGTGTTCCACGGGCCCCGACACGTCGAACACCACACGGGTACTGTCCGGCGCCGCCCACAGGCGCGCGCCCTGCACCTGCACGCCGGCCGCCTGCGCCAGCGCCGTCAGCAGCAGCAGAAACAGTCCGCCCGTCCAGCGTCTCAAGTCCCTTTCTCCCCAACCCGGAATTCCGAGGATCAATCTATACCCCATATCGAGGGGAATTTCAACAAATTGCCTTACTTGTCACAACGATAGCCACATAAGCTAGAAAATCAGGAAGGAGCGGAACGGGGAGACGGCGGTAGCGCCAGGTGCGCCGGCCGGGGCGTCGGAAATCACAGGCAGGACAGGACCTCACGGCCGGCCGCCGATCCGGACTCCAGCCGCAGCCGACGCGCCGCCCCCTCGATGGAGAGTCGGAGAACCAGGTCCGGGGGCGGCAGCACGCCGGCACCCTGCTCCGGCCACTCGATGAGACACAGGTGTTCGCCGTCGAACAGGTCGCGAATACCGATCCACTCCAGCTCCTCGGGATCGGCGAGACGATAGAGGTCGAGGTGGTAGACGCCGCCGCAGGCCGTCTCGTAGGGCTCTACCAGGGTATAGGTGGGACTCTTGACCGGCCCCTGGTAGCCACAGCCTCGCAGGAAACCGCGTACCAGGGTGGTCTTGCCAGCGCCCAGCTGGCCGTGGATGAACACCACCAGACCGGCAACACGACAGGCCGCCAGGCGTGCGCCGAAAGCCTCGGTGGCGGCGGCGTCGGCGAGCCGGTAGTCAGCCGCATCCATTGACCAGACGCCGCAGCGGCTGCAGCAGGTCACCCGCCAGCAGGCCCCGTTCGCCTCCCGCGGCCGCCGCACTGTCCGCCGCCTGCCCGTGCAGGCAGACAGCGGCGGCAGCGGATTCGGCGGGGCCCAGCCCCTGTGCCCGCAGCGCTCCCAGGACCCCGCTCAGCACGTCACCCATGCCACCCGAAGCCATGCCGGGATTGCCGACGGCACACACCCGCGGCAGACCGTCCGCAGACGCGACCAGGGTTCCCGCGCCCTTGAGCACCACCACCCCGCCGTAACGCGATGCCAGCGCCTGCGCCGCGGCAAAGCGGTCATGCTGGACCTCGGCGGTGCTGCAGCCGAGCAGGCGCGCCGCCTCGCCCGGATGGGGCGTCAGTATCCAGTCGTCGTTCTGCTGCGGATCGATGGCCAGCAGGTTGAGGGCATCGGCATCCAGCACCAGCGGCAGCCCACTGTCCAGCAGGCGTCCCAGCAACCGCTGCGACCAGTCCCCTCGCCCCAGCCCCGGCCCGACCACGACCACGGTGGCGCGCGCCAGCAGGGCCTCGAGCCCGCCGGCATCCTCCACCGCGTGCACCATGATTTCCCGGCAGGCGACATCGATCGAGGTGGCGTGCACCGGATGGCTGGCCACCGAGACCAGACCGGCGCCGCAACGCGCGGCCGCCTCGGCCGCCAGGCGCACCGCGCCCGCCATGCCCGGCGCACCGCCGACGACGAGCACGTGGCCGAAGTGCCCCTTGTGGGCATCGCGACGGCGCGGCGGCAACGGCGCGGCTGCGTGCATCAGTTCCGCTGTCGGAGCCATGGTAGCGGTGATCTGTGGCGGAATTTCCAGGGTGTCGAAATGGACCCTGCCGCTGTGGTGCACGCCGGCACCGGTATAGAGTCCGCGCTTGCGACCGATGAAGGTCAGGGTGTGCCGCGCCTCCACCGCCGCCCCCAGCACGGTTCCGCTGTCGGCGTGCAGACCGCTGGGAATGTCCACCGCCAGCACCTCGGCCGGGTGATCGTTGACGGCCTGGATCGCGTCCTTCCACGCCCCTTCCACCGGGCGATCCAGCCCGGTCCCCAGCAGGGCATCCACCAGCAGGGGCGTATCGCCGGGCAACTCGCCGTCGAACGGCGCCCAGCCGCCACCCGCATCGCTGTAGTCGGTAGCGGCGTGCGCGGCATAACCCCGCAGTGCCGAGGGGTCGGCCAGGGTGCGCACCCATACCTCGCGCCCGCTGGCACGCAGCAGGCGCGCCAGCACATAACCGTCACCGCCGTTGTTGCCGGCACCGCAGAGGATGCCGACGCGGGTGCAACCCGGCCACTGCGCCTCCACGAGCGCCGCCAGCGCGCGGCCGGCGCGGCACATCAGTTCATAGCCGGGGATGCCGGCATCCTCGATGGCGCGGCGATCGAGTTCGCGTACCTGGGCGGCGGTATAGAGCGGCAATGGGTGTGCTTCCGGCATACAATGGGCTCCCCGATCCGATGCTGCGCACCTTACCTTGAAGCCTTCACCCAAATCCAGTCACCCTGATACGCCCCGAACGGGGGACGGCGAGATCGATTTCGCAGCGCTGGCAAGACGGATCAAGCGCTGGGGGCGCGAACTGGGATTCCAGCAGGTCGGCATCAGCGACACCGATCTGGGGCGCGACGAATCCCACCTGCGCAGCTGGCTGGACGAGGGGCTGCACGGTGAAATGGGCTACATGGCGGAACACGGCCTCAAGCGCAGCCGGCCGCAGGAACTGCTGCCGGGCACGCGGCGGATCGTCTCGGTGCGCCTGGACTACTGGCCGGCACCGGCACGCCGGCCGCAGGCGGTGCTGGACGACCCGGCACTCGCCTACGTGTCACGCTACGCGCTGGGGCGCGACTACCACAAGCTGGTACGCCGGCGGCTGCAGAAGCTCGCCGATCGCATTCGCCACGAGGTCGGGCCGTTCGGCTTTCGTGCCTTCACCGACAGTGCACCGGTGCTGGAAAAGGCCATCGCACAAAAGGCCGGGCTCGGCTGGATCGGCAAGCACACCAACCTCATCAACCGCCGATGCGGCTCCTGGTTCTTCCTCGGCGAACTGTTCACCGACCTGCCGCTGCCGGTGGACCGGCCCGAGGTCGATCACTGCGGCCGCTGTCGCGCCTGTATCGATATCTGCCCCACCGGCGCCATCGTCGCCCCCTACCGCCTGGACGCGCGCCGCTGCATCTCCTACCTCACCATCGAGCTGCACGGCCCCATCCCGGAAGCGCTGCGCAGGGGCATCGGCAACCGCATCTACGGCTGCGACGACTGCCAGCTGATCTGCCCCTGGAACCGCTTCTCGCGTCCCACGGACGAACGTGATTTCAACCCGCGCCAGCGACTCGACAGCAGCACACTGATCGAGCTGTTCCGCTGGAATGAGGCGGAGTTCCTGCGCCACACCGAGGGCAGTGCCATCCGCCGCATCGGCCACCTGCGCTGGCTGCGCAACATCGCCGTGGCGCTGGGCAACGCCCCTCCGTCCACGGAGGTGGTCGAGGCGCTGCAACAACGGCGTGATCACCCCTCGGAACTGGTACACGAGCATGTGAACTGGGCACTGCAACAACAGCGGGGATGAGGTTCGACCCGGTTGCAAATAGCCGTGGGAACACCCTGACGTGGCAAGAAGAAACCTGGGCAAGCATTCGGCCCAGCGAGCGTGGAGGTGTGCCTCTGACCGAATTGACCGCGCCTTGAAATGGGCCGGATTTTCCGGAAAAAGCCGGCCGTTGTCTGAGCGCAGCGAGTTTAGGCCGGCCCGGAAAATCCGGCCCATTTCAAGGAAACAAGCGGTCACCTGAGGGAAGAGGCACACCTCCACGCTCGCTGGGCCGAATGCTTGCCCCCCGCTGTGATTTCCACGGTTTGTTGTTCGGGCGCCCCACTTAGGAGCCTTTCAACGATAGTGCCCGCTCATACAGGGCACGCTTGTTGACGCCGGTGATGCGCGCGGCCAGCCGTGCGGCCTTGCCGGCCGGCAGTTCCTCCAGCAGGGTTTCCAGCACGCGCCCGGCCTCGGCACTGACCTCGTGTGCTGCGGCCGCCGGGCAGCCGTGCAGCAACAGCACCATCTCGCCCTTGCGCTGGTCGGCATCCGAACGCACGCGTTGCAACAGCTCTTCCAGGGGGGCATCGATGAAGGTCTCGAACTGCTTGGTGAGCTCGCGCGCCAGTACCGCCGGTCGTTCACCACCGAACAGCTCCACCATGTCCGCCAGGCAGTCGACGATGCGGTGGCTGCTCTCGTAGAACACCAGGGTACGCGGCTCGTCTGCCAGCTGTTCCAGGCGGGCACGGCGCGCCGAAGCCCGCGCCGGCAGGAAGCCCTCGAACACGAAGCGGTCGGTGGGCAGGCCGGCCGCCGACAGCGCGCACAGCAGCGCGCTCGGCCCGGGAACCGGCACCACCCGGATACCGGCCTGACGCGCCAGCCGCACCAGGTTGAACCCGGGATCGCTGATCAGCGGGGTGCCGGCATCGGAGATCATGGCAAGCGATTGCCCGACGCGGAGCTGCTCCACCAGCCGCGGCGCCTGCTCGCGCTCGTTGTGCTCGTGCAGCGCGATCATCGGCGTCTGCAGCGCCAGATGCTGCAACAGCCGGCCGCTGCGGCGCGTGTCCTCGGCGGCGATGAGATCGACGCTGCCGAGAATACCGGCGGCCCGCGCGCTCAGGTCGGCGAGGTTACCGATGGGGGTGGCGACGACATAGAGCACGCCGCTTTCCGCCACCGTACCGGAAGCTGCACTCATCGACCCGATCCCGGGGCGGCACGGGTGTACAGCGGCAAAATAGCATGCATCGGCAGGCGCACCTCATTACAATAGCCGGGCATCGGCCCATTCGGAAATCCACAGCCCTTGGCGCACAGATTATACCCACTGCTGCTGATCGCGCTGCTCGCCCTCGGCGGCTGTGCCGGCACGCCGCCGCGCGGCGGCGCCCCTGTCGCGGTCGAGAAGAATCTGCAGCAGACGGCGGAGGAACGCGCCGCCGCCGGTGACTACCTGGACGCGGCACAGCTGTACCTCAAGCAGGCCACCGGCGCCACCGGCGCACGGCGCACGGAGTTGCGGCTCGGGGCCGCCGAATACCTCGCCCGCGGCCAGCTGTGGGACCGCCTGGAGAACCTGCTGGCCGGCATCGACGTCACCGGCCTGAGCCCGCAACAGAAGACCCGCTACCAGTTGCTGAACGCCGAACTCGCCCTCAGCGCCAGCCGCGGCGACGAGGCCCTGGCGCAATTGCAGCAGATCGAGGATCCGCAGGCGCTGGGCGAACGCGAACCGCTCTACTACCGCCTGAAGGCAAGGGCCTATACCCTGACCGGTAACGCCCTGGAGGCG
This sequence comes from Gammaproteobacteria bacterium, assembly GCA_011321775.1. GTDB lineage: Bacteria > Pseudomonadota > Gammaproteobacteria > DSM-19610 > DSM-19610 > Thiogranum. Next base: position 3,435 of record DROT01000209.1, on the reverse strand, counting down.
GCGCGCCAGCTGATCTGGCTGGACATCCTGCTGCAGGATCCGCAGCAGAAACTCGCCAACCAGTACCAGATCTGGGAGCAGCTTTCGACACTTTCCGATGAGGCGCTGCAGCGCCTGCGCACCAGCCCACCACCGGACCTGCTCAGCGGCTGGATGGAGCTGGTGCTGATCGCGCGTCAGACGCGCGGTGACCGCGAACGATGGGAGCAGGAGTTACAGCGCTGGCGGGCACGCTATCCGGATCACCCGGCGCAGTCCGTGCTGCTGCCGGATCTCAGGAACCAGCTCGGCCGCGCCGCCGAGCGCGCCGACCACATTGCCGTCCTGTTGCCACTCAGCGGACGCACCGCCGGGGCGGCCGCCGCCATCCGCGACGGGCTGCTGGCGGCCTACTACCAGGATCCGCTGGAACGGCCTCGACTGCGTTTCTACGACACCGGCGGCGACGCGCTGCTGTCGTGGTCGATCTACCAGCAGGCGATACAGGACGGCGCCGGCTTCGTGGTCGGCCCCTTGCTGAAGAGCAGCATCCAGCAGCTGGCCGACGCGGGTGAACTGCCGGTACCGGTGCTGGCGCTGAACCAGACCGGCGCCGAAGACGGCCGGATCCGGGAACAGCCCCTGTACCAGTTCGGGCTGCCGCCCGAGGACGAGGCCCGCCAAGCGGCCGAACGCATGGTCGCCGACGGGCACCGCCAGGTCGTTGCGCTGGTACCGGAGAATGCCTGGGGACAGCGCGTATCCGCCGCCTTCCAGTCGCGCCTGCAGGAACTGGGCGGTGAACTGCTGGCCAGCGGACGTTACGCCGCCAACGGCGCCGACTTCAACGCCCCCATCCAGAAGGCGCTGCTGCTCGACGCCAGCAAGCAGCGTCACCGCGCCCTGGAACGCCTGCTGGGCCACAAGCTGGAGTTCGAACCGCGCCGCCGCCAGGACGTCGACGCCATCTTTCTGCTGGCCTATCCGCGGCAGGCGCGGCTGTTGCGTCCGCAACTGCGCTTCCACCACGCCGGCGATCTCCCGACCTACAGTACCTCGCACGTCTACTCGGCGGCCGCGGACGCCCGCCTGGACCGCGACATGGATGGCCTGATGTTCTGCGACATGCCCTGGGTACTGGACGACAGCGGCCCCTGGGCACAACAGCGCGAGCGGATCGAACGGCTGTGGCCCGATCGCAGCAAGCGCTACCAGCGCCTGTTTGCGCTCGGCTTCGATGCCTACCAGGTGATCCCCTGGCTGGATACCCTGAACATTCCCGGCTTCTCCTATTTTTCCGGAGCAACCGGAACCCTGACGCTGGACCCGGCCAGACACCTGCACCGGCAGCTGGAGTGGGCACGCTTCGAACGCGGCCTGCCGCACAAACTTGCACCGACACCCAGGGAAGGGAACCATGCCATCGACGAACCATCCGAAGAGCCGGGGTGAGGACGCCGAGTCCCTCGCCTGCCGTTTTCTGGAAGGCCGCGGTCTGAAGCTGCTGACGCGCAACTATCGCAGTCGCGGGGGAGAAATCGACCTGGTCATGCTGGATCGCGACAGCCTGGTCTTTGTTGAGGTACGATACCGCCGGCAGACGCGCTTCGGACACGCCGCAGAAACGGTTTCATGGCGGAAACAGCAACGGATCATCCACTGTGCCGGCTGCTACCTGAGCCGCCACCGCTGCTGGAACCGACCGGCACGTTTCGATGTCGTGTCCCTCGAAGGCGATCCGGCACGACCTCGCATCGAGTGGCTGCGGAACGCCTTCGGCAGCAAAGGATAAACCTGCGCAGACCCGCAGAAGGAGAAACTGTTTATGAGAATGTATGGCCTGGCGCCGGGCGCCCTGTTGATCGCGAACCTGATGCTGAGCGGCTGTGCGCCCGTGGTGGTGGGCGGCGCTCTGGCCACCGGCGTTGCCGTGAGCCACGACCGGCGCACCGCGGGGGCGATCGTCGAGGACTCGACCATCGAGCTGAACATCCACCGTGAACTCGGAAAGCACAAGGATCTCGTGGATCAGACCCATATCAACGTCAACAGCTACAACGGCATCGTGCTGCTGTCCGGGGAAGCGCCCACCGAGGCCCTGCGAACCGAGGCCGGTGATATTGCCCGCAAGGTCAAGGGCGTGCGACGGCTGCACAACGAGATCAAGATCGCCGCCCCGAGTTCCATGATGACCCGTTCCAGCGATTCCTGGATCACGGGCAAGGTGAAATCCTCCCTGCTGGGCACCGGTATCGAGGGCTTCGATCCCACCCGTGTCGAGGTCGTCACCGAGAACGGCACCGTCTACCTGATGGGACTGGTGACCCACGCCGAAGCGGATGCCGTGGTCGAACGCGCCCGCGGCGTCAGCGGCGTGCAGCGCATCGTCAAGCTGTTCGAATACACGGACTGACCAAGCCGCTTGCATACCGCTTTTCTGGCACAACTCGAATCCGTGCTGGGCGCCGGCCAGCTGCTCACCGATCCGGCCGACCGCCGCGCCTACGGCTACGACAACAGCACCCTGCAGGGACAGCCGCTGGCGGTCGCCCTGCCCGACTCGCACCGGCAGGTGGTCGATGTCGTACGCGCCTGCAACGAACACCGCATCCCGCTGATCGCCCGCGGCCAGGGCACGGGCACCACGGGAGCCACGGTACCGCTGGACGAGGATTCGCTGGTACTGTCGACCCAGCGCATGGATCGTATCCTCGAACTCGATCGTGACGACCGGCTCATGGTGGTTCAGCCGGGAGTCACCAACCAGGCGGTGCAGGAAGCCGCCGCCCGACAGGGTTTCTTCTGGCCACCGGACCCCACCAGCGCCGCGGTATGCACGGTCGGCGGCAACCTGGCCTACAACTCCGCCGGTCCGCGCGCGGTCAAGTATGGCACCCCGAGAGAGAACACCCTGGGACTGCGCGCGGTGACCGGTAGCGGCGACAGCCTGCGCACCGGCACCCGCACCAGCAAGGGGGTGGTGGGCTACGACCTCACACGCCTGCTGATCGGCTCCGAAGGCACGCTGGCGGTGATCACCGAGGCCACGCTGCGACTCACCCCGCTGCTGCCGGCACGACGAACCCTGCGCGCCGTCTATCGCGACATGCACAGCGCCGCCTGTGCGGTCGCCAACATCATGGCGCAACCGGTCACGCCCTGCGCCCTGGAATTCATGGACGGCAAGGCCATCGCGCTGGCGCAGGAAGACGCACCGGCGGACCTGCCCGCCGGCGCGGGCACGCTGCTGATGATCGAGGTCGACGGCTTCGAGGACCAGCTCGAGGAGCTGGCCGCGCACCTGATCGAGGCCGCCCGCGTGGAGGGGCTGGTCGAAATCCGCCAGGCGCGCGACGACGACGAAGTTCGCGCCCTGTGGCAGGTGCGCAAGGCGCTGTCACCGGCGCTGCGGCGGGTGGCACCAAAGAAGATCAACGAGGACGTCGTGGTACCGGT
>DROT01000208.1 GCA_011321775.1 Gammaproteobacteria bacterium | reverse complement strand
ATTTCGGTGCCAGCCCCAATTCCTTCCAGCTGCTCAAGCACCTGCCGGTGAACTTCCTCAAGATCGATGGCTCGTTCATCCACAACCTCGCCAGCGACAGCGACAACCAGGCCATGGTCAAGTCGATCCTCGATACCGCCAGCTCGATGAACAAGCAGTGCATCGCCGAATACGTCCAGGACGCGCACAGCCTGGCGGTCCTGTGGCAGAGCGGCATCGACTACATCCAGGGCAACTTCCTGCAGGAGCCGAGCGAGGCCCTAACCTACGACTTCTCCGGCGAGATCGCCTGAAGCCGGCGCTAGCCGCAGCCGGGCAGGCCCTCTCTCGATGGCCACGGAAGCACACGGAAAGACGCGGAAGTCATCCTGGAGGCCCGTTCGTTATCGACCGGGCATGACAAGACCTGCAGGCCCCTGACACTCCTTTTTTTCCGTGTTTTTCCGTGTGCTTCCGTGGCTAACACCTTCAAACCCAACCACCACCCTAGTCGAGAACGTGCGACACCAGCCCGTCGGCCAGCTTGGGCTCGAACCAGGTGGACTTGGGCGGCATCACCTCGTCGGCGTCGGCAACCGCCATCAGGTCATCCATGCTGGTCGGATACATGGAGAAGGCCAGCGCCATCTCGCCGCTGTCGACCCGCTTTTCCAGCTCCCCCAGCCCGCGGATGCCGCCGACGAAATCGATGCGCGGATCGGTCCGCGGATCCTCGATGCCCAGCAGGGGCCGCAACAGATGGTCGGCCAGCAGGCTCACGTCCAGGCGCGCAACCGGATCTTCCGGCACCAGCTCCGGGTGGATATTGAGCCGGTACCAGTGGCCGTCCAGATACATGCCGAATTCGCCCGGCCGGGCAGGTGATACCGGCTGTTGCTCCTGGCGGATATCGAAGGATTCGCCGATCCGTTGCAGCAACTCCTCCTTGCCGAGACCATTCAGGTCCTTCACCACGCGGTTGTAGTCGAGAATCTTCATCTGGTCGTGGGGAAAGATCACCGACAGGAAGTAGCTGCTCATGGCATCCGGCCCCCGGTTGAGACTCGCCGCCACCCGCGAGGCGGCCGCAGAGCGATGGTGGCCATCGGCGATGTAGATGGCGTCCATGCGATCGAAGGCCTCGGTCAATCGGCGGATCAGCTGCTCGTCGTCGACCACCCACAGGGTGTGGCGCACGCCGTCGTCCGCCTCCAGGTCGTATTCCGGCGGCGACGAGGTCACCGATTCGATCAACTGATCGACTTCCGGCTGCGCCCGGTAGGCCAGCAACACCGGCCCGGTCTGGGCATTGAGTGCCTCGATCTGGCGCACCCGGTCGTCTTCCTTGGCCGGACGCGTGAACTCGTGCTTGCGAATCCGGTTGCGGTCGTACTCCGCCACCGAGGCCGCGGCCACCAGCCCCGTCTGGCTGTGATCGCCCATGGTCAGGCGGTAGACGTAGTAGACCGGCTTCGGGTCCCGTTTCAGGATACCGGCCTGCAGCATGCGCTCCAGATTCTCGGCCGCGCGCGCGTACACTGCGGGATCATAGGGATCGGTGCCCTCCGGCAGGTCGATCTCGGCCTTGGAGATGTGCAGGAAACTCCAGGGCCGCCCCGCGGCTCGCTCGCGCGCCTCCTCGCTGTTGAGAACGTCGTAGGGGGGCGCCACCACCTCGTTGGCGCGCTCCGGCAGCGGTCGCAAACCGGCAAAGGGTCGGATCAGGGACATGACAGGCTTCCTGGCAGAATCGAAACAGGGCGCCATTCTACCTGCACGCCGGAGCCGCTGCACGGGCCGCCGCGGCGGCGGCCCCGTTTGTTCAGCCGCGCGCCTCGCGCAGCGCCTGTATACGTTCCTCCAGCGGCGGGTGCGACAGGAACAGTCTCCGGAAGCCGTGCGCCACATGGCCGGAAATGCCGAAGGCCGCCAGCTGGTCCGGCAATTCCGCCTGCCGCGCGCCGGCCTGCAGGCGTTGCAGGGCCGCGATCATCTTGTCCCGGCCCGCCAGCGCGGCGCCGCCGGCGTCGGCGCGGAACTCGCGCCAGCGCGAGAACCACATGACGATCATGCTGGCGAGGATGCCGAGCACCACCTGGGCGATGATACTGGTGATCCAGAACGCCGGCCCATGACCGCGCTCGACCTTGAACACGACCCGGTCGACCACGAAACCGATGACGCGCGAGAGAAAGATCACGAAGGTGTTCACCACCCCCTGGATGAGCCCCAGGGTGACCATGTCGCCATTGGACACATGACTGATCTCGTGCCCGAGCACCGCCTCGACCTCCTCGCGGCGCATGCCGTGGAACAGGCCGGTGCTGACGGCCACCAGCGCATTGTTGCGACGCATGCCGGTGGCAAAGGCATTCATGTCCGGCGAATCGTAGATGGCGACTTCCGGCATGGCGATACCGGCCTGCTGCGCCAGCCGTGAGACCGTGTTCACCAGCCAGGCCTCGGCCTCGTTGGAGGGCTGTGCGATGACGTGGGCGCCGGTCATGTGTTTCGCCGACCACTTGGACATGGCCAGCGAGATGAAGGAACCGCCCATGCCGATGACCGCCGAATAGATCAGCAGGGCACGCAGATCGAGATTGACGCCCTCCTGGTCCAGCAGACGTTCCACGCCGAGCAGCTGCAACGCCACGCTGAGCACCAGCAGGACCGCCACATTGGTGGCAACGAACAGGAGTATGCGTTTCATGTTTTCCGGTATCCTCGCTCAATCGTCGGTTCGAGAGACCACGACACCTGTCGATGGTTCCCGTCGGCAACGGGGCCGGCAAAGGATGCGCCCCCGCACACGGCGACCGTCTTATTCGGCGTGGACGCGGTCGACGCGCTGCAGGCCGCGCGGCAGCTTCTTCCCCTTGCGTCCGCGATCGCCGCGGTACTCCTCCAGATCCCGCTGCTTCAGCCGCAGGTGACGCTTGCCGGCGTGGATCACCAGCCCGGCGCCCTGCGGCACGCTGGCGATGCCGACCATGTACTCCTCGCGGCTGGCCAGCCTGGCAGCGGGAATACCCTGGATCTTGATGCCCTTGCCGCGGTTCAGGCGCGGCACCTCGGCAGCCGGAATCACCAGCAGCTGTCCCTGGTTATTGACCGCCGCCACCAGGTCGCTGTCCGGATCGGCGACCGGCACCGGCGGCAGTACGCGGGCGTTCTTCGGCACCGACAACACCGATTTCCCCGAACGCGTGCGCGCATGGAGATCGCCGAGGCGGGCGATGAAGCCATAGCCGGCATCGGTGGCCAGCAGGTAGAGGCGGTCGGGCTCGCCGGCCATGAGGCCGACGAAGTGCGCCCCCTCCGGCGGCTTGAAGCGCCCTGTCAGCGGTTCGCCCTGACCGCGGGCGGAGGGCAGACCATGCGCGGCCAGGGTGTAGGCGCGCCCGCTGGAATCGAGAAACACCACCTGCTGGTTACTGCGCGCGCGCGCCGCCGCGAGGAAAGCGTCACCGGCCTTGAAGGCCAGGGTCTCCGGATCGATATCGTGGCCCTTGGCGGCGCGCACCCAGCCCTTCTGCGACAGCACCACGGTCACCGGCTCGCTGGGGATCAGCGCCGTCTCGTCCATCGCCTGTGCCGGCTCACGTTCCACCAGCAGCGAGCGCCGCGGATCACCGTAGGTGTCGGTATCGGCCTCGATCTCCTTGCGTACCAGGGTGCGCAGACGGCGCTTCGAGGACAGGATCTTCTCCAGCCGCTCGCGCTCCGCGTCCAGTTCCTCCTGCTCGCTGCGAATCTTCATCTCCTCCAGACGGGCGAGGTGCCGCAGCCGGAGGTTGAGGATCGCCTCGGCCTGGCGCTCGCTGAGCCCGAAGCGCTCCATCAGCACCGGGCCCGGATCGTCCTCGCTGCGAATGATGGCGATGACCTCGTCGATATTGAGGTAGGCGACCAGCAAACCACCGAGGATGTGCAGGCGATCGAGCACCTTGTCGAGGCGGTACTGCAGACGCCGGGTAACCGTCGCGAGGCGGAATTCCAGCCACTCGCGCAACAGGCTGCGCAGGTCTCTCACCCCGGGGCGCCCGTCCAGACCGATCATGTTCATGTTGATGCGGTAGCTGCGTTCCAGATCGGTGGTGGCGAACAGGTGCGACATCAGCATGTCCACGTCGATGCGTCCGGAGCGCGGAACGATCACCAGCCGGGTCGGGTTCTCGTGGTCGGACTCGTCGCGCAGGTCCGCCACCAGCGGCAGCTTGCGGGCCGCCATCTGGGCGGCGATCTGTTCCAGCACCCGGGCTCCGGAGACCTGGTAGGGCAGCTCGGTGATGACGATGTCGCCGCCGTCGCGCTCGTAGCGCGCGCGGATACGCACGCTGCCGCTGCCGCTTCGATAGGCATTCAGCAGCTCCTCGCGCGGGGTGACGATCTCGCCGCCGGTGGGGTAATCGGGGCCGCGCAGGTGCTCGCACAGCTCCTCGACGGTAGCGCGCGGATGCTCCAGCAGGTGCACCAGCGCGGCCGATACCTCGCGCAGGTTGTGCGGCGGAATGTCGGTCGCCATGCCCACGGCGATGCCGGTAGCGCCGTTGAGCAGCACCGCCGGCAGGCGCGCGGGCAGCAGAGCCGGTTCCTGCAGGGTCCCGTCGAAGTTGGGCACCCAGTCGACCGTGCCCTCCCCCAGCTCGGACAGCAACACCTCGGCGAAGGGCGCCAGCCGGGCCTCGGTGTAGCGCATGGCGGCGAAGGACTTGGGATCGTCGGACGAACCCCAGTTGCCCTGCCCGTCGACCAGCGGATAGCGGAAGGAAAAGGGCTGCGCCATGTGCACCATGGCCTCGTAGCAGGCGGAGTCACCGTGGGGATGGAACTTGCCCAGCACGTCACCGATGGTACGCGCCGACTTCTTGAACTTGGCGCGCGCCGACAGGCCCAGCTCGGACATGGCGTAGACGATGCGGCGCTGCACCGGTTTGAGGCCGTCGCCGATGTGCGGCAACGCCCGGTCGAGAATGACGTACATGGAATAGTCCAGGTAGGCCTTCTCGGTGAACGTGCTCAGCGGCAGTGTTTCAATGTGTTCCAGAGTGCGATCGCTTCCCATGCCGGTTCCGTGTTGGTTGCTAGACTTCTGCCAGGTTGCCGTTCTTCTCCAGCCAGCTGCGGCGGTCCGCGGCGCGCTTCTTGGCCAGCAGCAGGTCGAGGATCCTGTGGCTCCCGTCCCCGGCCTCAACGGTCAGCTGCACCAGCCGCCGGGTATCCGGGTCGATGGTGGTCTCGCGCAGCTGCATGGGGTTCATCTCCCCCAGCCCCTTGAAGCGCTGCACCCCGACCTTGCCCTTCATGTTCTCCGCGGCGATGCGGTCCAGTATGCCCTGGCGCTCGGCGTCATCGAGGGCGTAGAACACCTGCTTGCCGACGTCGATCCGGTACAGCGGGGGCATCGCCACGTAGACGTGCCCGGCCTCGACCAGGGGCAGGAAATGGCGCAGGAACAGCGCGCACAGCAGGGTGGCGATGTGGGCACCGTCGGAGTCGGCGTCGGCGAGGATACAGATCTTGCCGTAGCGCAGGTTCGCGAGATCCGCCGATCCCGGCTCCACGCCGATGGCCAGGGCGATGTCATGGACCGCCTGTGAGGCCAGCACCTCGGCCGGATCCACCTCCCAGGTATTGAGGATCTTGCCGCGCAAGGGCATCACCGCCTGAAACACCCGGTCACGGGCCTGCTTGGCGGAACCGCCGGCGGAATCCCCCTCCACCAGGAACAGTTCCGAGCGCGACAGGTCGTTGCTGCTGCAGTCGGCCAGCTTGCCCGGCAAGGCCGGCCCGCTGGTCACCTTCTTGCGCACCACCTTCTTGCCCGCGCGCTGGCGGCGCTGGGCGTTCTGGATGGCCAGCCGGGCGATCTGTTCGGCGGCCTCGATATGCTGGTTCAGCCACAGGCTGAAGGCATCCTTGACCACGCCGGAGACGAAGGCGGCACACTCGCGCGAGGACAGGCGTTCCTTGGTCTGACCGGAGAACTGCGGGTCCAACAGCTTGACCGAGAGCACGTAGGAACAGCGTTCCCAGACGTCCTCCGGGCTGATCTTCACCCCCCGCGGCAACAGGTTCCGGAACTCGCAGAACTCGCGCATGGCCTCGGTGAGCCCCATGCGCAGGCCGTTGACGTGGGTCCCGCCCTGGGCGGTGGGGATCAGGTTGACGTAACTCTCGGTGACCGCCTCACCGCCCTCCGGCAGCCACAGCAGCGCCCACTCCGCCGCCTCGGCATTGCCCTCGAAGCTGCCGGTGAAAGGCTCGTCGGGAAGCCGCGGTATATCTCCCACGGCGTCGAGCAGGTAGTCCCGCAGACCGGCCTGGTAGCACCAGCGATCCTGCTCACCGGTGTTCTCGTCCTTGAGGACGACTTCCAGCCCGGGGCACAGCACCGCCTTGGCGCGCAGGATGTGTTTCAGCCGCGCGAGCGAGAAACGCGGGGAGTCGAAGAAGCGCGGGTCCGGCCAGAAACGCAGCGTGGTGCCGGTATTGTTGCGGCCCACCTTGCCGACCTCGTCCAGACCAGCCACTTTCTCGCCGTTGCGGAACGCCAGGTTGTACTCCTTGCCACCGCGCCGCACCCACACCTCCAGCTGGCTGGACAGTGCGTTGACCACCGATACCCCCACACCGTGCAGCCCGCCGGAGAAACGGTAGTTCCTGCCGGAAAACTTGCCGCCGGCGTGCAGCCGCGTGAGGATGACCTCGGCACCGGACACGCCCTCCTCCGGATGGATGTCGACCGGCATGCCGCGTCCGTTGTCGCTGACCTGGCAGGAACCATCCTTGAAAAGGGTGAGCTCGATGCGGCTGGCGTGGCCGGCGACCGCCTCGTCGACGCTGTTGTCGATCACTTCCTGTGCCAGGTGGTTGGGGCGGGCCGTGTCGGTATACATGCCCGGGCGCTTGCGCACCGGGTCCAGGCCGCTCAGTACCTCGATCGAGGCCGCGTCATACTTGTTGCTCATTGGGTTCCGGAATTCAGGACTACGACTGGGCCGCTATGCTACCGAAAGCGCCAGGCCAGTTCCATGTACCCGCTCAGTCGTCGGAGAACATGTACAGGCCGGAACGTCCGGCCTTCAGGCGCTTCAGGAGCTCTTTGCGGAGATTGCCCGTGGGCAGGGGACAGAAGAAGTGGTCCACCAGTTCGCGCCGGTAGCGATCTGGACCGTGCAGTTTTTCGATGTAGCGCCATTCCGGCTTGTGGCGCAGACGGAAACGCCCGTTGCTGCCGTAGGCATAGCGCTTGACCATGCCGTTCTTGCAACGGATGCCTTCGTAGCTGATGTTTTCCGCACCCGTCCGGGAACGGAGCACCGCGGTATAACGGATCACCCGGTCCTTTCCCACCGACAGGGAGTCCGGATCGATGAACAGGGTGAAGGGGAAGTCGCGCAGCGAGAGTTCGACCTCGATCAGCCTCGAGGCCTCCGGATAGGAGGGCAACTGGACAGCGAGTTCCTTCCATTCGGAACCGGGTTCCGGCCGGTACTCGGGCAGGGCATCCTCCCCGTACACGTCCTCCTCGTCGGGCGCCTGTGCGAGCGCGAGGTTCGCGCACAACAGCAGCACCGCGACCAGCGCCGCAGCCGTTCGACCTTCACCTTTCATTGTTCGCACCCTGGACCGACATGAATGGCAGTGTACCCCGGCGGAGTACCGCCAGGACAGCTTTGCTCGCATGCCCCCGGTTCGCGCCGGAATGGCCACCCCGCGTCAGGAGGCACACAGCATGACACAATATCCGGGAGCGCCGGGCCCCAGCCCTACGCTCCCGGATTCGGCGACAATCTTGCGACCGCCTCATCCCCTGGCTGAAACTGCCGCGGCAGCGCCTCGTCGTGAGCGACCAGGCAGCTAGCCGACCTCGATGCGGCGTTTGCGCGCGCCCGCCTTCTTCGGCAGCCGGACGGTCAGCACACCGCGCCGGTACCTGGCCCTGGCGCCCTGCTCGTCGACCTCGGCCGGGAGGGGAATGGCGCGCTCGAAACTGCCATAGGCGCACTCGATGACATGGAAACGACCGT
>DROT01000207.1 GCA_011321775.1 Gammaproteobacteria bacterium | reverse complement strand
GCATTCAAAATGCATAATTTCAAGTACAGTCCAGGGAGGGAACCTTGTGTCAGGCTGAAAAGCAGAAGGCCGGCGCGACGCCGGCCTTCCTGGTTGTTTGGCTCCCTGAAAAGGGCGTTCTTGGTATTGTAGCACTGGAGGTGGAGCTGCCAAAGGACGTGGCGAAGGCGGCCTGATGCAAGATATTCCGTTGTTCTGCTTGAGGTTATCAATGATGCTGTGGCGCCATGGGAAAGCCGCGCCACGACCCGCTGAAGACGGTCGCCTTCAGTTGCCCTGACTGCCGCCACTCGTGGGAGGCCGAGCCCGAGCGCATCGAGGCGGCCCCCAGCCAGGACTGGCACCCCCATGCCTATTTCTCGACCTGCCCGGCCTGCGGTGCCGAGGCCGGCCAGGCTGCGTGGCAGCGGGGGCTGCTGAAGGCCTGGGCGAACAGCACCGGACCCCGCACGCCGGAGGGCAAGGCGGCCTCTGCGGCGAATCTGGAGGGGCATCCGACGCCGGAGGAGGCGAAGCGGACCCGGTTCAACGCCATGAAGCACGGGCTGTTTGCCCGGACTGCGACATTTTTCCCAGCAAAACCGGGAAGATACCCACACTGCAAGAGTTGCGAGCACCTGGAGACCGAGGCCTGTGTGGAGCAGCGGGCCTGTCTGAAGCGCGCGGAGTTGTTCCTGCGCCACCAGGTGGCATTCGAGCAGGGCGACCCGCAGATGCTGATGTCGCTCCGGGCGGACACCCAGGCCGGCGTCCAGGCGCTCATCAGCGATATGCTGCTGACGATATACCTGGACGGCGGGCCGCGGCTGAAATCGCCCGAGTGGTACTACGACAAGGAGGGCAATTTTCACCTGGCCGCGTACATCGACGAGCACGGTAACGAGGTCAGGATAGAGAAGCTGGAGGCCCACCCCCTGCTCAAGCCCCTGATCGACTTCCTCTCGAAGAACGCCATGACCCTGGCTGATCTCGAGATGACGCCGAAGTCCAGGGACGAGCAGGAGGCGCTTCAGGGCTACCTGGACGGCAAGCGCGAGGATGAGGAGACGGCGCTGGAGTACCAGGAGCGGCAGACGCTGGCCCTGGAGCGCCTGCGGGAGCAGATCGAGGCCAGCCAGCGGCAGCTCCGGCGCGATCCCGTGCTCATCGAGCATGGCGAGGCGGACGATGGCTGAGCGGGTGTCCGCGGCGCAGCGCGTCCGCATGCAGAACGTGGCGGAGCGCGAGATCCTGCGCTATGCCGGCGACCACGCGCGCTGGCACAAGCACGTCCACAACATCGAGCTGGATGCGATGCAGGTCCTGAAGATGGTCGAGATGGACAGGCATCGGAACAGCATCGATTTCTCGTGCCGCCGCACCGGCAAGACCGCCGTCAAGGAGATGTACCTGCTGGAGTTTCTGGCCCGCAATGCGGACCAGGAGCTGGGCGTCGTGGCGCCGCGCGCGGCTCAGAGCCTGGTGAATCTGAGCTATCACCAGGAGGCGATCCGGCGGTCCCAAATCCTGAGCGCCTACATCGCCCACAAGAGCGGCCGCAGGCAGATCGCGGACACCTACTACCAGTTCGCCAACCGCAGCAAGGCGCAGGCCTACGGGATCATGGCGCAGGTGGACGGCGGCGACCTGACCGCCGCCTCGCTGGAGGAGGTGGACGACATGCCGCGCGAGCGGCTGTTCAGCCGGTTCCTGCTGATGATGGGCGCCACCCGCCGCCTGGGCGCGAGCAAGGAGGCCAGGAATGACCCCCAGATCCGCATCACCGGCGTGTTCAAGGGGGCGGACACACTGACGGACCTGATCGACAGCGGCAAGTACCACGTCCTGCCGACCATCAACGCCTACCTCGGGATGGAAATGGGCATCCTGAACCGGCAGTTCATCATGGACATGCGGGACCAGCTCTCGCCCGATGAGTACATCCGGCAGCTCCTGTGCATCAACGTCTCCGCCCGCAACCTGGTGTGGGAGAAGCACGTCCGCCGCGCCATGCAGATCGGGCTGCAGGCGGGGCTGGAGCTTGCGCAGCCGTTGCCCGGGGAGCGGTACCGACGCCGCGGGCTGATCTCGTTCGGCTACGACGCCGGCGGCCACGGCGAGAACCCGCAGGCCTCGCGCCACGCCCTGGTGGTGCTGGAGCAGGTGGGCAACTTCACCTGCCTGCTGTTCGCGAAGACCTGGGCGCCCGGCGAGGACGACAACGTGGTGCGCCGCGATCTGCTCGGGTTCTGGCGCTACTTCATGCCGGATTACGCCTTCGGCGACGCCTATGGCGTGGGGATGCTGTCCTCGCTGAACGACGACCTGTTCCGGGAAGGGCTGACGCACATCGACCGCCGGGCCATCGGCGACGGCGAGAGCACGGCCAGCACCTGGCCCGAGTGGGCGTTCTCTCCGATCCGGTTCGAGGGGATGACCAAGCACCAGATGGCCATGGCAGTGCGCAGCGTCTTCCACAATGGCCACGCCGCGATGCCCTACATCGACGACCATGACCCCGACGACCCGGATACCGCGGACCTGCGCCTGCTGGTCCGCCAGATCCCGAACATCGTGCCGGTGCCGACCAAGGCCAGCTATTCCAGCTACAAGATGGCGAACCCCAAGCTGGGTGACGACCTGTTCGACGCCCTGATGGCAGCCGTGTGGGCCCTGGCGACGCGCGGCGCGGCGCCGGTGGCCACCACCATCCAGATACGGAAGAAGAGCCGCCAGCAGCTCCTGGCGGCATCATAGGAGCGACACATGAGCATCATGTCACGACTGCTGGAGCGGATGGGCGTGCGCCGCCAGTCACAGGTGACGGAGCTGCCGGGCGAGCCTGTCAGGCCGAACACCGAGCGCGGCTCGCGCACCACGCCAGAGAACCAGATCAAGTATCTCTACCGCAGCATGTGGACGGACCCGGCGCTGCGCGCGGCCATCCTGGACATCCGCTACATGGACCAGATCGACCCGCGCGTGAAGCGCATCCACCGCCGCACGGCGCTGGCGGCCGTGAAGGGCGGGCTGCTGCTGAAGACATCGAGCGCAAACCGGCGCCTGCGCAAGGCCTGGGAGGGTTTCGAGCGCCGCCTGCAACTCAACAGGCTGGAGAAGCTGAAATCGGACGCCCGCGGGCTGCTGATGGAGGGCAACCTGCCTCTGCAGTGGGTCCTGGGCCCCGACAAGCGGGTGGCTGCCTGTGTGCGCATGCCCAGCGAGACGATTGTTCCACGTGTGACGCCGGCCGGGACGTTCAAGGACCCGGCGGCGGCTTACGACCAGTACGATCTGACCAGCGGCCGGGTGATCGCCACCTTTCCCTTATGGCAGCTCTCGCTGGTCCGGCTGACCCCGGACAACTACGACGATCACGGATCGATGGGCAGGCCGTACCTGGACGCCACGCGCGAGGTCTGGAAGAAGCTGCGCATGACGGAGGAGGACCTGGTCATCCGCAGGCGGACCCGTGCGCCACTGCGCCTGGTGCACACGCTGGAAGGCGCGAACGAGGAGGAGCTGGAGAAGTACCGCGCCCAGGTGGAGGAGGACCAGACGGAGATCACCACGGATTTCTACCTGAACCGCAAGGGCGGCGTGCAGGCGGTGCAGGGCGACGCCAGCCTGGACCAGATCGCCGATGTGGTCCACCTGCTGGACACCTTCTTTGCCGGCGCGCCGGCGCCCAAGGGGCTGTTTGGATATACGGAGGGGTTGAACAGGGACATCCTGGAGGACCTGAAGCGCGACTACTTCGAGGAGATCGATGCGCTCCAGGACACCCAGGCCTTCGTCTACGAGCTCGGATTCCGGCTGGATCTGCTGCTCCAGGGGGTGAACCCGGACAGCTACGACTTCAGCGTCCAGTTCGCCGAGCGCCGCACGGACACCCCGAACCAGCGTGCCGATCTGGCGCTCAAGTTCCAGGCCCTGGGCGCGAGCCGGGAGACGGTCTGGCGCACGGCCGGCATGGACCCGGCTGCCGAGCTCGCGCAGCGCGACGCCGAGGCCCGCAGCAACGACCCATACCCGGAGCCGGACAACATGGGATCCGGGCCCAGGGTGGCCGTGACGCCCGGGAATCAGCGCAAGGGCGAGAGTTCCACGACGATCAGCACCCGCTCCTGATGTCAGTCCCGGCCGACCGGATCAACCGCCGCACCGCCTCCAAGGCCGCGATCAAGCGCGCCTCGTCCAGGGCACGGGCGGCCATGAACCGGCTGGACCGCCAGGCACTGGCGGACCTGGAGGGCATCTACCGCCGCGCGGTGGCCGGCCTGCAGGCCGACATCCGCGGCTACGCCGGCACCGACGGCAGCCTGCGCTTGGAAGTCCTGCAGGACCTGCTGCGCCAGGCCAACCAGCGCCTTGCGGACCTCGCGCAGGCCCGCAACAACCTCCTGGACGAGAACCTGGCGCAGGCGGCGCAGCTCGGGGTCGGTCCGTATGTCGCTGATGCAGCCATCATTTCTGGTTCACTAAACCAGATCGCGGACGATGCGGTGCGGTTCGTGCGCAGTTTCGTCCAGGCGGATGGGCTCCAGCTCTCGGACCGCATCTGGCGCATCGATCGCCACGCCCGCGAGGTCGTCAGCCAGGCCATCGAGAGCGCCGTGATCCAGGGCCACTCCGCCAGCCGGGCCGCCCAGGATTTCCTCGCCCGGGGCGCCCCGGTGCCCAAGGACCTGGTGGACAAGATCGGCCAGGCCAACGCCGAGCGGGTGGCCCGCCAGGTCGGTCGGGATCTGATGACGGGCAGCGGCAGCCCCTACGACAACGCCAGGCGGCTGTTCCGCACCGAGATCAACCGCGCCCATGGCGAGGCCTACCAGGCCGCCGCCTTCGCCCATCCAGACGTCATCGGCACCCGGTTCCTGCTGAGTCCACGCCACCCCGAACCGGACATCTGCGACATGCACGCCCGGGTCAACCGTTACGGCCTGGGCCCTGGCGTCTATCCGCAGGGCAAGAACCCCTGGCCGGCCCACCCGAACACCCTGAGCTACGTCGAGGCCGTGTTCGCCGACGAGATCAGCGCAGCGGACAGGCAGGGGAAGGAGAGCCGCATCGACTGGTTGCAGCGCCAGCCGCCGGCGGTGCAGGAGTCGGTGCTGGGGTCGAGGAAGAAGCGCGCCGCCCTGCATCGCGGCATTCTGAGGGAAAACGAGATCGGCACGCCATGGCGCGTGCTCAAGAAGCGGTACGAGCGCCGCGGAATCGACGTCGACGCGCTCACTCCGACGCCGCGCCCGGATCTGCCTGCAGGATCCGGGCTGGATAGCGGGCGGACCCCGGACCAGGTGCGCACGGATGCCCTGCGCCATGTCCTGGAGCGCGGCGAAGCCACCGGGTTCGAGCACCTGGTCGCCTACGATACGCGAACGGGTGCGCAGTTCATCAGCAAGACGACCAGGAGCAGGAATTCCGTCAGCCTCACGCGGCACGATCTCGCCATTCTCATGAACCCGCGCAACAGAATCGAGCTGGTTCACAATCACCCGAGCGGCAGCTCGCTGTCTGTGGCCGATCTGAGGATCGCGACATTGGGAGGCACAGAGCGGGTCACGGCCTATGGGCACGATGGATCTCTTTATTCGGCGCGTGCGCTTGTGCCTGAGCCTGGGATATCCTCTGCGGCCGCCCGCCTGGACGGCGCCATCAGGCGGGAAGTGGCCCCCCTGGTGGCTGCAGGGAGATTGTCTTCTTCTCAGGCCGGGATATTGCATTCGCACCTGCGCAACCTGGCCCTGGACCGGGAGCGGGCGATCGAGTACAGCGTGGAGCGCATCGACGGCGCTCTGAAAAACGTCCTCGATGCGCTTGACAGCGACACCGTGCAGCAGATACTTGATGCAGTAACACAGGCAGGAGGTCGAAATGGCTGACGCAAGAACGATCATCGACCCGCCGGTCGGTCCCTACGACACGCCGGAGAAGATCGAGGACTGGATAGCCGAGCTCCATGAGATGGAGCCCTCTCCGGACGTGGACGATGCGATTCGAGAGGCGGAGGAGTGGCTGAAATATGCAAGAGAGCGCGACAGTCAGGGCGCACGCTGAGCCTGCCAGGGCTGAAGTCCGGTGCAGGACCTGCAACTTCAAGGTATTCGACGGGCTGATGCTGCGCACCACCATCATCCGCGTCCTGCCCCGAGGGGCCGAGGGCAAGTGCAAGCGCTGCAAGGCATGGACGCCAGTGCCGGTGACCTATTCAGGGTGACGTGATTTGCCGTTGTTCTGCATTGACACATGTTGTCTGATGCGACCATTACCAGCGGAGCGCAAGGTGCGGCGGAAACCTGATATCGGGTCTGGGAGAACCTAAACCGCCGGGCGGGCCTGGCCGTCAAATATCTCCCACCAGGACCCCGTATCGGCAAAACGCTGCATCCAGCAAAAGCGAGAAGCCAGACAGGAATATGCCTGCCTGGCTTTTTTTGTGGAGACAGTGATGAACGAGATCGAAATCCCACGCGCAGACCTCACCAAGACCGTCCTCCTCTTCGAACGCCAGCCATCCGGGCTATACGTGCTCAAATGGCAAGAAGGCACCAACGGTTCCGCACATGTCCGTCCCATACAAGGTACGGCAGAGACGACCAAGAACCGCAATATCGCAAGCGCCCAGACGGCCCACCCCGGCGACGACAGTACCAACACGGCGACTTGGACTCAGGCAGAGAATGTCACCGAGGTCACTATCGACGGTGGTGCAAACGGCACGCTGGTTTTGTTTGATGCGCTTGACGGTCCTGATGCCAAGGCGCTGTTGGAAGAAACCGGCGGCATCAATTTGGACGTGCAATACGATTTCGTCCCGGCTGGAAAAACGCGCACTTACACCGGCACCAGTTGGTTCTCCCGCGTCGATGTCGTTCCGCTTACGGCAGCCGAGCGCAAGATCATAGGAGCGCAGTGATGCTTATTGAAACTCCGAAAATGATTGCCGCCAAAGCGCTTGGTGGTAAGTATGTAGATGACATCGTGGGATTGCTCGTTGCTATGCACAGGGGCAGCGATACTGTGCTCGAGTTCGACCACAACACGGCGAGTTACACCCCAACAACGTTTGCAAGGAATGCAAACGGTACGTTGAAGATTGATGATGCCACCACACAAACGCTTTCGTCGAATATACACGGAACTGTCGGAGCTTATAACGCCGCAAGAATCTCTGCGATGTGCGTTTTCAAGAAGGGGCCTGGCGAAATTGATCTTATGCTCCGTCTTGGGCCTGGCGGGGCTTCTTCGATGCAGCCCGGTATTGTGCTTAAGTTTACAACGCCAGCCTCGATACTGCATGCGATACGGGACGACGGCGGCTATGCCGAGTATGTTCCAACGTCCGCCGTTCCTTACACCCCTAGTGCAGAAGAAAAAACATACATTTTTGGAGCTTTGTGGGACGGTCCCGCAGCGAATAAATCTGGGTTCGTTTTTGATGTTGACTCTGGCGAGTTTGTGATCGACACACAGGAAGAAGCGTCAAACGGAGGTCTGTATTACAACGTTGGATTTGGAAACAACATACGTTGTACAAACATACAAGAGCTGTATGGCTCAATTATGTTCGTACATAATGCACCAGTTTCTCATTCTGAATGGCGCGATACAATGATTGCAGCAGGCAAGGCGCTGGTAGCACGCCATGTTTGACTTCATCATAGCATCAATGCCCCGTAGTGGCTCGCACATGCTGGCATTTGCGCTAGATTCTCATCCAGAAGTTTCTATAAGCGGAGAAGTGCAAAATTCTCGGTACGAAGATAGGTGGAGCAATAATGGGCGGTTGAAAGGTGCGATTGTCCATCATCCGAATTACGACAAGTATGCAGACACACTGAAAGTAATTGCAATGCTTCGCAAGCCAGAATCATTGATCGAAGCGCGAGAACGAATGGTAAGCCCTCTGCACGTATTTAGAGGCGAGGCGGATGAAGTTTCTGCTAGGCGTAACCCGCTCAATGACCGTTGGCGCGAGATCATCCGTACCAATTACGAAGGGTTAGTCTTCAAGTTGAAACAGCACAATGACGTGCTTTGGCTCGACTATGACGTACTGACAGAAGGAAAGTCTGTCGATGTTCTCCCGTGTAGTAGAGAGGTTTGTGATTTCCTTGACATCAAACCAATGGAATTGGAAACAAAAACGATAAAGCCAAAGGTTGTGTATGAAGATTGAAACTTATGACATGGCTGGCCGCCTTGGTACGATTACGCCTGACAAAGCGCCGACGTGTAAATTGTTTTTCCCCTGCCTTGAAACGGGCGGCGAGGTGATGACCGATGTTGTGAATGGGGTTGTATGGTCGCCAAATGACGAGCCAGATGGTCGCGGGCGTATGGAATTTGACCAGGATATTAAAGCCGTATACCCGGCGATGTATGTAAACGGTCCAGACCAGCCTAAACCCGCAAAAATTAGATCGGGGGCCCTGCCAAGACTTTCGGGGCAAAAAGCATTTTTATACCTTGCGGTCGGTAGGATTTCGTGCTTTGAGATACCGGGACAGTATCAAGCAACTTTTGCCAGGGTTGCGCTCGGGGACAATAACGGAATTGTATCATCAACGATCACTGGACTTGGGTTGTCCGGCGCGAGTGTTGTGCACTTTCTAGCTACTGATGTAAATGTAGACCAACAAGCAAGAAAAATAACTGTAGACCTTGGTTTTGGCACGTCAGCAAATTGGACAGTGGCAGACGAAGATGTTGTCTGGTATGGGTACTACGATTACAACGCAGGCGCCCGTATATCACAAAGCCGCATATACAGAGTATCAGACTACGCCTTACTGTTTGATACGGATACTCTACAAAAAGAAACCTTGAACGCCGACGTGGCATTGGACCTTGTTCCCTATATTCGTATACACGGCATAAAACTGTATGGGTTGGCCTTGCACCAATTCGACAACGGGCTCCCGGCCGATATAGACCGAGCGATTAAATGGATGGCTAGAGCTTGGAAGCGTGGCGACCGGTCAATTTACCCTGGCGCGGTGCATTGGAGGTAGCTTGAACATCAACCTGACAACCCAAACCCTCGCCGCCTACTTGATCGCGCTGCTGAGCGCAGTAGGTTCATGGGGGTATGTGCAGGCGCATCAGATCGTGATGAGATTTGCCGTTGTTTTGCAATGATGGCTTGGGCAATGTAACTGGCAACTGAGAAGGCATAACGCGGCGGGAGACCGCCGGAAGCGGAAGCCGGGCACCGTGGAAGCGGTGGTCCGGCTTTTTGTTTTGGAGAGAGCATGAAGCGATCGAAGGTGTATCGGCTGGAGTCATGGCCCGCGGAAGGGGTTCGGCGGTTCCTGGGCGACCGCGTGGATGCGCGAGCGCTCGCGGAAAAGAGGACGGCCGTTGTGACCATCACGAGGGCCGGGAAGTTCTACGACCCGCGTTACGGTGAATTCGAGATCACCCGGGACATGCTGCTCTCCATGGTGAAGAACTTCGAGGCCGACGTGTACGGCCAGAAGATCGTGCTGGACCTGGCGCACAAGCCGCAGGACGGCGCGGCTGGGTTCTTCCGCAAGCTGTTCCTGGACGGGAACAAGCTGCGTGGAGAGGTGGAATTCACGGAATACGGCGTCGAGGCGGTCACCCAGCGTGGCTTCATCTACGTCTCCGCGGAGTTCACCGAGAACTACATCGACAACGAGGCGAGGAAGGAGCATGGCCCGACCCTGCTTGGGGCCGCCCTCACCCCTCGGCCTGTGATCAAGCGGCTGGATCCCGTCCAGCTCTCCGAGGATGCCCTGGACGGGGCGCCCACCTATCTGAGCGACCGTGTAACCCGATTTCTGCAAGAGGACATGACCATGAACCTGAAAGAACTGATGAAAAAGCTCCGCAAGAAGCTGGCCGAGTTCAACCTGGCCGAGGCCATCATCACGCAGCTAATCAACAGCTACGAGGCCGTCGCCAGCAAGATGGCCGACGAGGACGTGCAGATCTCGCTGATGGAGGCCTTCGTGGCCCAGGGCGAGGCGCTGGCCAAGCAGCTCGCGGAGACCGGCGCCGACGCCCGGACCATCAAGCTGGACTTCACCGGCCTCGACGAGGCGCTGGGCAAGGTCGGCAGCGGCCTCACCGAGGACGACGTGCGCAAGCTGCTGGCCGAGGAAGCGCGCCAGCGCGAGGAGAATGCCCGCAAGCTGGCCGAGCAGCGGGACGCCAGGGTGGCGCAGTTCCGCAAGCTGCTGGACGAGGCCGAGGGCCTGAAGTCCCTGACGGAGGAGCAGCGCAAGGTCCTGGCAGACGCCGAGGAGCTGATCACCGCAGAGATGAGCGAGGACCAGGTGAAGTCCCTGGCCGAGCACCAGATCAAGTTGGGCAACCAGATGGCCGTGCAGGCGCAGCTCGCAGGCATGGGCTACGCCGCCGCAGGCCAGGTGCATGTCTCTGCAGGCGAGAGCAACGAGATCCGCTCTCTGCAGGAAGAGATCATCACCCATCTGCGCGGGACGGCGCCGCACCTGAACGGCCTGCTGCGGCTGGGTGAGCAGGACAAGGAGCACCCCTTCGTGGCCAAGGTGCTGGCCGAGTTCGACCGTCTGAACGCGGCCCGGCTGCACAACGAGCGCAAGCTGCTGGCCGGCGGCACCACTGGCATCAGCGACACCAACCTGCCCGCCGGGTTCCAGCGCACGGTGATCCGCGAGGCGCTGTCCGACCTGCGGGTGCTCAACCTCATCCAGACGCTGACGGACTTCGGCGCGACGGCCACCACCCAGATCCCGTATGAGGAGCGGGACACCAGCGCGGTGATGAACGACGGCATCGTGTTCGAGGGCCAGCCCATCCACCGCGCGAGCGTGGCACAGAAGATGGATACGGCCTACATCCTGCCGATGAAGCTGGCCTTCCTGATCTCCAACGAGGTGATGCACTTCACCCGGGCCTCGCAGATCGACTGGGATGCCTATGCGCGCAACGTCGAGAGCAACGCCAGGGTGATGCGCGAGCTGATCGTGCGCCGGATTTGCAACGAGCTGCAGCGTGCCGCGGACGCCTACGCCGCCGCCGATGTGGCCAACGAGGACATCTCCGCCCAGCTCGACGGTGCCACCAGCACCATCAAGACCGCGCAGTTCCCGATCGTGAGGCCGCATCAGCAGAAGGACCTGCAGGGCAACAACGTCGGCAGCGCCGAGAACCCCATCACGGTGCGCCTGAACAGCACCGCGATCTCGGAATACGACGGTTCCGGCACCCAGCCCGCGGGCACCTACTACCGGGTGACGAACTACAACCTGGGCTACATCCAGTTCGTCGATCAAACCGGTACCCCGGTGACGCCTTCGGCCTCCGCCGGCGCGGACGACGTGAGCTACAGCTACGCCACCAACATCGAGAAGTTCGACCTCGACAACGGCACGGTGGAGCTGGCCACCCACCTCGATGGGCTGCTGCGCGCCGTCGGCAGCCGCAAGGCGGTGCTCGCACAGGACCGCTTCGTGGTGCCGAACTTCATGCTGATGAGCTACACGCTCAACAACACGGCCACCGGCGCCCGGACCTTCGAGGCCCAGGCGAAGCGCAGCGGGTCCGACACCAACAACGACGGCGACCTGGAGATGATCAAGGGCATCCCCGCGTTCGCCACCAACGCACCCGGCGTGGACCTGGGCGACGAGCGCATCCTCATCGGCATGCGCGGCACGCTGACCTACACCGTGGCCAAGCCCTTCCAGACCGGCGAGCCCTTCGAGAACGTGGACGCGACCACCGGGCGGCCCACCGGCCAGAAGCAGGCCTACGGCGAGGAGTACAGCGCCATCAAGGTGCCGACCCCGATCCGCAACCGCCTGACCTCGGTCATCGCCTATTCGGCATCGGCCCGGTAACGCATAACCCGTAACGACGACCGCAGGGGCGGCCCGGCGATGGGGCCGGGCCGCCACAAGGGAAAGCGAGGATTCGATCATGAAGAAGCCCTACACGAACGATACGGACAAGATCGTCCACATCGGCAATTGCACGATCTGGCCCGGCCAGACACGCGAGGTCGAAGAAACCCTGATCCCGGGTTTCGTCCAGGAGTCCTCCGGCGAGGAGGAGCAGGACACTGCGCTCGAAGACGCGCTGGTCGCACTGCTGGATGGCAGCGTGGCCGAGATCCGCGAGGCCCTGCCCGGACTGCCGGGCGAGCACCTCGATCTGCTGGAGACGCTGGAGGCCTCAGACAACGGCGGCAAGGGCCGCAAGGGCGTGGCCGAGGCCATCGCCGAGGAGCGGCTGCGTCGTGCCGCCCAGGCCGAGCTGGACGCCTTCCGGGACTCCCTCGCAGGCCTGGACGAGGAGGCGCTGCTCGCGAAGCTGGACGAGGTCGGCGGCGACATCGAGCGCCAGGAGATCGTCCAGCAGGCCATCGAGGCCCTGACGCCCGGCGAGGAGGAGCAGGAGCAGGACTGATGGCCAGCCGTCGCCTCGCAGATCTCGCGGAGGGCACGCGCGAGAAGGCCTACGCACTCCTCCAGGCGGCCGAGGCCGCCGATTTCGACGTGCTCATCTATTGCACGTTCAGGCCCCTGGCAGAGCAGGCCCGCCTGTTCCGCCAGGGGCGCCCTCTTTACGAGATCCAGCTCAAGGCCGCGGAGCTCGACGAGCGCTGGGGCCGCCCCGATCTCGCGGAGTTGCTCATGGGCGTCGGGCCACAATACGGCCGCAAGGTGACCAATGCTGCGCCGGGCCAGTCCATCCACAACTACCGCATGGCGATGGACGGCTGTCCGCTGCGCGGCGGGAAGCCGGTCTGGGGCGACGAGACCCCGGAGGACCTGGCGCTCTGGCGCCGCTATGGAGAGCTGGCCGAGTCCGTCGGGCTGGAGTGGGCGGGCCGCTGGAAGCGGTTCAGGGAGATGCCGCACATCCAGGAGCCTGACGTGGACTGGAAGGTCATGATCGGCGCGGTGGAGGCGTGATGGACCCGGTATCGCTGTTCGCGCTCGGCAAGACCCTGCTCCAGTCCGGGCCCGCCCTCGTGCGGGGCATCGGCGCCCTGCTCGGGGGCCGTGCGGCCGAGGTCACCGGCAAGGTGGCCGACCTGGTCGACCAGGTGAAGGGGCTGCCGGAGGAGCAGGCGAACGCCAGGCTGGAGCGCATGCTCAAGACCCTGCCGCCGGAGGACCTGGTGGCGCTGAAGTCGGTCGAGAGCAGGCTGGAGGTCGAGCTGGCGCGCATCGAGGCCGCGCGCGAGGCAGAGCGGCTGCGCGCGGAGACCGAGCGGCAGGCCCAGGACCAGGAGACGCGCAGGGCGGAGGCCGCATCCGCGGACGCCTACGTGCGCCGCACCAGGCCCCGGCTGGCGCGGCTCAGCCAGTATGCGGCCATGGCCTACATCCTGGTGACCGGGATGTTTTTCCCCGTGTTCGAGGCCGCGCTGCCCGATGTGAGCGGGCTGCCTGGCATCGACTGGACGGTGCTGATGGCGATCTACGCCCCGCCGCTGGAGTACAACGGAGTCCGCACCATCGACAAGTGGCGGGCGTTCATGGCTGGAAAGGCGATCTGATGGCAGACGTGGACGAGATCAAGCGAGACCTGGAGAGTTTCAAGAAGAGCATCGGAGGCCGCCTGGATGGCGTGCAGAGCGAGTTGAGGGAACTGACCAAGGCGTTGCGCGAGCTGATCCGCATCGATGGCGACATCAAGCGCGTGCAGGACGCCATGGCCCGCATCGGCCGGCAGGTGGACGACCACGAGGCGAGGATCCGCACGGTCGAGGTCAATGGAGCCGGGACGGGCGCACGGCTCGGGCATGCAGAGCGGATCATCTGGCTGGTGGTGCTGTTCGCCTCCGGCGTTTTGCAGTACATGCTGCTGCACTGAGGTGACGGATGGCGGGGATGGGACA
Organism: Gammaproteobacteria bacterium; assembly: GCA_011321775.1. Taxonomy (GTDB): domain Bacteria; phylum Pseudomonadota; class Gammaproteobacteria; order DSM-19610; family DSM-19610; genus Thiogranum. Next base: position 31,789 of record DROT01000207.1, on the reverse strand, counting down.
GGCTGAGCTGGTCGCGGACCTCAAGGCGATCCTCATGGATGCCGCCGGCAAGTTCACCGCGCCCAGCGACGCGGATTTCATCCGCCACCTGGACATCGCCGCCCTGGATCTCGGGCGCTTTCGCCCGCGCACCCTGGTCGGCGAGATCAGCCTGGTCGCGGACCAGCCCAACTATCCCGCGCCGACCGACCTGCTGGCCGTCAAGCTGCCGATCTGGGGGACCAGGGAGAAGCGAGAGCGCCATCCATGGAACAGTGACTGGCCGGGGCCGCTGCCACGCCTGTCCGTGGCCGAGAACGGCGGCCAGCGGGAGCTGTGGCTGTCGCCGTCGCCGAGCGCGGCGCAGATCGCGGACCTGGGCTCGGCCTACCGCTTCTTCTATTTCGCCGGCCACGTCGTCGACGCGGACCCTGCCAAGACGACCGTGCAGCCGGGTGACCGCCATCTGCTGCTCATCCGCGCGGCCGCGGAGGCCATGCAGGAGCTGGCGCACAACGGCGTCACCAAGCCCGTGCAGCTCGGCAACGCGGGCGTCGGCAGCATGCCGAAAAACGGCACCCCGGGCGCCCTGGCCGAGTCGCTGCTCAGGCAGTTCGAGGAGATGGCGGCATGAGCCTGGAGCTGCGGGTCGAGACGGAGGAGTTGCGCCGCGCCATCGCGGCCGGGCCGAAGGTGCTGGAGAAGCACATGGATCTCGCTATCGGTCGCGTTGTGCGCGAGATGTCGCGCAGCGCCATACGCAAGGCGCCCAAGGCAACCAGCCAACTGACAGACAGCATCATGTTCGCCCAGGCGTCACCATACGAGGGATTGGTCTTCGCCGGCACTGAGTATGCACGCATGGTGGAGGAGGGCACTGATGCAGGCGGATTTCCTCCGGAGCAGACGATCCTGGATTGGATCAAAGACGCGCGCATCAAGCCAGACGATCCGTCGATGGACCAGGAGGACCTGGCCTACGTCATGGCCCGCTCCATCGCCCTCAAGGGCACGCCGGCGCAGCCCTTCATGGCGCCCGCGTTCGAGGACAACAAGGCACGGGCCGAGCGACGCATCAACCGCGCCATCCGCGCCGCGCTCAGGGAGATGAGCAGGTAATGGCGATCGGGCAGGCCATCGAGCGCATGGACGACCGCCTCGACGCCATCGAGGCCTCGCTGGCGGCCGCGATGCCGTCCAGGATCGTGACGCGGGCGCTCAAGCACTATACGGAGCAGACCGACGCCGACCTGACCGCGGGCGTGGTCACCATCGTCTCCGCCGGCGAGTCCGGCTACAACACGGGACTCGGCATGGCCGCCAGGGAGGGCGTCCACCGCATCCTGTTGATCGGCCACCTGCGCGTCGCGGAGGACACCACCGGCGCCGACATCGAGGCGGCGGAACTGGACCTGATCGAGGAGATCAAGGCCTGGGCGCGGCAGGACGTCCAGGGCATGAGCATCAGCCTCGACAACGTGCAGCACTCGCGGCAACTGGAACACCCCTACGGCTGGATCGTGGCCTACGTGGACGCAGGCCCGCCCAGGAGCACCACCTACTAAGAGGACGCAATCATGTCTGAACAGTTCGACAGCAAGTATTTCTCCGGCCAGGGCCCGCTGTTCCTGGGCCCGCGTGACGCCAGCGGCAACCCCGCCGGCCTGATCTTCGTCGGCGACATCTCCGAGGCCTCGCTGACGCCCAACGTCGAGACGGCCGAGATCGTCGAGAACGTCTCGGGGTCCAGCGGCATCGGTTCCAGCTTCACCAAGCGCGTGGAATACCAGGTCAGCATCACCATGCGCTCGGTCAAGCCGGACCACCTGGCCCAGGCCCTGCAGGGCAGCGTCACGAACAAGGCCGGCGGCACGGTGACCGACGAGGCCATCACCGGCTACCTCGACAAGATGACGCCGCTCGTCCACAACAAGGTCAGCAACGTGACCGTCACGGATTCCGGCGGCACGACGACCTACACCGAAGGCACCGACTACGTGCTCCATGCCGACGAGGGCCTGATCGAGGTCCTGAGCGGCGGCGCCATCACCGACGGCGAATCCCTGCTGGTGGACTACGACTACGCCACCCAGGACCACGTCAAGGTCGCCCCGGCAAACCAGGAACTCTACATGGTGTTCGCCGGCATGAACCGGGCGGACAACAACAAGCAGACCCGCTGCGAGATCTACAAGGTGAAGCTGGACCCCGGCGTCCTGGGGCTCATCCAGGAAGAACATGCCGAGATCCCGATCACCGGGCGGGTGTTGCTGGATTCCCTGCGCCCGGCCGGCGACCAGTTCTACTCCTGGAAGATCGAGCAGTAACGGCTGAGGGAAGGTGGAAGCGATGACGCAGAAACCGGACGACGATCTCGACGTGCTCTCGCCCGAGCTGGAGCTGACGCTGGGCGGAGAGAAGGTGACGGTCCGCGAGTTCAGCTTCGCGCAGGCGTTGCGCGCCGAGCCCCTGGTGCAGCCGATGATCGAGGATCTGCGCCAGGTGTTTGGCGACGGCGAGCCGGAGGACATCGAGTACGGTCGCATCGCGGCCGTGTTCGGCCGCCACGCGGAGGCCTTTCTCGATCTCATGGCGCTGGCCACAGGCCGCGACCGGGCCTGGATCGAGGCCCTGGGCGACGAGGACGGACAGCTCCTGGCCATGACCTTCTGGCGGGTGAACTCGGGTTTTTTCACCAGGCGGCTCGTCATCGCCGAGGTGTCGAGCCGGGCCCGGGCGGCGGCCGCGCAGGAGCAGGCTGGGGAGAAGTCTTTGCCACACTGATCGCGCATGGCCACGCGGAACCTGACATCCGCGGCTATACGCTGCGGCAGATCGCGCTCTACTACCGCGAGGCGCAGCGCCTCGAATCCAGGCGGCGCGCCGACCGCATCGAGGATCTGGCCGCCGCCTTCGGATCCAGGAACCTGCGTGAGATCGTGGCCGCACTGAGGAAACGCTGATGGCGAACGACAAGGAACTGCTGATCCGCGTCCGCGCGGACCTGAAACAGGCCCTCTCCGGCCTGGACAGGCTGGAGCGCGAGATCGGCGGCGTCGGCAAGGCCTCCGCCCGGACCGAGCGCGAGGTCTCGCGCATGGGCGGCTCCATGCGGCTGCTGACGCGGGCCGCGGGTGCCTACCTGTCACTGCGGCTGGCGAAAGAGATCGTCATGCAGGCGGACGCCTACAACGTCCTGCAGGCGCGCATCGCGGCCGCCACCCGCGAGACCGGCGACTACGCCAGGGTCTCCGGGCAGCTCTTCCGCATCGCCCAGGCCAATGGCGCCGCGCTGGCGGACACCGTGGACGTCTTCCAGCGCCTGCAGCTCTCGGCCAAGGCCCTGGGCGCGACCAACCAGGACATCCTCACCGTCACCGACACCGTGCAGAAGCTGGGCGTCATCGGCGGCAGCTCGACCGCGCAGATGGCGGCCGGGCTGATGCAGTTCTCGCAGGCGCTGGCCTCCGGCACCGTGCGGGCCGAGGAAATCAACAGCATCATTGAAAACCTGCCGATGCTGGCCAACCGGCTGGAGAGCGCCCTCGGCCTGCTGCCGGGCCAGCTCCGCAACGCCGTCAACGAGGGCAAGGTCCTCAGCCGCGACGTATTCCAGGCCCTGCTCCAGATGGCGCCCGAGATCGCGCGGGAATTCCAGGACATGCCGGATTCCGTCGGCAGGGCCTCGGAGCGCCTCTCCAATGCATTCGGCAAGTTCCTCAGCGACTTGGACAAGGCAACCGGATTTACCAGAACCATTGCTGAGTTGATGGATGATATTGCGCGGTCCCTGACAGGCGCACAGCGGTCTATCGCAGATATCAAAGCCGACATGGATGCGGCGATCAAAAGCTCAGGGTCCGAAAAGTCAGGGAGGAATAGAGGCGGCGCACACAAAAAACGAATCGAGGATCTGCGAGATGAGCTCAACCAAGCACTGATCGCGGCCAAAGGTCCGGTCGGATTGCGACTCGCAATTGACCAGATCGAGGCGCAGCTCGCTGACTTTGAGGCCAAACTTGTTGATGCAGAAGAAAGTAGAAACATCCGGGCCAAGGAATTCATCCGCAGGCGTATAAAAGAGCTTCGCGCACAGCGAGATCAGCTCTTCGCCGCTTTGGAGGAGACAGAACTCGGTGGTGACACAAGGAAATCACCGCCTGCATCGCAGCCAGACAAAGCGGCCGAAGCCCGCCAGGCCCGCATCGAGAAGACCATCAAGGCCCTGCAGATCGAGGCGGCGACCTATGGCATGAGTGCCAAGGAGGCCACGCTCTACCGCCTGGCGCAGGAGGGCGCCTCCGAGGCCCAGCTCGCCCGGGCCCGGGCTGCCCTGGAGTTCGCCGAGAGCGAGGCCGAGTTCGAGGCGGCCGTCCGGGCCTCGGCGGAGGCGGTGAAGGCCGAGGGCGAGGCCTACGACGCCTGGCTGCAGAAGCTCAGGGACGAGGGCGAGCAGGTCTACCAGCAGACACGCACCGCGCAGGAGCGGCTGAACGCCGAGCTGGAGCGCTACCAGGTGCTGCTGAACCAGGGCGTGATCGACCAGGACACCTACAACCGGGCCGTGGCCCAGGCCCGGAAATCCTTCGAGGAAATGGAGAAGTCCGGCGACCAGGCCTTCCAGCGCCTGGAGGCCGCCGTGCAGGTCTGGGGCAGGGCGTTCACGGACACCCTGGCCGACGCGGTCATGGAGGGCAAGCTGAACTTCCGCGACCTGGCCGATTCCATCATCCGGGACCTGATCCGCATCCAGATCCAGCGCCGGATCACGGAGCCTCTGCTGGCCGCGGGCACGGGCTGGCTCGGCAGCATCGGGTTCGCATCCGGCGGGCCGGTCGTTGGGCCAGGCAGCAGCACGTCGGACTCCATCCCGGCTCGGCTGTCGGCCGGCGAGTACGTGGTGAACGCCAAGGCCGTGTCGGCCTACGGCGTCGAGTTCATGGAGGCGATCAACCGCATACGGTTGCCGCGCTACACGAACTTCCCGCGCCTCAATATCACCCGTCCCGGCACCCACTTCGCGAGCGGCGGCCTGGTCTCGCCGCTGTCGGGCACGCCGGTGAAGGTCGAGATCGTGAACAAGGGCACGCCGCAGCGCCCGACCGACGCCCAGGCGACCTTCGACCCCGACGGCCTGGTGGTGCGCATCTTCACTGACGACGTGGCGCGCGGCGGCCCGATCGCCGGCGCGCTGGAGTCCACCTACAAGCTGAACCGGGGGCGCTAGGTGGCCGCCTTCCCGAGCTACGGCAAGCTGGTCCTGCAGGACTACGGCGAGACGCCGAACCCGGCCGTTCTGCGCACCGAGATGGAGGGCGGGCCGCCCAAGCAGGCGCAGATCCTGAGCCGCGTCATGGTGATCCGGCCGGTGACCATGATCTACAGCGCCAGCGAGTTCGCCAGCTTCAAGACCTGGTTCCGGGACCAGATCGCCCGTGGCGCGGACTGGTTCGACTGGACCGACCCCGTCGACGGCCAGCTCAAGCAGGCCCGCATCGTGTCGAGCCAGCAGCAGCCGTCCTGGCAGGCGACCCCCTTTACTGAGAGCCCCGGCGCGCCGCTCTCCTGGGAGGTGCGCATGCAGATCGAGACCTGGGAGTAGGGCATGGCCAAGAACTACTCGACCACCCTGCACGAGACCGTCAACAGCGTCAGCGCCGCCGAGGCGCCGCTGCTGTTGCTGGAGATCGACCACCCGGACCTCAGCCAGCCCATCCGCGTGGTCAACGACAACCAGGACCTGGTCCACCAGGGCAATACCTTCGTCGCAATGGCCTTCCGCGCGCGCCTGCCGGACGACCTGGAGCAGGGACTGCCCAGGGCCATCCTGTCCGTGGACAACGTCGGCAAGGAGATGGTGAGCTGGCTCGAGGCCTCGAACGGCGGCCAGGGCGCGACCTGCCGCATGATCCAGGTGTTGCGCTCCGCGCCGGACGTGGTGGAGTGGGAGACCACGCTCAACCTGACCGACCTGCGGATCACCCAGACCGAGGTGACCGGAACCCTGGGCTACGAGGACCTGCTGAACATGCCTGGCGTGCGCCTGCGGTACCGGCCGGAGGTCGCCCCGGGGCTCTTCTGATGGCGCACTGGTCGGAAAAATACGTCGGCCTGCCCTACGTCGAGGGCGAGATGGACTGCGCCGGGCTGGCCCGCGAGGTCCAGCGCCGGGAATTCGGCCGGGTCATCGACCTGCCGAGCGAGCGCGCACCGGGCCTGCGCGGCCTGCATCGTCAGATCGAGGCGCTCAAGACCACATACGCGACGCCGACCGGCTCGCCGCAGGACGGCGACGGGGTGCTCATGGTGAGCCGCGGGGCGCTCGACCACATCGGCATCTACTGCGACATCGGGGGCGAGCCCTGGGTGCTGCACGCCATGCGCGGCTGCGCCCAGGTCTGCCTGCACCGGCTGCGCGATCTCGATGGGCTGAATCTCACGGTGGAGGGGTTCTATCAATGGCTGGAGAATTGATGGAACAGCCGGCCGCCGAGCCGGCCCTGGTCTATTCACCGCACCCCCTGATGCCGACCAGGGACCGGGTGTTCGTCACCGGGCGCTTCCTGCCCGGAGAGACCATCCAGGGCTACCTGGACCGCCAGGGCCTCGATTTCGGCGCACAGCCCGTGGTCCTGCAGCTCAACGACACGACCGTCCCGCGCGAGCGCTGGGACGAGGTGGTCCCGGGCGAAGGCGATCTCATCAGCGTGCGTGGTGTGGTCCACGGTGGCGGCGGAGGCGGTGGCAGCAACCCGGTGCGCACCATCCTCATGATCGCCGTCCTGGTCGCGGCACCTTACGCCGGCGTCTGGGCGGCCTCTGGCGCCCTTGGCGGGTTGATCGGCACCAACGCCGCGTATGCCGTCGGCTACGGCGCCGCGGTACTTGCCGGCAGCGTGTTGGTCAATGCCATTGCGCCGATCCCGACCCCACAACTCTCCGATGCATCTGGCGCATTCGAGGCCGCCAGCCCCACGTACAGCCTCTCCGGCGGCAGCAACATGGCCAGGCCGTTCCAGCCCCTGCCGCTGGTGATCGGTACCCACCGCGTATTCCCGGATCTCGGCGCGCGGCCGTACACCCAGTCCTTCGGCCGGGATCAGTACCTGTTCCAGGTGTTCAATTTCGGCCTGTCCGACATGACGCTGTCGGACTTCCGCATCGGCAATACGCCCATTTCCAGCTTCTCAGACATCGAGACGGAGGAATCCGGCGCCGATGGCGCGCTGGACCTGTTCCCGGGCAACGTGGACAGCGTGCCGGGCGGCGACCTGACCTATGCCGCGGGGTGGATCACCAAGACGTCCTCGGTCGATACGACGCGGCTGGTCGTCGAGGTGGCGGGTTACCTGTTCAGGGCAGGGGACCAGGGCATCGAGGATCTGAGGGCGACGCTGGAGCTCGAATGGCGCGTCGTCGGCGCCACCACATGGAACCCGTGGTGGGCCTCTGGCGGCACAGTCGAGCTGGGCAGCAACTCGCGCGAGCCGCTGCGCTTCGCCTACGAGAAGTTCGTCACCAAGGGCCAGTACGAGGTCCGCGTGCGTCGCGTGACGCCTGACGAGACGGACAGCCGCAACACCTCGAACCTCACCTGGACCCAGCTCCTCAGCTTCCAGCCGGATACCGCCGACTACAGCGGGCAGAAGCGCTTCGCGCTCAAGATCAAGGCCAGCGGCCAGATCAATGGCCGCGTGGACCGCCTGAGCGCCCTGGCGACGGCCGAGGCGGACGTCTGGGACGGGGCCGCATGGGTGCGCCAGGCGACCAGCAACCCGGCCTGGTGGTTCCTCTGGCTCGCGCGAGGCCTCAAGGACGCCGGCGGCAAGATCATCGCCGGCGCCGGCCTCGCGGACGCCCAGATCGACATCGAGGCCATCAAGGCCTGGGGCGCCTGGTGCGATTCGAAAAACCTGCAGTGCAACCTGGTGTTCGACCGCCCGATGACCGCCGGTCAGATGCTGGACGTCATCGCGCGCTGCGGCCGTGGGGCCAAGACCTGGGCCAACGGCAAGCTCGGCGTGGTCTGGGACCAGGCGGCACAGCCGTCGGTCCAGGTGTTCGGCATGAACAACATCCGCCGCAGTACATTCAGCGTGGACTACGCCAGCCGCGACCTGGCGGACGAAATCGTCCTGCGATTCATCAACCCCGCCATCGAGTGGCAGCAGGACACCGTCCGCGCCACTGTGCCAGGCGTCACGAACCCGACCAGGCCGGTGGAGCTGGAGATCATGGGCATCACCTCGAAGGACCAGGCGGGCAGGGAGGCCAACCTCATCGCGGCCACCCACAGCCACCGCCGCCGGCGGATCACCTGGGAGACGGACTTCGAAGGCATGGTCTGCAACCGCGGCGACGTGGTCACCCTGAGCCACGACCTGACCCAGTGGGGCTACTCCGGCCGCCTGGTGGCTGGCACGACCACGGTGCTCTCGCTGGACCGCAAGGTCCCGTTCACCTCCGGCCAGGCGCACTACATCGGCGTCCGCTTCCCGGACGGCAGCTACAACATCTACGATGTGGTGTACCAGGCCGGAGAGGCGGACGTCATCACGCTCTCCACGCCGCTGCCCAGCGCTCCGGACGACGACCCGAACCATCCGCCCATGGATTACACCTGGGTGTTCGAGCCCAAGGCGACCCCGGGCAAGAAGGTGAAGATCCTCGACGTCAAGCCGCTCTCCGACCGCCTGGTGCGCATCACTGCGACGGACGAGGACGACGACTACTACCTGCAGGAGTTCAACAGCTACACCTACCTGCCGGGCGCGACCCAGGGCACGCAGGTCCCGACAGTGACCAAGCTGGAGGTCGCCGACACCCTGATCCGCGCCGGCGCCGGGTTCGCCACCACCATCGTCGCCGTCTGGGACGTGGACGGGGAATACGGCGGCGCGATCGTCCGGGTCGGCTACAACGGCGCGCAGCCCGCCGAGATCGGCCGCACCCTGGACCGGCGCTTCGAGTTCCAGGGTCCGGCATCCGGTACCGCGACCATCGAGGTGACGGCGTTCAACCTGGCGGGCGAATACGGCCCGGCGAGCAAGATCAGCCAGACCTACACCATCGAGGGCAAGTCCGCGCCGCCGCAGGACGTGGCCGGATTCACGGCGGCGCGCCAGGACTACTCCATCTTGCTGAGCTGGTACGCGGTGCCGGACGTGGACGTGGCGGAATACGAGATCCGGCGCGGCACGGACTGGGCCACATCGACCTTCCTGGCCCGCACGCGATCCACGGAGTTTCTGTGGGCCATGGCCATGAGCGGCATCTACGATTTCCTCATCAAGGCGGTGGACACCTCCGGCAACTGGTCCACCAACGCGGCGGCGGCCAGCCTCACCATCACCGCGCCGGCGCAGCCCTCCGTGAGCAACCATTTCAAGGGCGAGCAGGTCCACCTCGCCTGGCAGGCCTCGGCGGGCGACTTCCCCATCGTCGAATACGAGATCCGCTACGGCGCGGATTGGGCCACTGGCACCTTCGTCGCCACCATCAAGGGCACCTCCTACGCGGTGCGGGTGGACTTCAGCGGCACGCGCCGCTACTGGGTGGCCGCCATCGACGCCGCCGGCAACCTGGGGACGGCATCGGCCATCGATGTGGTCATCACGCCGCCCGCGCAGCCATCGCTCACCCAGGAGGTGATCGACAACAACGTCCTGCTGCGCTGGGCCGGCACGGCCGGCACCCTGCCCATCGCCACTTACGAGATCCGCCGGGGCGCGGACTTTGAGACCGCGACGGTGCTGCAGACCGTGGACGGCACTTTCGCCACTTTCTTCGAGAGCCTGGCCGACGACTACACCTACTGGGTGGTGGCCATCGACACCGCCGGCAACTATGGCCAGGAGCAGTCCATCGTCGCAAAGGTCAACGAGCCGCCGGACTACGTCCTGCAGGCGGACTGGTTCAGCGATTTCTCGGGCACCAAGACCAACGCCATCGTCATGGCGAACGGCGACCTGCTGGTGCCCGTGGACGACAACGACACCTACGAACAGCACTTCGTCAACAACGGCTACAACAGCCCGCAGGACCAGGTGGATGCAGGTTTTCCGCACTTCATCCAGCCGTCCGTGAATTCAGCCGTCTACGAAGAGGAATTCGACTACGGCACCGTGCTCCCCGCCACGCTGGTCAGCGTGGTGATGAGTTCCTCGCTGATCTCCGGCGCCGTGAACGTCACTCCGACGATCTCGGTCCGCAAGCTCGCCACGGACCCGTGGACGGATTACGTCGGCGTGTGGCAGGTGTTCGCCACCGACTTCCAGTATGTAAAGGTGCGGCTGGATTTCTCCGCCTCGGGCGGAGACGACCTGCTCCAGGTGACCAATCTGGAGGTCAAGCTGGACGTGAAGCTCAAGAACGACGCCGGAGACGGGGTCGCCAACGCGGCCGACACCGGCGGCACCACGGTCACCTTCAACAGGCAATTCATCGATATCACCTCGCTGACGGTCACCGCAAAGGGCACCAGCTCGGTCACCGCAGTCTACGACTTCGTGGACGCACCATACCCGACCGATTTCAGCGTCTATCTGTTCGACAGCAGCGGCAACCGCGTGAGCGGCGAGTTCTCGTGGGCCGCCAAGGGGTATTGACATGGCAGACTGGAACCTTCCGACACTCACCGATCTCTACCAGGACTTCCTGAACCTGCTGAAGGCGCGCGACGACGACCTGGCCAAGATGTTCGACGGCACCACGTCGAGCAACCTGCCCGTCGGCACCATCCGCTGGAGCGACGCCAACGCCCGCTTCGAAAAATGGGACGGCACCGCCTGGACCGAACTTACCACCAAATACCTGATTAACGTCGACACAGTCGACGGAATCCATGCAAGCGCAACACCAACAGCAAACAATCTTCTACCACTCGATGCTTCTGGATCGCTCCCGGCTGATATAACTGGTGATGCAGATACCGTCGATGGATTTAATGCGTCTCCGGGCAGTGCTGTAACTGAGAGGAAGAATAGTTTGTTGGCAACTGATGGGAATGGCCAGCTAAACATATACTCGTCTCTTTCTACTCCGCTGGGATGCTATAGCACGTCTTGGGTCGGGATATATGGCCAGTCTGACACATCTTTTGGGATATATGGCAGCTCTTCGTCTAACTTGGGAGCATACGGTTACTCTGACACAAGTATTGGCCTAAAGGGACGATCGAGAGATGACAAAGGCGTCCTGGGCGAAGGTGCAACTTACGATTTCTATGCTAATGGCTCTGGGGTCAACTACGGACCATTCACCGGCGCACACGACGGCCTGATCAAGGATCCAGATATTGAACTGGGCGATATCGTCGTCGATGTCCGCCTGGTACGGTCCTCCAACATCTCCAACGCGATTTTTGAAGTCGCGCCATCGTCGCAAAAGGCGCAGAAGACGGCCGTTGGCGTATGCGTCTTCACCTCGGACCTCAATGAGCGAAATATCCCAGCGGCATTGCTGGACCAGGATGCCGAGCGCGACGAAGACGGACAACTGCCGCCGGTCCAGGGCTTCGAACAGATTGCAGCGGAATACGATCTGATCAGCTTCAACGCATTGGGAGAAGGCCACATCAACGTCTGCGGCGAGGGTGGCGACATCGAGGCCGGCGACTACATCTGCACCTCGTCGATGCCAGGCAAGGGGATGCGGCAGGATGACGACCTCTATCACAACTACACCGTGGCCAGGGCCCGCGCGCCGGTGACGTTCGACTCGCCGGACGAGGTCAAGCAGGTCCCGTGCATCTACCTATGCGGGTGACGACATGGACAGAAAAGCGCGCAAAAGCGTCTCATTCGACGGCTGGACCACACCGGAAGGCTTCAGGTCCGACGGCTGCACCATGTGGCCATGGCTGCGGCGGCTGCTGGAGCGGTTCATCGACCTGGACCGCTACACCCCCGCATGCGTGCTGCACGACTTCATGCGCCGCCACCTGGTGGCAGAGAGGGTAGTGACAATCGGCGAGGCCGATGCCACAATGCGCCGCCACCTGCTCGCGCTTGGCATGTGGCCGCCGCTGGCATGGGGATTCTGGCTTGCGGTGCTGCTCATGAGGCCCTTCTTCCTCGCCAGCCGGCCGCTGCCCCCCGGTGGCGCAAATAGCGGTGATCGCGTGTAAATCCTATTGACAGATCGCGCAACCGTAACTATTTGTTTTCCACCACGAATGTCGTTTCACAATTCGACGACCCAGGTCTTTGTGTCAGTATTTTTAACACAGCGCAGATGAAAAAATTATAACTGATTGTTTTTACTTGGCGGTTTTTTGATGGCTCGAAAAATGCATATAAAAACGAGGTTAATATTTTTGGTGGTTCGGTCGATATTTTGGTAGGGTTTCTGCCCGGTTTTGCTATTGGGAAGGACCGGCATAGTGGACGGATACAGCTTCGTAGAGCTCAATGAGGAGCTGCTGGGCAAAATCCGCGACCAGTGGAAAGCCAAGATAGAAGCCCTACCGGATGAGGCGATAGACATACTTTGGCCTACGTACCAACGCACTGTTGGTTGGTGCGAAAAGTATGTAGACCCAAACCAGGAAAGCGGAGATCTCTGGCTGCACGTAGTGGTCGATGGCGATGGGTGCCCTGTAGCGCTGGTTGAATTGACCAACGCACACAGGGCGAAAGATCCCTCTATCAAGTTCCTGAATATCGATCTCGAGCCCAGTTCGATAATGAATTTACAAGACTCTGTAGATCAGGAGAGTCTTGGGAAGGTGTTGAACGTCATCATGTTTGCAATCACGTCTGCATTCGCGATAGCGATCAACCAGGTGAGGAAATTCAAGATCTATGGCCGAGATGACGAGATTGTCAGTGTGTTCGATGCGTTGATTGCGAAACACATGAACGATCCAGAACAGCCATTCAATATATATCGCCAGCAGAGATGGTTGGTTATAGAAGCGGTGTAACAAAGGGGGTCAGCTATGGAATCGGTGGCACATTTCGAGAACATCTTTAGGGAAGCGCTGGAGAGTGTGTTGCTGGGGATGGACTGCGCGGACCTAAAGAAAATACACTGGCTAGTGTGGGATACGGATTGCTGTGAGGAAGAATCCGCTGATTTTGCCGAGGCGGCATAGCTGCATCTTGATTCGACCGAGAACAGCGAATCATGCGCGCAAGAGATCTCAAGCTAAGATGCTATGCAGAGCAGAACCACGACGGTTCCTGGTTCGGCATCTGCATCGACCTGAACCTCGCGGCGGATGGCGATTCGCTGGAGGAGGTCAGGCGCAAGCTGGACGACCAGGTCCGCGACTACATCGAAGAAGCGCTGGGCGATGACGTCGCCTACATCGACGATCTGATCCCGCGTCCAGCGCCCCTGCCTTTCCGGATTCGCTACCACTACATCCGGTTCCTGTGCTGGCTCGACCGCATGCGAAAGGGCGGAGGAGGCTGCGACGGCCACAGCCTGCTTTCCCTCGGCATGCCCCTGAAGCCGGCCTGATATTCCCTTCGTAAACCTGTTCTTGACGTTCCAGTCGGTGGACTGGTCCCGTTCGTGGAATGTGTTAGATTCCTGGGAAACGACTCCAGGATCTTGCTCAGATGTTCGGGAAATTCAAGCCGCTCAAATGCAGGGAAGCCAAGAGAGCCCTGAAGAATCTAGGGTTCGAAAAGGAAAACAGGAAAACTCGTGGATCCCATGAGCAATACAAGAAGATCGACGAAAACGGCAGGATGTGGAAGGTAACGCTGGACTGCCACAAAGGCGAGGTCAGCGCGAAAAACGTCAAGAGCATGGCCAAACAGGCCGGCGTCTCAGTGCGCGAGTTCTACCGCGCCGCAGCAAAATGATTCAGTGCCAGGTCTGGATCACGGGCGCCTTTCGACGGGCCAGTTGATGAAGTGGGCAGTTATGCGCTCGTGCCACGGAATGTCGACAAAGCCTTCCTTGTGGCCTTCTGCCTGGAGGAGATCGTTGTGGCAGATCGTATCCAGCGCGCGCAGGACGGGTGGCTCATCGGCCTCGATGGCGAGGTACTCGTCCTGCAGGGTTTCCATATTCGCCTGCTTCGCGATGATTTTCCGCTCCAGATCCACGAACCGCCGGCGCAGGTCATTGTGGCGGCGGGCCTTCTCCGCCGTCCCTATGACCAGGTCGATGGCTGAAAACACCGCCACCATGGCGGCCGCATAGAGCGCGACCCTGTTGTCAAGGCGGGTCACCAGAGCACCGACCGCGGCGGACCCGAAAATCACACCGGCGGCGCTGGTCACATTGTGCCAACCGCTGAAGAACGCCTCCCTACGCATGTGATAGCGGATCGACCGGCGCACGTTGAACAGCAACGGGTAGCGCTCGTCTGGCGCTTCTTCGATCTCGGCTGCATCGTTCATTTCTTCGGTGGCCTCGTTGGTGGTCGATGGGTCGGGGTCACGGTATCTGGCGTGTCCCGTACCGGCCTGTCTGCTGGCACCGGCTCTGACAATGGAATCTTGCGCCCTGGTGGGATTCTACCCGGTTGAGGTTTCGGTTTCCTGCCTGACATCTGCATTCCTCCTTAATGTCATTTATCCTTCTTGCTATTCGTTTTGGCGCCAGCAAGATTCTCTATTTTCTTCTGTAGCGCGGCTATTTCTTCGGTCTGCTCATCATCAGGAATCCCGTCATTGAGTAGTGTGTATAACGCATCCTGATAGGCATCCAGGGCCCGCTTTTTCTGGCCCTTGAACTCAAGCCTTTTCCCTTTTTCCATGTACGAATCATGTTCGAAGTCGCTCGCGAATTTGAGCAGTATCTTTTTGTTTCGGTTGAATTCGTCCTCGTCTATCAGTCCCTTATTGAATATGTCTTCTAGTTCACCCACTGCAAGGCTAATGTTTTTCTTTACTGTGTTGACTGTTTTTGCTGCCTTCGCACGCTCGAACAGTTTCTCAATGCGATCGTTGGCAGCATCGAACGCGATCTGTTTTTCAAGCTGAGGTAAGAGCGCGAGAACAGACTTTGCGTACTCATGTGACTTGTTGATAGATATTATTTTTGCTGCGGCATCCTGGATGACGCCGATTCTGGATCTTCTGGTTTTCTCATTCGAAGAGTTTTGAATAATTTCGAGCGACTCCATGATAATATGCTTCTGTTCCTCAATTTCGTTTTCTCTTGCAAGCCGTTCTCTTTCCTCCGCCTGCCGCTGGTAGATGAAAACAAAAAAGATTGCGCCAATGGCCAGGATTACGATCAGTGCTTCCATGGTTTTTTGGTGTCAGATGTCCTTGAAGTGATTCAGTATCAGGTGCGGACCATGCATGCATTGCTGGATTTTTCCAGGTTTCCTTTCTGACATCGGCTCTTCTCCTTGTCATCCACTCTTATTTCGGCCAGGGCTGGCCTTGCCGCCTGAAGTAACTGCATAGGCATCTCTCTCAGATAGTAGGAGGATCAGTGCCTGTTTTTTCAGGGGGCAGGGCGGCGATAAGGCGGTCTAGTAATTATCTATACATTGATGTCGCGACCACAATATCTGCACACGGTCGCTTCCTCCTTAATTGTCTCCGCACAAAATGGGCACATCTTCATTGCCGAGCCGTCTTGAAGATTGCCATCGTTGGCACCCTTGGTTTCAGTTAAGGCCCATATCAAAGCAGCGATCCAACCGATTACAGTCCATCCCAATAATAAATTTGTCACAAATATCGCGTTTGCGTTGTGATGTTTTCTTGCAGAGGCAATCCAATTTGGAATGAAATAAACGATTATCGCGATGGCCAAAAACGAGATTAGATAAGCAAAGTTATAGTCATATTCCATCTTTATTTACCTGAGCAGATCTACAAGGGCACGTTTTTTCTCGTCAGGCATCTTCCTAAAAATATCAATCAGTTCAGACTCAAGAGAATCATTTGCCTCATTCAACATTGGCATAATATTGGACATCCGGTGGTAATATGAATCCCACGACTCTTGGTCAGGGCATTCCATAGACTCACTGAGTATTCCAGGCGCACCACCCCATCCGACGAGTTCGTAATTACTTATGCGTCCGCCAATCAGATCGTCAAACTGCTCGCGCGGCATGTCGACAGCGTAGACTGATATATCAGGAAAAGCATACCGGACAGAATAAAGAGCATGTAACGGTTCATCACTATATAAGATTTCTACATGTTCGAACTCTGCCGTTGGTTTTTTTGGTCGCTCAATTACGACGTGCGTGGTCAAGACAAAACAATACCTAGAACCTGAGGAAACGACATAGATCTTATCGACTGACCTGTCAGTTATATGGCACTGAATGACCTCGGCAAGCTCTTCGCCTGGGTATTTATATACTCTGAATGGAGGTTCAATCCCCTCTATCAGCCAGTCATAGCGAGCATTTTCTGCAATGCTGATTGCAGATAGTACCTCGCTCCTTGGCTCTGCACCTTTTTTCAACCGTTCCATAGTGCCTCTGTCAATGCCAATCGACGATGCCCATGTGTACGGTTTTCTTCCTTTTATCAGGAAGTTGAGGCGGTCTGTGAATCCTGGTTTCATGGAAAAATGAAAAAAAGGGTTGACAATTCACGAAACCGTGAATATCTTCCCTATATCGTGAAAATGGTTAGGAATAGTTACCACATATTACACCATAGGAAGCCCATGAGAGAGAAAAGAGACAAAGACCGTAGGTCTATCAACCAGAAGGAAACGATCGCTGTGCGAGTCTCAGAGCGCACCAAAAAGAAACTGGCCGTGATTGCGCGCCGAGAGCGCCGCAGCGTCAGCGGACAGGCTGCGCTGTACATCGAACGAGCGTTGCGCGACTCCACGGCATAAAAGTTAAGTGCCCCTGCGGGTGCTGCAACACCCGCAGGGGCGGTGAGGCTACTGGCTTGGGTCTGCCGTTTCACCTCGACAGAGAGGATAGCCAGTACCTCCAGCAATTTGTAGTGGAAAACGGAGGAAATCCACGTGCTATCCGATCTGGATTTGGCGATCTACAAGACCGTCCATGACTTCCGAGGGGGGGCAAAAGCCCTCTCAGCCCATCTCTCTGTCCGTCCTGGAACGCTTCAGAACAAGGCCGACCCGGCCTGTGAAACCCACCACCTGTCGGTCTCCGAGGCCCTGGCCATCATGCTGGTCTCGGGCGACTACCGCATCCTCCACGCCCTGGCGCGCGAGACGCAGCACGCCTGTATCCGGCTGTCGGACCTCAGCGGCGTGACCGACGTCGACCTGCTGAGCAGCTACGCAACGATGAACAAGGAGCTGGGCGACGTGGCCGCCGAGCTGGTCGAGGCCTTCGCAGATGGCGTCATCGACCGGGCGGAGTATCGCTCGATCCGAGAGGAGATGTTCGAGGCGATCAACGCACAACTGGAGCTGCTCAAGCGGCTGGAGGTGCTGGCAAATGACTGAGCTGATTGGAAGAACACTCGCAGCCGGCGGCTGGTGCCTGGTCTGCGTGACCATGGCCGCGGCCGCGGCTCTGGCCATGGTGGCGTTGTGTCCGCTGTGGCTCGCCTCAGCGGCCGTGGGAGGCCGCCGTCATGGCTAGGCGGTGGCGGCGGGTAGTCATCGAGGAGCAGGTGCCCGAAGGCGCCGAGGTCCAGGTGCCCGGGCACGAGATCTACCACACATTCCGCGACGAGCTGCTGGCCGCCTTCGTGCGGCACAGGAGGTCGGTCAATGAATATGGAGACAACAGGCCAGAGGCGGAAGCCGCCGGCGATCGAATAGAGGAGGGTGAAGCATGAGTCTAGCGCAAGAGATCTTTGAGGATGCGTTCAACCGTCCGCGTGATCCCCGTTCAGAGCCGTACAAAGCGGGCGTGCTCGATGCGCTCCGCTACCACCTCGGAGAGCTGAAGTCACTGCAGACAGCCATGCCATACGAAATGGGTACTGCCGAGGCCGATGCGTGGTTTGCCGGGGTGCTCGAAGGCAAGACGATTTTCTGCGAATTGCAGGAATTGGGTTCAGGTGAAACCACCGCGTAACTACGACGTTCTGGCGCGGGCATACCGCGCCGTGCCCGGGCTGGCGGACCGCGTGACGCTGGACCAGGCGATGGAATACGAGGCGCTGCGCCGCTGCCTGGCGCGGGTGGCGGAGGCGCAGCAGAGAGGACCGAGGAGGCGGCCATGGCGGAAATATTTCACCTCGTGACGGGTCAACCGGCGCTGCCCGAAGGGACAGCACGGACCCGGATCTGGCTGGACCCCGGGGTGCCTTGCGTGGTGATGCGCGGGCTGACCGCCCTGGCCCTCGTGGACCGCGTGGACGACTGCTACGAGTTCAACGTTCTTCTATCGAAGCGGGTCTCGTCACTGCAGGTCCACGGCGCCTACAGGGCCTACACGTTGAACCGCTACGGCTGCCCGCAGCGGATTCTGGTCGAGCTGGCCTGGCGGCCGGCGGAAACACAGGAGGCATGACATGAGCAGACAAGTGTTCGAAAGGTACCTCAGATCGCACGAGGAGCGCCGGCTGCTGGCCTGCGTGGCCAAGTACGGCGACCCCCTCGCGCGCCGCGACCACGCCTGGATGCGGCTGATGCGCCACACCGGGCTGCGGGTGGGATCCCTGGCAGCCCTCACGGTCGAGGACGCCCAGGAGGCGCTGCGCGCCCACAGGTTCCGGGTGCGGGCGGAGGCCGCCAAGGGCGGCCGCGGCTACCAGGTGCCGCTGAACCGCAAGGCCGAGGCCGCCCTGCGCGACCTGCTGCGCATCCGCCGCGAACTCGGCCATCCGCAGACCCCGGAGGCCCCGCTGGTCATGAGCCGCAACCACCGCGGCATGAGCATCCGCAGCTACCAGGCGCGGATGCGGATGTGGTGCGCCCGCGCGGACCTGGGCGTGCAGGCCTCGCCGCACTGGTTCCGGCACACGCTGGCCAAGCGCATCATCGAGCGCAGCACCGCCCGCGACCCCCGCGCCATCGTCCAGCACGCCTTGGGCCACACCAGCATCGTCAGCACCGCGGTCTACACCTGGCCGGACCGAGACGACATCGAGCGAGCAATGGAGGAAGCGTCATGAAACGACACGAATTCGATTTGGCAGCGAAGATCATCCACGGCGCGGGCGCCAGAGGCGGCGAGCCGCACCATTGGATCAGGGCGGCGGACGGTTTCAGCACCCTGGCCATGGTCTGCAGGATCATGGGCCAGTTCGACCTGGCCGACGACGCGATGATGCTCAAGTGGGTGTGCACGGAGCACGCCATTCCCGGGCTCAAGGCCCTGTACAAGGACATCGCAGCATAGGAGGAGACATGGACCACTTCACCCTCGGATTTACCTATGGCATCGCCTATCTCCCGGCGGGACTCGGGCTGATGGTCCTGGTGGATACGCTCACCGGCCGCGTGACCCGCTGGATCGGCGAGAGCGCCCTCCGGCCCTGGCTGATGGCCGCTTTCTGGCCCGTGCTCCTGCCGCTGGTGGCTCTGCCCAAATATCGTGCCCGCAGGGGCGCGATCCGGTTCAGCCAGCCCAAACCCTTCGTGCGCGGCTGATCTCGTCTCCTGGCGAGCCTCGTGGGGCCGGTTTCAGTGAACGCGCAGTTCGAACAGCAGGAAGAGCGCCAGTTCTGGAACATCTCCGGGCTGCGCGTCGTACATGCGCGGCGCGAGCGGCTGCTCAACCTTTCCAGGCTGAGGCGGGAGGATCGCGTCATGGCCGGTCTCGTCTGGCAGTGCATCCAGCGCAGCCGGCCGGACCTGGCGGACCTGATCCAGTCGGACGCCATGCAAGAGGCTGTACGGATGTTCGATGCGGACATCCACATGGTCATCGAGTGACCTGCCCCAGCGCCCAGCCGGCGGTGGCGCAATGAGTAACACCGGCAGCAGGGGCCCGGGCCCATGTGGCGGACCTCCTCCCGGGTGACCATGCCGTCTGGCCCACGTCACGGGCTTCAACCAACTGGAGGATCATGGTCATGGTCGGAGACAAAAAGATAGTCAGGATGTTCATCGTGGAGCCAGCAGAGATGGTGTCGCCTCGGATAGTTGGAATGGATATCGGTTTTGGCCTGGTAGTCCACAGATCTCTGTGTCGCGGTTTCTGGTGTGTGACAGATTCGATCACCGGCACCCGTGTAGCTGCGCATATGAGGCGACGCTGGGCGGTTCAACAGGCGTACATGCGTATTCATGACATTGCGAGTGAGGTCCACCTGGATGTTGAAGCGGTACTTGATCTTGCGCGCGAAACGTTTCGTCAGTCCCGCCGGGATGGTCCATATAAACAGATTGAGAGAGCTAGCGCTGCCTAATCGGGCGTGAACATGACACGGCAGCGCAAGAAATGGACGGACGCGGACATCGATCTCGTGAAGCGGCTGTACCCGGACACCAGAACGGCGGACATCGCGAAGCGGATGGATCGGAGCATCAGGAGCATTTACGGCATTGCAAACAAGCTTGGCCTTAAAAAGAGCGCGGAATTCTTATCCACCCCTGCATCCGGACGCATGAAGCCAGGCGACAAGCGTGGCAGTTCAACGAGATTCCGTAAAGGAAATATCCCGCACAACAAGGGGAAAAAGGGCTTTCAGGCAGGTGGAAGATCAATAGAAATGCAGTTCAAGAAGGGCCACCTGGGCGGCATTGCCGCTGAACGCCTGCAACCGCTCGGCACGGAGCGCATTACCAAGGACGGCATACGCCAGCGCAAGATCCGGATGGACGGTCCGCCGCAGCGCCGCTGGAAGGCCGTCCACACCATCCTCTGGGAAGAACATCATGGCCCCGTCCCGGACGGCCACATCGTCGTGTTCAAAAACGGCGACCGGTCCGACATCCGGCTCGAAAACCTCGAACTCATCACCCGCGCCGAGAACATGCGGCGCAATTCCATCCACAGGCTGCCCGAGGAGCTCGCCGAGGTCTGCAGACTCAAGGGCGTGCTCAAGCGGCACATTACAAGACGTGAGAGACACAGGCATGAAAAACAAGATCGATGATCTCAGGAACCACCTGTTCGCCACCATCGAGGCCTTGCAGGACGAGGACGACCCCATGGACCTGGACCGTGCCAGGGCCATCTCGGACGTCGCGCAGACAATCATCAACAGCGCCAAGGTCGAGGTGGATTTCCTGCGCGCCACGGGGCGCATAAGCGCATCCAGATTTCTCGAAGGCGGGCGCGAGCTGGAAGCATTACCGGAGCAGAAGAAATGACCGCCCGCGCGCATGAAACGTGCCGCGCCATCGGCTGCATAGAACAGGTTGCGCGTGGCCAGCTCCTTTGCCGGCGGCACTGGCGGCTGCTGCCGGGCGAGATGAGGCTGGCGCTGGGGCGCACCAGGGGGCGCAAGGTGAACGGCCGCGCGGCCGAGCGCAGGCTCCGCCTCATCGCCAACGCAATCAACGCGGTCGCGGAAGCGGACCGGACAGGCACCAGGGGGTGGTGATATGGACGAAGCAGACAAGGCCCAGGAGCGCATCGATGAGTTCCTGGACGACGCCATAGAAGCCGCGCGCGGCGACATCCCGGAAGGCGTTCCTGGCGAATGCGATCTCTGCGGAGAATGGACCAGCCGCCTCATCGGCGGCGCCTGCGCCCCATGCCGCGACAAATACAAGCTCGACTGACGTTTTTGCATATTTGCATATAGGAACCGCAGTGGCCTCCATAGAAGAACTCAAGCAACAGATCGATCTCCACGATCTGGCTGAAAAGCTCGGCCTCACCCGACCGGGAGGGCGCGGCAACTATCGCAGCCCGCACCATGACGACAAGAGCCCCTCCCTGTCCATCTACCGAAATGGCACGCGATGGAAAGACCATTCGACAGACGAGGGCGGGACCTGCGTGGACCTGGTCATGTACGTCGAAGGCTGCGACGCCGGCACGGCCGTCCGACGGCTGCACGAGATGTACGGCATCCCGATGGACCGCAAGGATCCCGAGCGGCGCCAGAAATCCCGCGCGGAGTTCATCGCCGAGCGGTGCCTGGCCGAGGCGGAGAAGGCCATCGAGTACCTGGTCGGCCGGGGCATCGAGGAGGAGGTCGTGCGGCGCGCGATCTCGCGCAAGACGGTCGGCTTCAACACCTGGACGTCGGACAAGGTTCCGGCAGGTCAGCATGGCCACGGCGGTCCCGCGGCTGCCTTCATCGTCCGCACCGTCAACCCTGGCCACGTCGTGGCCGTCGATCTCCGCTACCTCGACCCCGACCTGAATGGCGGGACCAAGACGCAATGTCAAGGCGAGCGGGCGGGCTACCCCTGGTTCTCAGATCTTCACCAGCTCAAGAGCGCCCATACCGTCTACCTGGTCGAATCGCCAATCAACGCCCTCTCAGTGGAGAGCTGCGCCATGCCTGGCGTGGCCGCGCTGGCCATCCGCGGCACAGGCAACGCGGAAAACGTGGATCTCAGAATATTGCAGGGCAAGAAAGTCGTGCTCTGCATGGACAATGACGAGCCCAACGAGAAGACGGGCTACTGTCCAGGAGCCAAGGCGGCCTGGCGGCTCTACGAGCGCCTGACCGGTCTCAACATCGCCGCCCACCTGGTGGACCAGGGCGAGTGGGAATGGAACGACGTTAATGATGCCCTCGAGGACGTCGGGCCAGAGGAATTGCGCCACCTGCTGCGGCGGCTAGACCCCTACGTGATCCCAGGTGTGCGCGGGGACGACAAAGGCCATGGGAAGCCGCGGGTATTCCTGCCCGGGCATGACTATGCTCAATACTGGCGCTACCGGGCCAAGGAGGACTTTACGACCTTCGTCACCAAGCGGACGGAGGATGACATGGGGCAGGAGAAGCTGGAATACGGTGATCTGTGTGGGTTCCGCGTGGCTGGGATTTCGCGTGTGACCATCGCCAGCGCCACCAGCACCATGACAGGAGAGGATGACAATCAGCCGCGCACGCTGTTCGCGGTGTCTGTCCAGGCGCCACGACATGGCAACAGGCTGTTGCGCCGGGTGTTCGAGGACGAGCGCCTGCACAACGTCGACCAGTGGAAGAAGTTCGGCCCTGTGTTCAACCAGGGCGCGTTCCTGCGCATGATCAACATCCTGGAGCGCGGCGCCGATCTGGGCGCCTGCCATGCGGTGAATTTTGTCGGACTGGCGTGGCGCGATGGCCGCCCCATCGTTAACGAGGGGCCGGACTGCTACTTCACTGATCCGGACAAGCAGTGCCCCTATCACAACCTGGTGTTCCCGTCCGGAAGCATCCAGGACGCACGCAGGGTCATCGAGGCCTACCAGAGCACGTTCAGGGCAAATGCGGCCAGCCTGGCCCTGGTATGGTCCCTTGGAGGCCACCTGAAAGCGTTCCTGGGGTTCTGGCCCCACTTGATTATGCAGGCGGATAAGGGGATGGGGAAATCCACCCTGATCAAGCGCCTGGAGCGGAGCATCGCATTCACAATGTTTTCCGGCCAGAGCCTGCAGACGGAGTTCCGGCTGCTGACTTCGATCGCGCACACTTCGCATCCGGTAGGTTGGGAGGAAATTTCCGCCCGCAGGCAGGATGTCATCGACAAGGCGGTGAGCCTGCTTCAGGAGAGTTACCAGCACACCGTCACCCGCCGCGGATCGGACATGACCGAATACCTGCTGGCCGCCCCCGTGCTGCTGGCCGGTGAGGATGTGCCAGTACGCTCTTTGCTCGGAAAGGTGGTGCGCACGGACTTGACGGGTCGGAAGGGCCCGATGATGCCGGAGGACTTGCCACGGTTCCCGGTCGCCGAGTGGTTGCGGTTTCTGGCTGACCATAGCCGTAGCCAGGTGCTCAGCGTCTACCAGCGGGCCCGCCAGTATTGCCTGGACCATTCCAGGGCATCTCGCAGCGACGACGGGGCCCAGCGCATGGCGGGTAATTACGCGGCCGTGCTCACGGCCTGGCGGCTGCTGTGCGATTTCGCGGAGATCGACCGCGACCAGGGCGATTTCATCATGGACGTGGTCGCGGAAATGAATGATCACATCGCAGAGACCAACGCGGACCGTGAGCCCTGGGTCTGGATCCTGGAGATCCTACTGAGCGAGATCTCGGCCGGCCACTACAAGCACCCCTATCTGTTCGGAGTGGAGGACGGCGAGGACGTGCTCTGTGTCCGGACGAGCCACATCATGGATCACATCGCCCATAGCATGGCGCTGCGGGACAAGTGGAACGCTCTGCCGGTCAAGTCGGACCGCGTCCTCAAGCGCCAGCTCCGCCACGCCGGCGTCCTGGCGTCCGAGGACGTCGAGCGGACTATCTGCGGCCGCCGCGAAGCGCACCTGGTGGCCATCAGCCTGGAGGAGATCCAGCGCTTCGGCCTCCACGCATCCCCCCCGGTCGACCCGCCGCCCGAGGTATGACCTCCCCCCGTACCCCCCAAGAATTTGGCTACGCCCCCGTCAAAAATTCGTCGAGGGGAAGGGCTGTCTGCGGCCGATTTTTCCAAAAGGTTCGCAGGGAGAGTGCAGCTAACCCGTGGATCATAAGCCTTTTTTATATTAACTGCTTGAGTGCTGAGCAGTTTTTCTGCCGGGTTGCATCTAAATTTCCACGGGTTGGCCTCAAAATTCCACGGGTTGATCCTTTTCCTCCACATTGCCTTTTTTGTCAATCACCCTCTTTATCTCTCTCTATATTATTGAAAAGAAAGGGAAAGAAAGAGCCTGGAAGGAAAAAAACAGGGCAACACCGATCCACGGAAAGAAATCATTGGTCAAAAAGTAATCCACGGGTTAGAACCCCTTCCACGGGTCAACCAGTGGAAATACGTGGATCATCTTTTATTTCAAAAACAATGACTTTGGATTTAAAAATGGGGTCATCCACGGATCCACGGGTTGCGCTGCCACCCCCCTCCCTGAAACCCATTTTTTCGGAGTTAAATCCATGACAGAAAAAAATGTTTTGACCGGCTATTCGTGGAGTGCTGACTATGGTTAATAACCTGATCGACGCCTGGCTCGCCTACAAGCTGCACAACGAGGGGCGCTCGGAGGCCACCGTCCGTAAGTACCGCGGCTACCTGGAGCGCCTGGTGCGCTTCCTCGATGCCGAGGGGCGTCCCGGGCTGCTGGAGGCCTCGACGGATGACCTGGAGGCCTTCGCAGGCCTCCACGCCCACAAGGAAGGGCTCTCGCCGCGCAGCCGCATCGCCCTGGTGGCCGCGCTCAAGGGCTTCTACCGCTGGGCCAGGAAGAAAGGCCTGCGCCCGGACGACCCGGCCGAGGACGTGCCGCACCCGGTCGCCGGCCGGCGCCTGCCCATCCCGCTGGCCAGCCGGAACGCCCAGAAGATCCTGCGCGAGCCGGACCTGGACACCTTCGAGGGCGTACGCGACTGCGCCATGCTCATGGTGCTCATCGGCTGCGGCCTGCGGGTCAGTGGCCTCGTCGGCCTCAACGAGTCGGCCCTGCAGCTCGTCGAGATCGATGGCAAGGAATGGATGGTCATCAAGGTCAGGGAGAAGGGCAAGAAAGAGCGGCTCATCCCGGCGCCGCACGACGTCCGCTACATTCTCCATGCCTACCTCGGCCACCCAGGCCTCGCGGAGATCGACCGCACCCTCCCGGACGGCGACCGCGTGCTCTTCGTCAGCGTCAACAACCGCCTGATCCCGCCGCACGAATACCACGGCGAGGCCCGCCGCATCCGCGCCCGCAGCGTGCACGAGATGATCCAGAAGTACGGCAAGCGCGCCGGCATCCCCGAGGATCAGCTCCACCCGCACGCCATGCGCCACCTGTTCGGCGTCGAGCTGGCAGAGCACGGCGTGGACCCGCTGCTGCGCAAGGCACTGCTGGGCCACGAGCGCGTGGAGACGACCGAGATCTACTCCCACCTGGCCATGCGCCACCTGGCCCAGGTCATGGACCGGGCCAACCCCTTCAACACCATCGAGACCCCCTTCACGCGCCTGGTGCGCGAACTGGAAAGGAGACACTGATGAGCACATCCGCGTCCCCAACTGGCTCTTGGAAGCCCTGGACCCCGAGCCGGGCCTGCCAAGAGATTCCACTGATACCGGCCGCTGGCGGATGTCGATGCATGCGCCTGGAATCCGTCTTTGAAACGGGCAAAATCCTCTGGTGCCGGGAAGTCATCAACTGCGCCCTTCCACAGAAAGCGCAGTTCGTGAAGGGTGCGGTTCAGCGGCATCAAGGGCTTGCAAAGGCATCCGGCACAGGAAAGCGCAGTTCGTTGTGCGGAATCACGGTGCCGCACGGTGCCGCACCCTGGTCTGCTGCCGGGGTGGGGGGTCGGCAGGGCCAGGGCCGCCCCCGGCCAGGGGGGGGTGGGTACCTGGATATCTGCACGGGTTTCATGCCCCTGGTAGGGGGCGCGCGATTTTCGCGCGCGCGGCGGCCCCAGCCCGCACCGGCACCTGGGCAGGGACGCCCGGGCATCGAGGAGGGCGCCGCATGACCGACGCCCGCCTCCATGAGCTCCGCGAGATAGGCCTGCCGCGCTGGCTGATCGACCTGGCCTGCGAGATCGGCGTGGATGCCGCCCTGGCCGTCTGGCGCCGCCTGAGCGACGCCGCCCGCGAGCGCGGCGACAACCGCGTCCACGTCCCCGCCTGGTCCACCTACCTGCGCTACCAGCGCAACCGCTTCATCCACACCCTGGCCGCCCAGGGTCATCCGCCGTCCGCCATCCGCGACAAGGTACGCGCCGTTCTATGTGAAGAAATCAGCATCGCCCACATCAAACGCATCGTGAAAGGTGCTACGCTCAGGGCGAGCGCAGCAGAGAGGTGAATCGCATGAACGAAAAAACCGCTGTCATCTATGCTCGTGTATCAACTCACCGCCAGGCCGAGGAGGAGCTGCCCATCGACTCCCAGATCGACCGCTGCCGCAAGAAGGCAGAAGAACTCGGCGCCCGGGTGGTCAGGATCTTCACCGACGCAGGGCGGTCCGGCCGCGAGGCGGACCGGCCCGAGTTCCAGGCCGCCATCGCCTACTGCGTGAGCCGCCAGGTGGACTACTTCATCACCTGGTCCACCAGCCGCTTCGCCCGCAACATCTACGACGCCATCCTCTACAAGAAGCGGCTGCGCTCCGCCGGCGTCCAGATCCAGTACGTCACCTGCGACATGGACGCCGACACCCTGAGCGGCTTCATGCTCGAGCGCTCCATGGAGATGTTCGACGAGGCCCTGAGCATCCAGGTCTCGGAGGACACCAAGCGCAGCATGATCCAGAACGCCCGCAACGGTTACTGGAATGGGGGCCACGTGCCCTTCGGCTACGAACCCGTCCCGGCGCCCGACGACCCCAAGCGCAAGACGCTGCGCATCAAGGAAGACGAGGCCGAAGTCGTCCGCCGCGCCTTCGCCATGCGCGTCAACGGCGTGGGCTCCACCAACATCGCCAGGGCACTGAACGACGACGGCATCACCAACCGCGGCAAGCGCTGGCACCGGGGCACGGTCGCCCACATGCTCCGCAGCCACGCCGTGGTCGGAGAGAACTGCTACGGCAAGCGGGACAGGGCGACCGGAAAGCTCAAGCCGAAGAAAGACTGGACCATCGTCCCGGCCTGGGAGCCCATCGTCGACCGCAAGACCTGGGAGACGGTGCAGACCATGATGGACCGTGAGACCAAGACCACCGGCCGGCGGGGCGGCGGCAATACCAGGAGCAGGTGGCTGTTCACCGGGCTGTTGGAGTGCGCCAGGTGCGGCGCCAGCATGCAGATCGAATCCTCCCAGCGGGGCAAGTATTTCTACTACAACTGCCGCGCCAACCAGAAGCACGGCGCCTGCGAGCGCAACGCCCTCCGCGCCGACAAGCTCGACAAATACCTGGTCGAGGTGATCTGTGCCCGCATCTTCACCGAGGACAACCTGCGCAAGATCGTCCACGACCTCCACGAGCACGCCGGCAGTTGGGTGAAGCGAAGGGACAAGGAGATCGCCGGCTACCAGCGCGAGATCGCGAAGCTGCAGCGCTCCCAGCAGAACATCATCGAGACCATCGAGGCCGTAGGCCCGCACGGCGTGGACCCTACCGTCCTGATGAAGCGCACCGCCGACATCCAGGACCGCATCGACGACCTCGAAGGCAAGATCGAGGACCTGATGTGTCAGGCCCCGCCGGAAATCACCATCACGGAGCGCGACACCGAAGCCCTCGCCGAATTCCTCCGCGAGACCATCATGCGCAGCAAGCACCCCGCAAAGATGAACTCCTTCTTCGCGAGCTTCATCGACAGGATCGTGGTGGGAAGGAAAAACGTGACGATCTACTACAAACCCGAGTGCCTGGTCACGCCCAAACCCAAGGCGCTCCCAGACCCTCAATACCCAGAGGGGGTTGTTTGGCTCCCCGGGACGGGCTCGAACCGCCGACCTAGTGATTAACAGTCACCCGCTCTACCGACTGAGCTACCGGGGAATGGCTTGAGGGCGCACATCATACTGGACGGCATCCTGGCCGTCAATGGCCTGGGTGCGCCCGTTTTTATTGATTTTCCAGGAACTTGGCGAGCCTTGCCACGGCCTCCTGCAAAACCTCCAGGGAGGTGGCGAAAGACAGCCGCATGAAGCCGGGTGCCCCGAAGGCGGAGCCCGGCACCAGGGCGATGTCGGCCTCCTCGATGAGCTTCTCGGCCAGCGCCACGTCGCCGTCCAGCCCCAGGCGGTCGATCACTCCCTGGAAGGAGGGGAAGGCGTAGAAGGTGCCGTCGCCGGGCAGGCATTCCACCCCGGGCAGTCCGTTCAGGGCCTCTACCAGGTAGTCGTGGCGCTCGCGGAAGGCCCGCACCATCTCGTTCACGCACCCCTGGTCGCCGTTCAGGGCCGCTGTGGCGGCCGCCTGGGAGACGGAGGCCGGGTTGGAGGTGCTCTGTGACTGAATCTTCTTCATGGCAGCGATCAGCGGCGCCGGCCCGCCGGCATAGCCGATGCGCCACCCGGTCATGGCATAGGCCTTGGAGACGCCGTTCAGCACGATGGTCCGATCATAGAGGTCCGGGCAGGCGCTCAGGATGTTCTCGAAGGGGGCGTCGGACCAGCGGATATGCTCGTACATGTCGTCCGTGGCGATGAGCACGCGGGGGTGCAGACGCAGCACCTCGCCGAGGGCCAGCAGTTCCTCGCGGCTGTAGGCCATGCCGGTGGGGTTGCTGGGGCTGTTCAGCACGAACAGGCGGGTGCGGTCGCTGAGGGCGGCGTCGAGCTGCGCCGGGGTGATCTTGAAGCGCTGTGCCTGACCGGTTTCGACGATCACGGGCTTGCCGTCCGCCAGCAGCACCATGTCCGGGTAGGAGACCCAGTAGGGGGCCGGAATGATGACCTCGTCGCCCTCGTCCAGCAGCGCCTGGGCCAGGTTGTAGAAGCTCTGCTTGCCGCCGCAGGACACCAGAATCTGTTCAGGTTTGTACTCCAAGCCATTGTCGCGCTTGAATTTGTCTATCACCGCCTGCTTGAGTTCCGGGGTGCCGTCCACGGCCGTGTACTTGGTGGCGCCGGCGCGGATGGCCTCGATGGCGGCCTCCTTGATGTGCTGCGGGGTGTCGAAGTCGGGTTCGCCGGCGCCCAGGCCAATGATGTCACGGCCGGCGGCCCGCAACTCGGCGGCGCGGGCGGTGACGGCCAGGGTGGGGGAGGGGCGGACGCGGCCGACGCGTTCGGAGAGCTGGATGCTGTTCAACGGCGGGTTCCTGAAATTTTCCGGGGTCAATGATTCAAACGGCGTGCAATAATACTGTATTCGGTACCGCACAGGCATCCCCAGTGACACAGAAATTTCAAATGCAAGCCCGGATGGCACCCGCCGGCGACCAGCCGGAGGCCATCGCTGCCCTGGTCGATGGCCTCGAGAGCGGCCTGGCCGCCCAGACCCTGCTCGGCGTCACGGGCTCCGGCAAGACCTTTACCATCGCCAACGTCATCCAGCGGGTGCAGCGCCCGACCCTGGTGCTCGCCCACAACAAGACGCTGGCGGCGCAGCTCTATGGCGAGTTCCGGGAGTTCTTCCCCCACAATGCCGTGGAGTATTTCGTCTCCTATTACGACTACTACCAGCCCGAGGCCTATGTGCCGTCCTCGGATACCTACATCGAGAAGGACGCCTCGGTGAACGAGCACATCGAGCAGATGCGGCTGTCCGCCACCAAGGCCCTGCTGGAACGGGAGGACAGCATCATCGTCGCTACTGTCTCGGCCATCTACGGTCTCGGCGATCCGCGCGCCTACCTGGGCATGGTCATGCATCTGGACCGCGGCGACCGCGTGGACCAGCGGCAGATCCTGCGCCGGCTGGCCGAGCTGCAATACACCCGCAACGATGTGGAGCTGCACCGCGCCACCTACCGGGTGCGGGGCGAGGTGATCGACATCTTCCCGGCTGAATCCGAGCGCGAGGCCGTGCGCCTGGAGCTGTTCGACGATGAGCTGGAGTCCATTGCCTGGTTCGATCCCCTCACGGGGGAGATCCTGCGCCGCGTGCCCCGGGTCACCATCTACCCCAAGACCCACTACGTGACACCCCGGCAGACCATCCTGGAGGCCGTGGAGGCCATCAAGGTCGAACTCAGGGAGCGCCTGGAGCAGCTTCGCGAGGCTGGCAAGCTGGTGGAGGCCCAGCGCCTGGAGCAGCGCACCCAGTACGACATCGAGATGATGGTGGAACTCGGCTACTGCACCGGCATCGAGAACTATTCGCGTTACCTTTCAGGCCGCGGGCCGGGCGAGCCCCCGCCCACGCTCATGGACTACCTGCCGGACGACGCCCTGCTCATCATCGACGAATCCCATGTCACCGTGCCCCAGATCGGCGGCATGTACCGCGGCGACCGCTCGCGCAAGGAAACCCTGGTGGAGTACGGCTTCCGCCTGCCCTCGGCGCTGGACAACCGCCCGCTGCGGTTCGACGAGTTCGAGCGCCTGGCGCCGCAGACCATCTTCGTCTCGGCGACGCCGGGCCCCTATGAAGAAGAACACTCGGGGCAGGTGGTCGAACAGGTGGTCCGGCCCACCGGGCTGGTGGATCCCGAGATCGAGGTGCGGCCCGTGGCCAGCCAGGTGGACGACGTGCTCTCGGAGATCCGGGCCCGCGTCGAGCGTGACGAGCGGGTGCTCATCACCACGCTGACCAAGCGCATGGCCGAGGATCTGACCGACTACCTGGCCGAGCACGGCGTGCGGGTGCGCTACCTGCATTCGGACATCGACACCGTGGAACGGGTGGAGATCATCCGCGACTTGCGCCTGGGCGAGTTCGACGTCCTGGTCGGCATCAACCTGCTGCGCGAGGGCCTGGACATGCCGGAGGTCTCGCTGGTCGCCATCCTGGACGCCGACAAGGAGGGCTTCCTGCGTTCCGACCGGGCCCTGATCCAGACCATTGGCCGCGCCGCCCGCAACGCCCGTGGCAAGGCCATCCTCTATGCCGACGAGATCACCGGTTCCATGAAGCGCGCTATCGAAGAGACCGAGCGGCGCCGCGCCAAACAGATCGCCTATAACGAGCGGCACGGCATCACGCCCAGGACCATCCGCAAGGCAGTGGCCGACATCATGGAGGGGGCGGCCGCCACCGTACCCGGACGGGGACGCAGGAAAATGGCCAAGGTGGCGGAAGAAGGCGCCGACTACGCGGCCCTGTCACCGGAGCAGGCCATGCAGCGCATCAGGAAACTGGAACAGCGGATGTACGAGCACGCCCGCAACCTGGAGTTCGAAGACGCCGCCCGCATCCGCGACGAGATCGCCCGCATTCGCGAGACCGCCCTCGGCCTCCCCGCCGCCGACGTCGGCTGAGGTGGAGGATCAGTAGGTCAGGGTGTCCAGGCCGCCGTGGAAATAGCGGCGGGTGACTGCGCGCAGCTCCTCTTTGAGTCCGTCGTCGTCACGGCCACTGTATTCCTCGTAGAGCCCGGGGGCG
>DROT01000206.1 GCA_011321775.1 Gammaproteobacteria bacterium | reverse complement strand
GTCACCAAAGCGGTTGTGGGTGAGCGCAACGGCATCACTGTCGCAGGCGTGCGCCTCACGGGGAGTATCCTCCTGCGCCGCATACCGGTCGGCCGATTCGCCGTCGTGGTGCGACCGGTCGCTGTGCCCGTCCTGCGCATGGCCGTGGTGGCACGCCGCTACACCGGGATACCGGGCCACGGCTTCGGCACCCTCCAGGAGCAGGCGGCGTGCCGCTTCCGTCAGGCTGAAGTCGGCGCTGCCGGCGTGGATGTCTTCCAGCGCCTCGACACGCAGTGTGCCGGGCGCCGGCAGTGCACCAGCCGGCTGTATGCCGACTGCCGGGCGCAGCGCCTGGTAGCGGTTGTCACCCGGCCCGGTCAGCAACAGCCCTTCACCGCGAAACACGGCTTCGCGCAGTTCTTTCTGCACCGTTTCCTTGAGCTGGATGTGCCGGGAGAACAGTGCATAGGTGGTATAGCCGCCGCTGCGCAGTTCGCGGGTAAAGGCGGCGGCATCGGTAACGATGCGGTAGCTCCAGCCGCGCGCGCCCAGCAGGTTTTCCAGGAAGGCGCGCTGCTCGCTGAGGGACGGGGTGTTGACCGGGCCGGCCGGGTCGCTGTCCGGCCGGGCGGTTTTGCAATCCCCCTGGTGGCGGCTGTGACCCGCGTCATGGTCGGCCGATGCGTCGTCTTCGGAATCTTCATCGCAGCCGTACGGGGCGTCGAGCAGCACCAGCAGGCGCAGGGCATCGGTCCGCTGCAGGGTGGCGGCGATGTCGATGGGCGGCTCGATGAGGGTGAAGGTGGCGTTGTCCAGGGTGTGCCAGGCGCCGGCGATCTGCGCCTGCAGCACGCAGCTGTAGACCCCTGCCGTGAACCCGGCGGTGGCGATACTGCGCACCCGGCGGTCTTCGGCGCCGGGCGCCAGGGTCAGCGTGAGCTCGTCGCTGGACAGGACTTCGGCGGTATCCAGGCGAATCAGCAACTGGCGGACGGACTGTGCATCCAGTGCCTGGGCGGAGCGATTGTTCAGGGTGTCGGTACACAGCTGGGTGCGGCCGCGTTCCAGCAGGACGGACTGCACCTGCACCGCGCCGCGCAGGGCGCGGGCCGTGTCGGCTTCGACCCGGTAGCTGCCCCGGGCACTGGCCAGCAGGGTGCCGTCGGCGGCGCGCAGTTCGCCGTCGAGGGTGTAGACACCGGGAGCGAGGTCGGCGAAGGGCTGGTCGGCGATACGGTCACGCCGGGTGCCCGGGAACAGGGGGTCGAGCGGGCCGGCGGCGGTGAAGATGACCTGGCCGGCCGGGTCGCTGACGCTGAGGCGGAGTTGCGCGGCTTCGATCAGCGTGCTCTGGCTGAGGTTGGTGATGCGCTGGGTGATGCGCGCGGTATCGCGGGTGAAGTACACCGCGCGGTCGGGTTGCAGGCTGAGCGTGACGGCGGGTCCCCGCCCGGCCGGGTGTTGCAGGGCAAAATCGGCCGTGGCTTCGTCCAGCCTGGCACCGCTGACGCTGAACAGCGTGGCCCGCACCCGGTAGTTGCCGGCCAGGAAGCCGCTGCTGTCCCAGCTTTCCGCTTGACTGCTGCCGGCCAGACCATCCAGCGTCCCGCTGTCGCGCAGCGGGAAGCGGGTGATCAGGGTGCCGTTCAGGTCTTCGACCTGTAACTGCGAACGGAACTCGCCGGGCAGCCGGCTGTTGTTGCGGATGTCGGCGGTGAGCGTGACCACGGCCGCGGGCGGATAGACCGGCGCATCGCTGGCTACGCGGATAGCGGCGTCCCGGGTCTGCAGACGGACGGGGATGGACAGGCGGTTGTTGCCTTCCCGGCATTCGGCCAGGGCGTTGTCCGCGTCGACCACCGCGACCAGTTCGGTCGATGCACTCAACGCCGGCGGATTATCCAGGACAAGGTCGACAAAGGCGCCGGGCGCAAGCACCGGCACCGGCTCGCTGCCGAGCAGGATGCCGTCGGCCGGGTCACCGGCGTAGAAGGAGACGAGCGATGGCGCCGGGGTGGCGAGGGCGCCGCCGTTCCCCACGCGCACGCGGATGGCGGACGGTTGACCGCTGCCGCCCGCCGTGACCCGCAGCGCGGATACGGAAAGATCCGCCGACAACAGGGGATCGCGATCGACAAAGGTGTTCAGCCGGTAGGTATTGTGCGCCAGCCAGGACGGCGGCTCATTGCGCGGTATGCTGCCGTCGTCCTTGATATTGGTGATGTGGTAGCTGTGCTGGTTCCAGATCGGGCGGGTCGGCGCCCAGTCGTTGTCCGCCGCTTCAAATACGCGCACACCGCTGATGAACCCCCCGCCGGTGCGGTTGGCCGTGACAATGACTTCCGCGGCATTGTCATTGTCCAGGTCGACCACGGTCGGGAATTCCAGCTTGGTAATGGACGAATTCGGAATCCGGTACCGTACCGATCCACTTTCTCCATCGAAGATGTAGAAGTTGATTTCATCCGCGTACAACACCTCCGCGCGCCCGTCCGACTCGAAATCGAACACGGACGAACCGGTCACCTGGGAGGTGAAGTCCTGGGTCGGCGTCGACCATTTGATGCGTCCGTCGGTCTCGAAAACGGTATAGAAGCTGCCGCCGGCGACGCCGATCTCCGCCTCGCCGTCACCATCGAAATCCGCCACCGTGGGCGGCCCGCCCTTGCCGCCGCCGGGCAGTGCGACGGGTCCCCACAGCGTGCTGCCGTCGTGGTTCAGCACATACACCCTACCGTTGGCGACCAGCACGATTTCGGCAAAGTCGTCGCTGTCGAAATTACCCACGGCATTCAGGCCGTCGGCGTTGATGTCGCTGCGATACCAGACGATGGCACCACTGGAATCGTACAGTGTGCGGCCGGCGATGACTTCCATATCGCCCTGCAGGTCGACGTCCGCCGCAATCGACAGATAACCCCAGTCACCCCAGGGCGCACCGCGATCACCGCTGCCGACCCAGCGCAAGCTGCCGTCGCTGTTATAAACTCGGCGCCCCTGCAGGATCTCGGCTGAACCGTCGTGATCCAGGTCGGCGATGGACAGTGCATCGGCCACCCAGTTATTCGTGTAGCGGGGTGCCGAGGGAACGCGCCACTTGACCGTGCCGTCGTTCTCCAGCGCGATCAGTTCCGTGCGGTCCTTGCCCGCCATGACGATCTCGACCACGCCGTCTCCGTCGATATCGCCCAGCGCCACGCTGGCGGTGTGCGGCGCGTTGACGTCATCGCGTACCCACAGTTCCTGCCCGGTGTCGCCGCTCAGGGCAACCAGCACGGTCCGCGGCGAACGGTTGTCGGCCAGTCCCGCCGCAAACACCAGGTCCGGCGTATCCCGGTTGTCGATCCGGCCGTCGCCATTATCGTCGCTGAGTTGTCCCACCATGACCGGGCCGAGGATATTGTTGAGGTCGGGGAAGGCCGGGCTGCCATCCCACCGCCATTTGATGACCGGCGACAGGGTGCCGGCCGCCGGCGGCCCGATCAGGCACTGCGCGGCGGTCGACGCCAGGTTGTTGTCTTCGCGCTGTTCTTCGATGCGCTGATCGCTGTCCACCATCACCAGCAGCGGGCTGTCGCGGAACGCGACTTCGCCGGACAGGGGAATCTCCAGCGTGACCTGCTCGTCGCGCCGCAGGCCGTTGGGCAGCGTCAGCGCGCCCAGCAGACGGTCCCGGTCCGGATCGAACGCGCCGTCGGCGTTGCGGTCTTCGAACAGGCTGAGTTGCGCCGCGACGAGCGCCGGGGCGCGGCCCTGGTTACGCACGGTGACGGCGGCGCTGCCGGAGACCTGCAGGGTGAACGGATCGGTCTGCACGGCGTCGGTCACCAGTGCGTCGATCACCAGGTCAGGCCGGGGCAGATCCAGCCCGATGGTCACCCGTACCCGGTCGGTGCCGACGCAACCGCGCTCATCGATGGCGTACAGGGTGACGTCGCCGTCGAAGCCCGCGGTGAACACCTTGCCCGGGTTGATGCCGATGAGATCGATGGCCCGGTCGCCGTCAATGTCCCAGCCATAGCGCAGCTTGACGCCGCTGGAGGCACTGGCATCGAAGCGAATGGTGTCTCCGGTAACGCCGAGGATATCGGCGCCGGCGTCGGCGACGGGTTTCACGGCACACTGCATGCCGGCGACGGCGTCGATCTCCGCGCTGGTCGATTGCCAGCCGGGTTCGCCGCCCTCATCGCCCGTTGGCTGCCAGTCCGTTTGCGCGGGCGTGTCGAACAGGGTAAGCGAGGCATCGGCACGCACACGAACATAACGGAACGCCTGCGGGCCGAAACTGTACAGCCCGGCATAGTCGTCACTTTCCGTGGCACCGTTACAGGCCGCGTCGACCTGCCAGCCACGGGTATAGATCGACACCAGGGTGGCCGGCGTCCAGCCGTCGGGAAAAGGCGCCTGCGGGTCATCGGAACCCCATAGCGTAAATTCAATACCTTCCTGCGGCACGGGAAGGCCGTCGACCTGCGGCAACACGGTGACACTGTCATAGGGCTGCTCCAGGTCCATGACAATGTCCTGATCGGGCGCCGCGCGGATGGCCCGGTGGTCCGGCGCGGCGATCGCGGCAGGCAGGTCACCGGCGGCGGACACCGCCGACAAGGCGCAGGATGGTGCGTCGAAGACCAGGCCGGGCACGGCACCGGCGACATAGCGACCCGCTACCCGGTTCGGCGGCACGAGCTCATCAACCGCCAGGCCGCTGAGGGTCTGGAGATCGGTAATCACATAGCTGCGACCCCCATCGGCGCTGACCTGCACGGTGACCTCCTGGCTCGCCTCACCGCCACGACCATCGGCCACTACCACGCTGAATCCAGCCGTGCCGGTCCGGGTCTGCGGCACGGTCGGAATCCAGCGGATGCGGCCGCTCGCGGGATCGATGCGCATACCGGCCGGCGCGCTGCGCAGGCTGAAACGCAACGGGTCTCCATCGGCATCGGTGGCCAGCACGTCGTAGGCATAGGGTCGACCGGTAACGGCCAGCAGGGGCGGCGTGGAGGTGATCCGGGGCGGACGGTTGTCGCTGACCGCGGTGGCGGGCGCCAGCTGCACGGTGCCCATCTGCACGGCACCACCGGCGGGTGCGGACACCTGGTAAGCCACCGGCAGATACCCGCTGCGGCTGAACTGCAGGGTAAAGGCGCCGGCCGGAATACCGCCCAGCAGGAAAGCACCGTCCGCGCCGGTACGCTGCGTGGGGCCGGAAGCGGCGCTGACCGTGGCGCCCTCCAGCGGCGCCGCCGTGTCCGCATCCACCAGCCGGCCCTGCACGCTGACCTCGGCCGGGTTCCCGGTCTGCACCAGCGCGATACGCACCACCAGGTCGCTGCCGGCCGTCAGGGTGGCGGTAACGCCAGCGCTGCGATAGCCCTCCAGCGAGGCATTGACCGTCAGCGGACCGGGCTGCACGGGACGCCGTTCAAAACGCCCGTCGGCCGCGCTGTACAGGCTGTCGCTGCCGTTCACGGTGATGGTCACGCCACGCAGCGGCGCCCGGGTCAGGGCGTCGGTCACCATCCCGCGTATGCCGCTGTCATTGCTCGC
>DROT01000205.1 GCA_011321775.1 Gammaproteobacteria bacterium | reverse complement strand
GCGAGATGGTCAAATCGATCCACCAGCTGGGTCGTGTCATGGGGATACAGACCATCGCGGAATTCGTCGAGAACGATCGTATCCTTGCACAGCTGCGGGAGATCGGCGTCGATTTTGCGCAGGGCTACGGTATTTCCAGGCCCGTCCCTCTGGCCGATGTCCTCGACCACGAGGACGCGGGCAGGAGTGCCCGGCCGGCCTAGCCGCCCCGCCGGGCCGAATCGCACTTGCTTGAGCGAGGACGGATTCCGTCATTCCGGCGAAGGCCGGGTTCCAGGCCCGTTCTGTCGCGGGAATGACGGGAAGCGGGTTACTGTTTCTTGTACTGTTCGAGCACGGTGCTCACGGCACGATCCATCAATGGCGCGGCGTCCAGCACGCGGGCGCGGCCGTCCTGCAGCATTGCGGCGAATTCCTCCACTGTGTAGTTGCCGGCCTTCAGTCCCTGGCGGTTGGTGAACAGGTAGGTCTGGGTGATGGGGCTCACCCAACTGAGTTTGGCGCGTGTTGCGGTGCCGCCTTCGTCGAGGATTTCCACCCAGTCCCCGGTTGCAAGGCAGCGCGCCTTCTCCAGGCACTCCGGGTCCAGGGACTCCTGCTCAGCCGGCTCGCTCTCTTCCTCTTCCTGCGGGACTTCCTGCTTCTCCGCGACCGGTGGCGTTGCTTCCCTGGCAGGCGTGTCCTGTTCCTGTCGAGCTTCCGATGGCTGCGCGGGCGCGGGATCCTGTTGCGCAGAGGCGACGGCCGTGCGCCCGTGCGCCCGTACCAGGCGGGCGATGAAATCGTCGCGCTCGGTGACATCGATCGACAGCCGTTCCATGCCTGCGCGCAAGCGTTGCAGCAGTCCGGGTTGCAGGGACACCAGACGCTTGCGTTCCTCGGGCGTGCGCTTGGGTTTCACACTCCAGATGAGTTCATCCATGGTGGTGACCGCCTGCTTCCAGGCCTCGCTGTCCTTGCCGTCGCGCGCGCAGGTCAGGAACAGCAGGTTTTTCCAGTGGGTGGAGACGAACTCACGGATGAAGTCGAGATTTTCATCGTCTTCCAGGCGCGGTTCGATCTCTTCCATGGTCGTCGACCTGGCCACCTCCAGTCGCTCCTGTCCCTCCATGGTCCGGACGGAGCGCTCCGCGCGAGCCTGTGCCTGTTGCTGCTCCTTTTCCAGGTAGCCCTCGAAGTCCTCGAGCAGTTCGGCAAACAGGCTGACATCGTCTTCGAAGCGATCGAGGATGGTTTGCACGACTTCCTGGATCTTGCGATAGACCGGTTCTTCGTCGCAACGGCTGTCGTCCAGTCCCACGGCCGTGGATGCCAGGGTGTTCAGCAGCTGCCGGGCCGGGTGCGACTTGCGCGAGAAGAACCCGCGGTCCAGCAGCGCCACCTTGAGGACCGGAATCTGCAGGCGGCCGATCAGGGCACGCATGCCGTCGGGGATGTTCTGATCGTCGAGGATGTAGTCGAACAGCATGGCCACGATGTCGATGGTCATGTCGCCGTTCTTGCCCATGCCTTCCACCAGCCCCGAGTTGCGCAGGCCATGCAGCACATTGACGTTTCCGGCTGTCAGTTCCGTCGGGCTGAGTGGCAGCATGCCGGCGCCACCCTCGCCGACGGGTATGTCACCGTGCTGCAGGAAGGTGAGTGCATTGATCGAAGGCTGCATGGCCGCCGGAACAGCGGTGCTGAGGGGGACGCCCTGCGCACCCGGATAGCCGCCCGGTCCCGCCGTCACCACGGTATCGCCGCCGGTTGCCGGAGGACCATCGCCCGGCACGCCGCCGCCGGCCGGTGTTGCCGGGCCCGGCGCCGGCACCTGGACCGACCTGCGGATGGTCGCCCGGATTTCCGGCAACACGCCCATCTTCACCAGCTGCTGGTTCAGTTCGCGGTACAGGGCATCGATGCTGCGCGTGACCATCTGGTCGAACAGCTTGAAGATGACCAGGCGAATTTCGATACCCGTTTCGACGCGTTTCAGTGCTGCCTGGAAGGCGTTGCAGATGGCCTCCGGGCCGACCGGGTTGTGCCATTTTTCGAGATCCGGGTCGTGCAGCAGGAAGCCCATGCGCTTGTCGAGCGCATAGAGAGACTGGGTGCAGTTGCCACGGATCTTGTTGACCGTATTGGAAACGGCCAGGTTTTCTTCCACGTCATCCTTGTCCACCAGGTCGAGCTTGTCGTCTTCCCAGTTCACGCTGAAGCTCGCAGTGTTGTCGACCTGCCGGGGAATACCCTGGTCGAAGTCGCTGCCGAATTTCGCGACGAAGTCTTCCTCGATGTCCTTGCGGATGATCCGGAGTTCGCGCATGGCGTCGAAGTAGCGCGTCTGGGCCATGTTGTTCTCGGCCTTTTCGGCGCGCGCGAACAGGGCATCGTCCACCTTCTCCATGACGCGTTCGATCTGTCCCCTGAGATTTTCCAGCGCCAGCTGGCGTACGGCACGCAGGGCGCTGCCCGCGGGACTGTTGCCGGGAACACGTTGCCGCTGTCCGTAGCTTTCCAGATTGACGACGTTTGTTTTGGCGGTATCTGACATGGTGCGCACCTGGATCGGAGGGTTGACTGTAAGGATCTATCGTCCGTGGCCATTGATAGCACAGCCGGAGTTCGCCATATGTGACGGGGCTCGCAAAAAAAGCCTGGCCCGGCTGCTCCAGTTTGGTGCCGGTTCGTCGCTAAACGTGAAAACAGGAACGTGATGAGGCACTTATGATCAGCCAAGACAGCTCGCTGGCAACCACGGGAATTCCGGCCCCCGCCGTTGCATTGCTCGATGATGTGGAAGATCTGGTATCGCCACCGGAGATCTGCATGCAGGTCTTCGAACTCATCCATTCCCCCAATGCGGGGGCGCGCGAGATCGCCGAAGTGGTCGCCGTCGATCCCAACCTGACGGCACGTCTGTTGCGCATCGCCAACAGCTCCTTCTACAACTTCAGTCGCAAGATCGACACCGTGAGCAGGGCGGTGTCGGTGATCGGGACCGGCGAGCTGTATCAGCTGGTGCTGTCGATCTCCGCCGTCAAGACCTTTTCCGGTGTTCCCAATGAACTGGTCAGCATGGAGACCTTCTGGAAGCACAGCGTCTATACCGGCCTGCTGGCACGGGCGCTGGCGATCCGTGCCAATGTTCTTCATCCGGAACGCCTGTTCGTCTCCGGTCTGATGCACGACCTCGGCAGTCTGCTGCTGTACGGCCAGCAGCCGGACGCGATGCGCGACCTGTTGCTGATCGCGGAGGGGGACGAGGAGGTGCTGTACCAGGCCGAACTGGAACGCCTGCAATTCAGCCATGCGGATGTGGCAGCCGGGCTGATGGATCAGTGGCAGTTGCCGCCGGAGCTGGTGGAGGCGATTCGCTGGCACCACCAGCCCGAAAGCGCCGGGGTGGCCGCTGTCGAGGCGCATATCCTGTACCTCGCCGATCACCTGGTCAACGAGTCCGAACAGGGCAACTTCATGGGCGCACCGCGCGTCGACATCCAGATTCCGCGGTCGCGCCTGGAGGCCGTCGGGGTTGCGGAGGACGAACTGTTCTTCGCCTTCGAGGATGCGGCGGAGCAGTTCCCGGCGACCCTGCGCGCCATGCTCTGACGCCGTCCTCGCGGGTGGTGCGGCCACAATTCCAGCTCCCGCGCTTGCTGCCGCTATCTACGGGTATCGTCGAGTACCAGTACGGGCTGTGCAAACAGGATGCACGATCAGATACTTAGGGAAGAAACCGTTGCCGGGCGCAAGGTCAGGCCGTCGGATCTGCCGGCGCCGCCCAAGAGCGCCATCCGCATCGTCCAGGCCTGCTCCAGTCGCGCGATCAGCAGCAGCGATCTGGCGCGTATCGTCGCCAACGACCCTCTCCTGACGGCCGAACTGCTGCGGGTGGCCAATTCCGCCTATTTCGGTCTGGTGAGCCAGGTCAAGTCCGTGGTGCGCGCCGTTACCGTCCTCGGTCACCGTGCCCTGCGCAACATGGTGCTGTGCATTGCCATGCGCGATGCGTTGCGCGCCGACGCGATACCCGGTTTCGACATCGACGTCTACTGGGAGGACGCCCTGCGGCGGGCGGTGAGCGCCCGTTGCCTGGCCGAGCTTGCCGGTCTGGACGCCGACGAATGTTTCACCGCCGGCCTGTTGCAGGACTTCGGCCTGCTGGTCATGCTCTACCTCATGCCCGAGCAGGTCAGCCACTGGTCGACGCTGGCGGAAGCGATGCCGGATCGGCGGCGGGACCT
The DNA here is from genome assembly GCA_011321775.1 of Gammaproteobacteria bacterium. Classification (GTDB taxonomy): domain Bacteria; phylum Pseudomonadota; class Gammaproteobacteria; order DSM-19610; family DSM-19610; genus Thiogranum. The sequence goes on along the minus strand of DROT01000205.1, from coordinate 12,509 downwards.
GGAGATCGACCTGTTTCACACCACCCACGACGAAATCGGTCTGGTCCTGGCCAGGAGCTGGGACCTGCCGTCCGAGCTTGCGACGGCCATGGGCTACCACCATGAGGAGCCGCCCGCGGAGATCGCTGCGGAGGACACCGTCCTCTGTCGTGTGTGCGCGTGCGCCGACTGGATGGCTGCGGTGTACAGCTGCGGGGACAAGCGCTTTGCGGTGCAGCGCTCGCGCACCCTGCTGGAGGAGTGTTTCGGCTGCAATGCCGAGCAGACGGATGCCCTGTTGCAGTCGGTTTCGGATTCGGTGGCCGAGGCGGCCACGGCTCTCGGCATACGCGTCGGTGAACAGCCCTCCTTCGAGACGGTGCTGCGCGAGGCCAATCTGCGCCTTGCCGAGGAGAATCTCAGCTACCAGGAGCTCACCTGGCGCCTCGAACAGACCATTGCCGAGCGTGACCGCTATGCCGAGGAGTTGCACCGCGAGCTGGAGCTGGCGCGCGAGGTACAGCAGAGCTTGCTGCCATCTCCCGACGCATCGCCGAGCGGGATCACCGGCCTGAATCTGTCGGCAAAGGCGGTCTCCGGTGACTTTTACGACTATTATCCGGTGGGTGACGGCGCGATTGCGTTCTGCCTGGCCGACGTGTCGGGCAAGGGCATGAATGCAGCACTGCTGATGGCCAAGACCGCCAGCCTGTTTCGCTGTCTCGGCAAGGGGGTCCACGATCCGGGAAAGCTTCTGGCCATGATCAATCGGGAAATCTGCGAGACCTCGGTTCGCGGCATGTTCGTCACCATGCTGGCCGGCGTGATCGACCGCGAGCGCAGGCAGGTGGTGCTGGCCAATGCCGGCCATCTGCCGGCCATTCACATGGGTTGTGCGGCACTGGCAGCGGAGTATCCGGCCCAGGCGCCGCCGCTGGGCATCTGTGCGGATACCGTCTATCCCGTCGACAGCTTCGAGCTGCTGGGGGGTTCCCTGTACCTGTACACGGACGGACTTCTGGAGGCGCGTATTGCCGGGGGGCGCCTGGGTACCACGGGCCTGGTTCGTCTGCTCAAGGACCAGGGACACCTGCCCCTGCAGCAACGTGCGCTGGCGATCGCTGCATCGGTATGCCGGCCCGGGGAGGCGCTGGAAGACGACCTGACGCTGCTGATCCTCGAGGGAGCGCGGGTGCATGGACTGTAGCGAACAGCTGGTGTCACTGAGTTTCTGCTCCCGGGCCAGCCGGCTGCGCCTGTTGCGCAGTGTATTGCGGGAAGCCGCCAGCCTGGCGGGCCTGGACGAGGAAGGCAGCAACGCGGTGGTGCTGGCCGCCAACGAAGCCTGCATGAACATCATCCAGCACGCCTACGCCATGGACCCAAACGGCAGGATCGATGTCACAGTACTCAGGGAGGAAGGGGCGCTGGTGCTGTTGCTGCGCGACTATGCGGGTCCGGTGGACCCGGACACCCTGTGTTCGCGGGACCTCGACGAGATCCGCCCGGGCGGCCTCGGCATGCACCTGATCGACTGTCTGGTGGACGAGCGCTGCTTCCTGGAGGTCCCCGAGGGCGGGGGCAACCTGCTGCGACTGAAAAAACTGCTGCATGAGTAAGGGAAGGGAATCATGTATCCGGTAGAGGAGAAACAGGGGTTTTCCGTCGTTTGCCTGCACGGGGAGGTCGATCTGAGCAACTCGCCGGAGGCCAGACGGACCATACTCAACTGTCTGAAGAAGCTGCGACACGTCATGGTCGACCTCTCGGCGGTGGAGTACATCGACAGTTCCGGGGTGGCCAGTCTGGTCGAGGGCTTCCAGTATGCGCGTTCCAACAATCTGGAGTTCGGTCTGATCGGCGTCAGCGAGGCGGCCATGGGCGTATTGCGGCTGGCCCGGCTCGATCAGGTGTTCCATATCTATCCATCACTGGATGACAGGCTGGGCAATGGCAGCCGGGGTTGAACGGCACAACGGCCCGCAGCGGCTGATCGAGGGCGTCGGCCGGCGCTTCGTGGCCGGGGTGGAGGAATTCGGCTACGGCGGTACGCTGCTGGTCGAGAGTCTGTTCTGGCTGTTGCTGGGGCGCTGGTTCCGGCAGCCGGTACGCCTCCCGGCCGTGGCCGAGGAGATGATGAGCATCGGCGTGCGCGCCATCCCGGTACTGGTCATCCTGGCGTTTGCCAACGGTGCCATGATGGCGATGCAGGGTATCTACACCCTGCGGGACTTCGGCGCCGAGTCGCACGTGGTGCCCGGTATTGCCATGTCGGTGGTACGCGAGTTCGGGGTACTCATCGCCGGTATCGTGGTGGCCGGTCGTTCCGGTTCCGCCATTGCCGCACGTATCGGGACCATGCAGATGGCCCAGGAAGTGGATGCGCTCCGGGTCATGGGCATCTCGCCGGTACGCTACCTGGTGGCGCCGGTGCTCGCCGCCATGCTGCTCATGATGCCTGCACTCACGGTGCTCGCCAACTGCCTGGCGATCGTCGGTGGGGGAGTGTTCTCGGTCATGGAACTGCACATCGGCTGGGTCACCTATTTCGACCGCGTGCTGGCGGTCCTTTCCAGCGACGATATCGCCCAGGGGATGATCAAGAGCCTGGTCTTCGGTGTGCTCATCACCCTGGTCGCGACCGCCAACGGTTTTAGCGCCAGCGGAGGCGCCGAGGGGCTGGGGCGGGCAACCACCCGCTCGGTAGTGCTGTGCATCAGCGCCATCGTGGTGGCCGACATGATCTTCACCTTTTTCCTGAGTCGCTAGATGTCTGTCAACACGCAACAACAGGGTTCTCCGGTGGTCGAGGTTCGCAATCTCGTCACCTACTACGGGACACGGAAGATCCTCGACGATATCTCGATGAACGTGTGCGAAGGCGAGATCATGGTCATCATGGGCGGCAGTGGCTCGGGGAAATCGACGTTGTTGCGCTACATGCTGGGTCTGCATCGACCCGACGAAGGCGAGGTACGCCTGTTCGGCCGCGATATCAGCCGCCTCGGCGGACGCGAGTGGCAGGAGGTGCGTCGCCGGATCGGTGTCGCATTCCAGGGCGGCGCGCTGTTCAATTCCATGACCGTCGGGGAAAACGTCCGGCTGCCGCTGCGCGAGCACACCCGCCTGGACGAGAACACCATGCGCATCATGAGTCGCATGAAACTGGAGGTGGTCAACCTGTCGGGTTTTGAACACCTGATGCCGGCCCAGCTTTCCGGTGGCATGGTGAAGCGCGCCGCGCTGGCGCGGGCGCTGGTGATGGACCCGGAGATCCTGTTCTTCGACGAACCGTCGGCCGGTCTCGACCCGGTGGTGGCGGCGGATCTGGACAAGCTCATCCTGCGTATTCGTGATGCCACCAGGGTGGCGATCGTGGTCGTCACCCACGAACTCGAGAGTGCTTTCGAGATCGCCGACCGGATCACGGTGCTCGACCGGGGCAGGATCCTGATGATCGGCACGGTGGACGAAGTCAGGAACTCCGACAACGCCCGGGTGAGGAACCTGCTCAGCCGGACGTCGGAAGACATCGAGGTCGATGCCGAGGATTATCTCCAGAGACTGACCGAGGGAGCGGACTGATCTTGAAGAGGGAAACTGTCAATTACTTTGCGGCCGGACTGTTCGTGCTCGCGGCGATCGCCGTGCTGCTGGTGGTCCTGTACCGGGTAGGGGGGGGTAGCGGTGCCCGCGACCTGTACTACACCAGCTACCGCAACGTGGCCGGTCTGTCACGAGGGACCCTGGTGAGCTACGAGGGTTATGTGTTCGGTTCGGTGGGCGACATCGAGCCCGGACGAGACGCGGAGGGCGTGGTCTACCGCGTCCAGCTGCGTATCGAGCCCGGCTGGGAGATCCCCGAGGACAGCGTGGCGCGCATTACCTCGGCGGGATTGCTGGCCGATACCGTGGTCGACATCCAGGAGGGAGACTCCGACCGTTTCCTGGCACCCGGGGACACCCTGAAGGGGGAGAACTCGGTAGACGTCTTTGTCGCCATGGGCGAGATTGCCGGCGAATTCAGCCAGTTGAGCAAGGACGGGATCCGGCCGTTGCTGGCATCGCTCAACGGCACCGTGCAACAGCTGGGCGGGGAGTTGAATTCCCGCCTTCCCGCCATCATGAAAGGAATGGAGGATCTGGTGGCCAAACTGGATCACAGCGCGACCATCCTTTCCACGGTGCTGAACGAGCGCAGTGCGCGGCAGGCGCAGCGCGTCCTGGACAACGTCGACCTTGCCGCGGCCGATCTCGGGAAGCTGACCGCCGGCTTGCTCGAGGTGCAGGCCGGCGCCGGCCGCCTGATACGGGATCTGGACGGGCTGGTGGTCGACAGCCGGCCGGACCTGCAAGCGGCCGTTGCCGATCTGCGACAGGTACTGGAAGACGTTTCCCGTTACAGCGAAGGGATTCTCTACAACCTGGACGGTACCAGTCGCAACATGAACGAATTCAGCCGTCAGATACGGGAGAATCCCGGCCGCCTGCTTGGCGGAGCTGCGCAACGCGACCAGGGAGGTATGCATGAGTAGAGAGAGATGGCCCGCCCTCGTGCTGGCGTTGTTGCTGGCCGGCTGTGCGGGTCCGACGCCGGTACCCGAGGACCGCTTCTACCAGCTGCAGATCGACCCGCCGGTACAGGCCTTGCCGCGGCCGGCGCTGGAGGCAGGACTGGAAGTCGAACCGGTCTCCGCCGACCCCCTGCGCAGCGGCCGGGCGGTGGTCTACCGCAGCACGGCGCGGCCACTGGAGTTGCATCGCTACCACTACCGTTTCTGGGCGGACCAGCCACCGAGAATGGTCGGGCAGCTACTGGTCGCCTATTTACGGGACAGCGGCGTGGCACGCTCGGTGTCCGATGGGCGTCACGGCAATGCGACCGCCTACCGACTGCGCTCTCGGCTGCTCCATTTCGAACAGTTGACCGGCGCCGAAGGCAATGCCGTGGACGTCGCGCTGGAGGCAAGTCTGTTCACCTCCAGACCGGAAAGGCTGGTCTGGACCCATCGCTATCGTCGTCGGGTGAATGCGGCGGGCACCGATATGCACGCGGTTGCTGCCGCCATGGAGGTCGCCCTGAAAGGGATTTTCGAGGCGGTGGTCGAGGATCTGGAGAACTCTCCTGGCGCGACGGTGGCCGGCGTGGCATCACCCCGATCATGAGCCTACACTTGCAATCATGGTAGCACGAGCCGAAACCAAGACACCGCTGCCCGGGCAGCCGCTCGAGACCGACGTCTGGCTCGAGGCGGTGGCCGGTGGCCGTCCGGTCGACGAACAGACGCAGATCCACAAGGCGCTGGAGTATGCGCGCCAGGCGCACAGCGGCCAGACGCGCGCTTCCGGCGAGCCTTACCTGGTGCACTGCCTGGCGGTCGCCGAGATCGTTCACCACCTGAATCTCGACCATGAAGCCGTGATCGCGGCCATCCTGCACGATGTGGTCGAGGATACGGACGCGAGTCTCGAGGACCTGCGCGAACAGTTCGGCGGGCAGGTCTGCCACCTGGTGGACGGCGTCACCAAGATGGGCCACATCGACGAGTTGCGTGATCCTGCCAGCGTGGTGCGCAGTGCCACCGCCACCCATGCCGAGAGTGTACGCAAGCTGCTGCTGGCGATGGCAGAGGATGTCCGCGTCGTCCTGATCAAGCTCGCCGATCGTCTCCACAACATGCGCACCTTGCGTTATCTCGACGAACGAAGGCAGCGCCGGATCGCGCGCGAGACGCTGGAGATCTATGCGCCGCTGGCGAATCGCCTGGGGATGTGGCAGATCAAGTGGGAACTCGAGGATCTGGCGCTGCGTTACCTGGATCCGGATGCCTATCACCGTATCGCATCCCTGCTGGACGGTCGCCGCATCGACCGCGAGCGCCACATCGAACTGGTCCGGGAACGATTGTCCAGGGCGCTGGAGGAAGCCGGTGTTTCCGCCGAAGTCACCGGACGGCCAAAACACATCTACAGTATCTGGCGCAAGATGAGGCGCAAGAACATCGATTTTCACGAGATATTCGACGTTCAGGCGGTGCGGGTCCTGGTGGAGAATACCCGCGACTGTTACCTGGTGCTGGGCATCGTGCACGGGCTCTGGCATCACGTGCCCCATGAATTCGACGACTACATCGCGAACCCCAAGGCGAACAACTATCGTTCCCTGCATACCGCGGTGATCGGCCCCGAGGGGCGGCCGGTGGAAGTGCAGATCCGCACCCGGGAGATGCATGAACATGCCGAACTCGGTATTGCAGCGCACTGGCGCTACAAGGAAGGGGGGCATCACGATGCCGGCTTCGAGAAGAAGATCGCCTGGCTGCGTCAGCTGCTGGACTGGAAGGACGAAGAGCCTTCGGCCGATGATTTCGTCGACCGTTTCAAGTCGGAATCGGTGGAGGAACGGGTCTATGTACTGACTCCGCAGGGGCAGGTGGTGGATCTCCCCGCCGGTGCCACGGTGCTGGATTTCGCCTACCATATCCATACCGACATCGGGCACCGCTGTCGCGGTGTCAAGGTGAACGGCCGTATCGTGCCGCTTGGCTACCAGCTCAGGAGCGGCGAGCAGGTGGAGGTGCTGACCGCGCGCAAGGCGGCACCCAGCCGCGACTGGCTGAACCCCCACCTCGGCTATCTCAAGACCTCACGTGCCCGGGCCAAGCTCAGGAACTGGTTCAGGCACCAGGACCGGGAGATCAACATCTCGGCCGGCCGTACCGTGCTCGAGCGCGAGTTGCGGCGTCTGGGGATGTCGGCCGGCAAGCTGGAGGTGGTTGCCGAACGACTCGATTTCGACGACGTCGACGGCATGATGGCGGCGCTCGGCGGCGGCGACCTGCAGGTCGCACAGGTCGTGGGTGTCCTGCTGAACCTGGCGGGTGGCAAGGAAGGTGAGACCCTCTCGCTCGAGAGCCCGCGGCGGGTTGCGAGCCAACCGCAGCGGGCGGACGATTTCCGTATTCTGGGTGTGGGCAAGCTGCTGACCCAGGTTGCCCGCTGCTGTCACCCGGTCCCGAATGATGCCATCGTCGGCTACATCACCCGCGGGCGCGGTGTCACCATCCACCGCAGCGACTGCCCGAACGTCCTCAGGCTCAAGGAAGAGGACCGCGATCGACTGATCGACGTCGAATGGGGCGGCGTGCCGGACCGCGTGTTCCCCGTGGACATCCAGATCCAGGCCTATGACCGGCCGGGACTGTTGCGCGATATTTCCGCGGTGTTCGCCAATGAGCGCATCAACGTCGCGGGCGTGAATACCTATACGGACAAGAACGATATGATCGCCCGCATGGAACTGCACGTCGAGGTGACCGATATCGGGCAACTCAGCAAGGTGCTCAGTCGGATCGGCCAGTTACCCAATATTATCGAGGTGAAACGCAAGGTTTGAGCGGTGCGCCTGCAATGATGGCGTCCCGGAGACGATTCGAACGTCCGACCTAGCGCTTAGGAGGCGCTTGCTCTATCCAGCTGAGCTACCGGGACAGGATGCTGTCTGCAGCGCGAATACTAGCAAAAGCGGTATAGTGCAGCCAGCGCCGCTATTCGCCGATGGCCGGCGAGATCCTTTTGTGTCGATGCAACAGGCGGGGTATATTCGAAGTCATGAAATCGCTGCGATTGTCCCTCTCGATCGTCGAGGCATCGGAGCCCTTGCGAAAGCGGGCGCCGGTCGTGGACGAGAACGGCGATGCGCTGACCGATTTCATGGTTCTCTTCCCGGGGCTGAGCAAGAAACCGGGCGCCTCTATCGAGCAGACGACCCGCGAGATCCATCGCATCCTCGGGTATTACAGCGATTCCGTGGTATTTGCCGAACTGAACCTGGAACTGAGCCTGCTGTGGATATCGGCACGACCGGTTTCCGGCGTCTCATTCGAGATCGCCGAAGCGCTGCGCCAGAGCATCCCCGATGCGCGCCTGGTGTCCCATGTCTAGCCCCCGTGTCGCGCGAAGGGTTCGCGGACCCGGGCGGGCTTCCGGCTGCCTATGAGCGGCTGCGCCGCTTGCGACAGAATCGCATCCCCACGCCGTCGTTTTCGGAACGTGCAACCACCGCGGAAACCCGGTGCAGGCGCACCACGTTGGAGGCCTCCATGCTGAGCGCGAACAGCAGGCTGAGCGGTTTTCCCCGGGGGAGGTCGAGGGGATTGGCCTTGAGGTAAACCCCGTCACCGCTGATGTCTGAAGCGGTGAAGCGCCCCAGCGGCTGTCCGCCATCCGACAGGTAGACCTCCACGTCGACCGGTTTGCGTTTCGACAGTCGGCGTTCCATCACCAGTCTACCTTGATGCCGAGAAAAACAGAGCGGTCGTTGTCGGCTGCGTTCCTGACGCCGACCGACAGCAGGTTGCTCCTGCCGAGGTGAACGCCCGCATCCTGGGTTACCGCAAAGGCGGCGGCAGCCCCGATGAGGTCGATACCGGCCTTCGGGACACCGATCGAACTGAGGGTCTTGCGCGAATAGGACTCTACCAGGTGTCGGGCCGATTTCAGGTTGTGGCGGTAGGTCTGCCGGTACTGTTCCGGAGACATGTCGGCCGTGTAGTTCCGCCACGGGGATGCCTGCGAGTCGGGTGCGCCAGTGTCCGGAAGTCCCCCGGCCTGCGCGGCCGAAGCAACGAGGAATAACAGGGCGGATATTGGTGTTGTTATCGTTTTATGTATCATAAAACTCCCCCTTTTCCGGTCAAACTACGGACCGCAATCACGACAAAGCGCGATCGAATCGGTGGAGGTGCACCGGTTTGCGGCGGGTACACCGGCACCGTCAATTCCCTGTACCTCGAGCGGCGCAAGACTCCGCCCCTCAATCAGGTACAGCCCCGAGTATAAACCTCTGCTCGAGGCTTTGTCATCCTTGCCAGGGACATTTTGGGCGCCAAGGCCAGTAAAATGATTATTTGTTTATTAACAACAAGATAGCCTGCAAAGCCCGCTTTGCAGGCCGGCTGATGGGGATTGGTGGAGCCGAGGAGGATCGAACTCCCGACCTTCGCATTGCGAACGCGAATAAAAAGTAAGTAATTTGAAGGCATAAAACTACTGTGCCACAATAGTGCCACAGTTGTAAGGGGGTGGCTATGGCCTCAATCAAACAGCGCAGAATCTGGGTTATTCCAGCCGAGCCCAAGCCTATCCGGTGTTTCTCCGAACAGGCGGCGCGAAAAAAAGCCGAACTGGTGAGGGTTCACTTCAGCAGGGTCAAAGTTAAAACGCTCTCCTGGCAGGTTCAGATTCGACGTCGGGGTTACCCCCCAGTCACGCGGAGTTTCAAAAAGAAAGCCGTTGCCGAACGCTTTGCACGGGAAACCGAAGCGGCAATGGATGCCGGTAAATGGATCGACATGTCCCTCGCCGAGATAACGACCGTGGCGGACCTGTTGGAACAATACGCGGAAAGCGAAAACCTTGATGCGAAAGCCTTGTCCAGGGTGAAGCTGTTGACCAAGTATCTCGGCCACTATCCGCTGGCTCGGCTGAAAACGCACCACTGTATGCAATTTATCCGCAAGCGTCGCGGAAAACCGGCGGAGCGGCTGGAAAAATATGAGCGCTGGATTCGGCGGCAGGTCGCCCGCGAACTGCTCGATCCGGAAGATGCCGAAGAAATGCTGGACGAGGCGAAAAATGGCGCGTTCGAGGTGCCACCATTGGTGCAGGATCCAACCATACATCGGGATCTCGATGAACTGGGGATGGCGATTCGGTGGGCCCGGGAGCATCGTGGCCTGGAGATCGCAATCAACCCCCTGCCGTCAGCGAAGAAGAAGCTGGTTGTAAAGAATGAACGTTCCCGGCGGCCTAGTGAGGAGGACTTGGCCGCAATCTATGCGTACTCTGACGAGAACTCTCCTGAACTGAGAGTGATCGTGGAAGTGGCGATTGAGACGGCAATGCGCCGCAGCGAACTTGCCAATCTGCGGATTCATGACATCAATTGGGAGGCAGGGGAGATCCGGGTAACCCGACAGAAGAGCGATACGACCTCCGGCGGCAGGAAGCTGGGGCGTGAAGTACCGATGACGCGGCGTGCTGAAGAGGTTTTACGGGCGTACGTAGGCGATCGGAAGAGAGGTCGGGTGTTCTCTCTTCGGCCTGACAGCATTACCCAGGCGTTCAGTCGCGCATGTATTGCAGGCAAGATTGAGGACTTGACCTTTCATGACTTGAGGCATCACGCGATTTCCAAGTTTTTTGAAGAAACCAGTATGAGCGTGACAGAAGTGCTGCTGATTTCCGGACATGCATCCGTTCGCAGTCTGGAACGATATACGGATATTCGCATCCAGTCAGTTAAGGAAAAGCTGCGTGCTGCCGGGAAGTAGCGCGTACCCGATCGAGATATTCTGCAACATCACGTACGTCGGCGACGCGCTTACCGGCTATTTTGAAAGTTGGAACAGGACATGTTTCGGCCGAGATTGCCGTGCGTAGTGACGCAGCGGACTTGTAATGAAGTACCTCCGCCAGTTGCGAAACAGAGAGGTGTAGGCTCTGGTATTTCTTGAGCAGGTATTCAGCAGTATCCATTTCATGAAGATAAATTTCAGTTTATGACACTGCGTATAGGAATATTTAGTCGTTTTCCGGATGATTCATGCAAAAAATCGTATCTGATAAGGGGGCGTTGGATAGCATATTCATGCATTTCACTTTCTTGTTCGGGTCTGGCTGTGTTGTCACGCTATTGTTTAAGCGCTGGAATTCGGGTCTTGTCGGGAATGCCAGTCGATGCAACGCTTGAGGAACTCGGTTTTGAACCCTACATCCGCATCTCGCCAAACAAGTCTGTCGCGGAGATGAGACAGCATCCCGTTCCTGTCGATGCGATCAATCTTGATGTCGGGTAGCGATTTCAGAGCATCGGGGCTGGCGGTCTCCAGTTCGAGTTCAGTGCAGAATTCCTCGACTGTGTCCTCTTCAAAAAGAGATACGCAGTGATTCCAAAGCGTCCGGTTCGACAGGTCTTCCAGTCTCGGCGGAGGTTCCGGGAATTCATCCAGCAATACCTGCTGGATACCCGTATATCGGTTAGCCGCATCGAGGAAATCCTCGAGCGTCAGTGTTCCGACTGTCCCGCCCCAGCGCAGCCGATCGGTCTTAAAATCCCTCGGTGGCAACACCGTGCCGGTTCGATTCCGGCCCCGGGCACCATTTGATCCACCGCAATCACCTTGAAAATCAACGACCTGTTTGCATCACCTCCTTTTCCTGGAAAAAACCTCGCCAGCATCAGTGTGGCCAAAATGTGCCCATGTCCGGTCTCACTTGACCAGCTGCAGCTGCGGACGGCCCGAACGCGGCGGCGGTGACGGCGCCGGTGCCGTCGGTGCCGTCGGTGCCTCGATGCGACTGGCGGCGTTCTTGAGGTGGTCCGCCGACAGGTGCGCATAGCGCAACACCATCCGGTACGTCTTCCAGCCACCCAACTCCATCAGCTCGTGCAACCGCGTACCCGCCATGACGTGCCAGGAAGCCCAGGTGTGCCGCAGGTCGTGCCAGCGGAAATCCGTGATCCCGGCTTCCTCCAGCGCCCGTTTCCAGGCCCGACTGCAAATGCCCCGAAACGGTCGGCCCTGTTTGACGAACACCCGTTCCGGATGCTGGCCCCGGCACGCTTCCAGCACCGCGATCGCGTCGGCATTCAACGCCACGGCGATCGCGCTTTTGGTCTTCGACTGCCTCGCGTGGATCCAGGCGCACTGGCGTTCCAGATCGACCTGATCCCAGCACAGCTGCAACACGTTCGACTGCCGCAGCCCCGTGGCCAGCGCGAAGCGGGCGGGAAGGGCATAATACGGCGGCAGCGCCTCACACAGCTTCCCGGCTTCCTCCCGGGTCAGCCAGCGCACGCGTTCCGTCTCGGGTCGCAACTCCACAAGGGGAACCTGATCCAGCCATTTCCACTTCCGGTGGGCCCGGCGCAGGATCGCACGGATCAGTGACAGGTAGCGATTCACTGTGGGATCCTCGACGCCCTCGTCAGCCTTGATCTCGGCGACCTCTTCGATGAGGTCGGCGTCGATTTCATCGAGCATCAGGTCGCCGAAGTAGGGGTCCAGCCACCGGATCTTTCCGATGTCGCTGGCAAGATCCACCTTGTGCTTCTTGTCCTTGACCCAGCGTAGCGCTGCCTCCTTCCAGCTGTGCCGGGGCCTGTCGCCGAGTTTCTTGACACGCCACAGCTCGGCCTTCAATCGGTCGTGGTACTCCTGTGCTTCTTCCCGGGACTTTGTCCCAGTAGAGCGTCGTAATCGCTTGCCGTCCGGGGCCCGGATATCAAGCCACCAATTCGGGCTGTTTTTACGTTTGAAGAGCGCCATGATTCACCTCCGGAACCAGGCACTCGCGGCTCTTGCCACGGCTGAGGATAAAGGGACCGCAGGTAGGCGACAAGGTCCGTTTCCAGAAAAACCCACTGCTTCCCGGGCTTCGCGCCGGGAATCCTGCCGGTTTTGGCCTTGCGGCGCAGGTCTTCTGCCGACATTTTCAGGAAGTCGGCGGCTTCCTCCAGGTTCATG
>DROT01000204.1 GCA_011321775.1 Gammaproteobacteria bacterium | reverse complement strand
TTGACCAGGTACTCGCCGAACAGGCGGTTCTCGCCGGTGTCGGGGTAGCGGGTGAAGCCCACGCCGGTGGCACAGTCGTCCCCGAGGTTGCCGAACACCATGGTGACCACATTGACGGCGGTACCATTGGCCATGTCCGGCGTGATGTTGAACTCGCGGCGATAGTCGACCGCGCGCTTGCCCATCCAGGAATCGAACACCGCCTTGATGGCGATCTCCAGCTGTTCCATGGGGTCGTCCGGGAACGGCTTGCCGGTAATGCGCTCGACCACTTCCAGGAAGCGGTCCGAGATCTCACGCAGGTCACGGGCGTCCAGCGCCACGTCGTCGCGGACCCCGACCTTCTCCTTGACCGCCTCGAACTCGGCGTCGAATTCCTCGTCGGGAATCCCCAGCGCCACCTTGCCGAACAACTGAATGAAACGGCGGTAGGCATCCCAGCCGAAACGCTCGTTGTCGGTCTGCTGGATCAGTCCGCGCAGGGTGTCCGCGTTCAGGCCGAGGTTGAGGATGGTGTCCATCATGCCCGGCATCGACATCGCCGAGCCCGAGCGCACCGACACCAGCAGTGGATTCTCGCTGCCGCCGAAGGTCTTGCCGGTCTTCTCCTCCAGCGCCTTCATGTGCTCGCGAACCTGGTCCATGACCCCGTCGGGCAACTCGTGCTCGGGGTTGTCCAGGTAGGACAGGCAGGCCTCGGTGGTGATGGTGAAACCGGGCGGAACATTGAGCCCGATCTGGGTCATCTCGCACAGGTTGGCGCCCTTGCCGCCCAGCAGCATCTTGTTCTTGCCGTCGCCTTCCTCGAAGGCGTATACGTATTTCCTGCTTGCGTCGTTCATTCCATGTTCTCCTGCGAAGACGAATCGGCACCGTCGTGCGCTTCGCCGGCCCTGCCGGGCGCGCCCGATGACATCAAAGAAAAATTGTGACCCTTCCGCCCGGCGAGCGCCGGATCAGTCGAGAAACTCCAGCTGCTCGCCAATGCTGTCCAGCCCGGCACGGGCGCAGGCCTCATCCTTGTCCCCGCCCGGCGCGCCACTGACCCCGATGGCACCCAGCAGCGAACCGCCGGCCCGCACCGGCAATGCGCCGGCGAGCACCAGGATACCGTCGAGCTCGTTCATCTCCGGAACGATGGCGGCACGGTTGGCGCGAAACTCGGCCGTGCTCACGCCAGACAGGATCACCGCATTGGCCTTGCGCCGGGCGATCTCGGTGGTAAAACGGCTGGCAAAGGCATCGCGCAACTCCACCTGGGGCACCGCGGCACGGTCCACGACCACCACGCTGACCTGGTAGCCCTCCTTGCGGCAGGCCCTGACGGCGGCCATGGCCATGTCGGCGGCCAGATCCAGCGTCAGCATACGGGTATTCACCACGGTGCTGTCGGCAACCGCCGACAGCGGCAACAAGGCCATGAGCAACAGCAGACATCTCTTCATCTCGCAATCCTCCCTGCCGCCAGGCGGCGCGCACTTCATTCATCGATCACCAGTGCCTGTCCACAACGCCGACACAGGTAACGGGCCTCGCCGCGCCGGATACGGTTGTGTCGGCAACTGCTGAGCAGATGCCGGTCACAGCCACAACGGTAACGATGGCGCTGCTGGCGCCGCACCGGGATGCCTTGCAGATCATACTGGCCGCTGGCCCGCGGTTCCACGCCCAGGGAACGCATGATCGCGCGCCACTCGGCGCCATGGGGACGCACGTTGCGAATACCATACAGTGCGTCGGTGACGTAGTGCGCCACCTCGTGGGGCACGGTCTGTGCCAGACTGTCCTCGAAGTAGCGGGCGAACAGCCAGGGATTGTAGCGGATGCAACGCCGCCCGCGCCGCACCCGGTACATCCCGGCACAGCGCCCCATCAGATCGAAGGCCACCGGGATGAGGGGGAAACGGGTCCCGTAGAGTTCCCCGGCCCGCTGCAGCCAGTCTGCCGTGGCCTGCTCGACCTGCTGCCGTTGCTCCTCGCCGATCGGCTGCACCGGCGCCTGCCCTTCCCCGGGAGCATCCGGGTCCTGCTCCGTCGCCATCACTGCCCGCAGGTGGCAAAGAAGGTGCGGTCCTGGTCTGCCTCGATACACTGGCCGCTGGCCGGCGTGGTGTAACCGGGCCGGCCGCTGTCGCGACGTTCCTGTTGCTCCATGCCCAGCAGCTGGCGCGCCGGGTCGCAGGCCGGCGCACCGGCACAGCCGTTATCCATGCCGCAGACCCGGTGGACCAGGCGCTCGCAGGGAGACAGGCCGACGATGGGTTCCCCGACCCAGAGCTGCTGTTTCGGTTTCGGTGGCGCCGGCATCTGGCGGGCGCGCAGGATGGCCTCGTTGGGCACCACCTGTCCGGATCGGACGGTGATGGTGGAGCCGTCCTCCAGCACGTGCACGCCGTCCCACAACTGGGTCTCCATCCCGTCCCGGCGTATGGTCGCGCGGTTGGTACGCGGATCGACGCTGACCTGCCCGCCCTCCTTCAAGCGCGCGGACCAGCCGGCCGCGCGCGGCTGCGGCGCCGCCAGCAGGGTGGCAGCCAGCACGGCAATGGTGACAAATCGTTGAATCATGACCCCCTCCGGACAGGCATTGGATATGGATATACCGCTTCCTGTTTCCAGTGTAGCAACTCCGGGAGCCCACCGGCAGGGCACCGCCCTCCCGTCGGCCCTGTGCGCCGGCGGCAAAAATCCAATACACTGGGATCCCGCAGGGCGGGCCGGTCCACGAACGCGGCCCGGTCCGCTGCCAACGACCAACTGCTTGATCGCAGAGCGGCTTCAACCGACGACAGGGGGCAACAGATCGTGTATTCGCTGGATGAGCTGAGGAAACAGAACCAGGACATCGCGCAGCTGTGCGAGGTACTGGCTGTCCTCATGGAGAACAAGTCACTGCACAGCAACCCCTATGTCTGCGAGCTGATGAACCGTTTCAAGGAGAAGGTGTGGATGCACCTGGTATTCGAGGACAATACCATCTATGCCGAGCTGGCGCGCCACAACGACCCCGCCATCGCCGAGACCGCGCGCCGCTTCCACGACAGTGCCCGCGAGATCAAGCAGCGCTTCTCCCGCTATGTCAAGCAATGGTGTAGACCGAAGGTCGGTGACGACGAACACGAAGAACTGGTGAACGAGAGCCGCGAGATCTTCGGCCTCATCCGCGAGCGCGTGGACTACGAGGACCGGCACATCTTTCCGCTCGTCGAGCAACAGCACTGATACCGCCGCGCCTCGCGTCCGCTGAACCTCACTGATTCCGATTCGCCATCATGGGTCGCTACCGTCCCCCGGCGCCGAAATCCTCTCTCTACATCACCCGCGAGGGCTACGAGACCCTGCGGGCAGAGCTGGACGCCATCTGGAAACGCCGCGCCGGCGTCACCCGCGCGCTGTCGGCGGCGGCGGCCGAGGGCGACCGCTCTGAAAACGCGGAATACATCTATCGCAAGAAGGAGTTGCGCGAGATCGACCGCCGCATCCGCTACCTGCAGAAGCGTCTGCCGGCGCTCAAGGTGGTATCCGAGCCGCCCACGGACCGCGAGCGGGTGTATTTCGGCGCCTGGGTGACGCTGGAGGACGAGACCGGCAGGGAACACCACTACCGCATCGTCGGCCCGGACGAATTCGACCCGGCGCGCGGCTGGATCAGCATGGACGCCCCCCTGGCGCGGGCGCTGATGAAGAAGACGCTCGACGAGGAGGTTTCGCTGGAGACCGCGGCGGGCATGGCGCGCTACCTCATCATCGATATTCGCTATGGGGAACCGCGCTGACGCCGGCAGGGCGCAACGGGCCGGTCACGGTCCGGCGCCGCGCGCAGGCTACGAACGCCGCCGCCCACCTGCCCGCCGCCCCGAACGCCGCGCCTGCCCCTGTTTCGCCGCCGGCTTGCGGTCGTCGTCACCATGCCGCGTCCGGAAGACCTTGCCGGGGCGGCTGCGCCTTCCCTCGGAACGATCGCCGGTCCCGCGCGGCTGCCAGGCGGGTACCAGCTGGCGTTTGCCGTTGCCGATGAGATCGGCGCGCCCCATGCGTTTCAGCGCCTCGCGCAGCAGCGGCCAGTTGTTGGCGTCGTGGTAGCGCAGGAAGGCCTTGTGCAGACGCCGGACCCGCAGTCCCTTCGGTACCGGCACCCGCTCGCCCTCACGGCGCACCCGCCGCAACGGGTTGCGTCCCGAATGGTACATGGCGGTGGCCGTGGCCATCGGTGAGGGCAGGAAGTTCTGCACCTGGTCGGCGCGAAAGCCGTTGCGCTTCAGCCACAGCGCCAGTTCCAGCATGTCCTCGTCGGTGGTGCCGGGGTGGGCGGCGATGAAATAGGGAATCAGGTACTGCTCCTTGCCGGCGGCGCGCGAATAGCGCTCGAACAGCTCGCGGAAGCGGTAGTAGGCCTTCATGCCCGGTTTCATCATTTTCGACAGCGGGCCGCTCTCGGTGTGCTCCGGCGCGATCTTGAGATAGCCGCCGACGTGGTGGGTGACCAGCTCGCGCACGTACTCCGGCGATTCCACCGCCAGGTCGTAACGCAGCCCGGAAGCCACCAGTACCTTCTTGATGCCGGGCAGGCTGCGCACGCGCCGGTAAAGCCGGATCAGCGCCGAGTGGTCGGTCTTCAGGTTGCTGCAGATGCCCGGATAGACACAGGAAGGGCGCCGGCAGGCCGCCTCGATCTTCCGGCTCCTGCAGGCCAGCCGGTACATGTTGGCCGTCGGCCCGCCGACGTCGGAAATGATGCCGGTGAAACCGGGCACGGTATCACGAATGGTCTCGATCTCGCGCACCACCGAATCCTCGGAGCGGTTCTGGATGATGCGCCCCTCGTGCTCGGTGATGGAACAGAAGGTACAGCCGCCGAAGCAGCCGCGCATGATGTTCACCGAAAAGCGGATCATCTCCCAGGCCGGGATACGCGCATCGCCGTAGGCCGGGTGCGGCCTGCGGGTATAGGGCAGCTCGAACACACGGTCGAGTTCCCCCGTACTGAGCGGCAGCGCCGGCGGATTGAGCCACAGCTCGCGATCCCCGTGACGCTGCACCAGCGCGCGCGCATTGCCGGGGTTGGTCTCCAGGTGCAACACCCGCGAGGCATGAGCATAGAGCACCGGATCGCGGCGCACCGCCTCCCAGGAGGGCATGCGGATGAAGGTGCGGGAGCGCTCCGCGCGCGGGCGGCGAACGGATACCACGGTCTCCCCCGCCGCCACGCCGCTGCAGGGTGCCGCCGCCGGATCCGAGTACGGACTACTCACGGTCTCCACCGGACCGGGGGTTTCCAGTGTCTGCGAGTCGATGCCGGTCCAGCCGGCGGGCAGCTCCCTGCGCAGCAGCGCGGTACCCCGGATATCGGTCAGCTGCGAAACCGCCTCGCCGGCCGCCAGCCGGTGGGCAATCTCCACCACCTGGCGCTCGCCGTTGCCGTACACCAGCAGGTCGGCCTTCGCGTCCACCAGTATCGAGCGCCGCACCTTGTCCGACCAGTAGTCGTAGTGGGCCACGCGCCGCAGGCTGGCCTCGATACCGCCGATCACCAGCGGCACCTCCGGACAGGCCTCGCGGCAGCGCTGGGCGTAGACCAGCACCGAGCGATCCGGCCGGCGCCCCCCCTCCCCGCCGGGGGTATAGGCGTCATCCGAACGTTTCTTGCGGTCCGAGGTATAGCGATTGACCATGGAGTCCATGTTGCCGGCGGTCACGCCGAAGAACAGGTTGGGCGGGCCCAGTTCCAGGAAATCGTCCACCCGCCTCCAGTCCGGCTGGGCGATGATCCCGACCCGGAAACCCTGGGCCTCCAGCACCCGCCCGATCACCGCCATGCCGAAACTGGGATGGTCGACATAGGCATCGCCGGTCACCAGGATGATGTCACAGGCGTCCCAGCCGAGATCGTCCATCTCGGCCCGCGACATCGGCAACACCGGCGCCGTGCCGAAGCGGCTGGCCCAGTAGGGGCGGTAGGAAAAGAGGGACTTGGGGACGGACATGGGGGAATCGGGCTAGGCGCGCGAAATGAACTCGCGGGTCTCGGTGTTGACCTTGATCTTCTCGCCCGGGGTAAGGTACTCCGGGACCTGTACCACCAGGCCGGTATTCAGGGTCGCCGGCTTGGTGCGCGCCGAGGACGAGGCCGCCTTCATGCCCGGGGCGCAGTCGACGATCTCCAGCACCACGCTGGCGGGCAACTCGATACCGAGCAACAGGCCCTCGGAGATCAGCGCACTCAGCCCCTGGAGACCGTCGGACAGGAACGGCAGTTCCTCGCCGAGCGCTTCCTCCGGCAGGGTGTACTGCTCGTAGCTCTCCTCGTCCATGAAGGTACAGCCGTCGGCATCCCGGTAGAGCAGCTGCACCGCGCGGCGCGAGACATCGACCGGCGCCAGCACCTCGTCGCCCTTGAAGTTGCGCTCGAACTTCTGCCCGGAGGCCAGGTCCTGGCCGCGCACCTTGTACAGGGTATTGCCGCTGCGCGACGACGGAGCCTGAACCTGCAGCTGTCGCACGCGGATGTGATGGCCGTCGAGAGCGAACACCATGCCCTTCTTCAATTCGTTTGCTTTCATCCGGCTCCTGCGTCGCCTGCCAGTGGATCGACGAGCCGATTCTAGCAACGCAGCGCGGCGGCAGCGAACGGAAACAGTCGCCGGCCACCACCCTTTGCTCTACCATAGCCGGCCATTCGATAACGGAGACCCCCGGGTGCAGGACTTCATCCCCGGACAGCGCTGGATCAGCGGCACCGAGTCACAGCTCGGGCTCGGCACCGTACTGCGCGTGGAAGGCCGTACCGTGACCATCGTGTTTCCCGCCAGCGGCGAGACGCGCACCTATTCGCGCCAGACCGCACCGCTGACGCGCGTCCGCTTCGCCCCCGGAGATACCGTGCTGGCCCACGACGGCCGCGGCCTGCGGGTACAGTCGGTACACGAACACGACGGCCTGCTGAGCTATCGGGGCGTCGACGAGGACGGCCAGCCGATGCAGCTGGAAGAAGGCGAGCTGAGCGACTTCCTGCAGCTCAACCGCCCCGGCGAACGCCTGTTCAGCGGCCAGATCGACGCCGACCGCTGGTTCGAACTGCGCTACCGCACCCTGGAGGAACAGCACCGGCTGGCGCACTCCGATCTCTACGGCCTGATCGGCGGCCGCACCGACCTGGTACCGCACCAGTTGTATATCGCCCACGAGGTCGCCAACCGCTACGCACCACGGGTACTGCTGGCCGACGAGGTCGGACTCGGCAAGACCATCGAAGCCGGCCTCATCCTGCACCAGCAACTGCTCACCGGCCGCGCCAGCCGGGCACTGATCGTGGTGCCGGACAGTCTGCTGTACCAGTGGCTGGTGGAGATGCTGCGACGTTTCAACCTGCGCTTCAGTATCTTCGACGAGACCCGCTGCAGCGCCAGCGAACAGGAGAGCGGCGGCCTCAATCCCTTCCACAGTGAACAACTGATCCTGTGCCGGCTCGACTTCCTGGTGAGCGAGCCCGGGCGCCTCGAGCAGGCTGTGGCCGGCGACTGGGACCTGCTGGTGGTCGACGAGGCGCACCACCTGCGCTGGTCACCGGAGCAGGCCAGCCCCGAGTACCGGGCGGTGGAACGGCTGGCCGCGGTCACCGCCGGCGTGCTGCTGCTGACGGCCACCCCGGAACAGCTCGGCAAGGCCAGCCATTTTGCCCGCCTGCGTCTGCTGGACCCGGACCGCTTTCCCGACTATGCCGCCTTCCTCGAGGAGGAGAAGCGCTACCAGCCGGTGGCGCGCGTGATCGGCGAGCTGCTGGAGGGGCGACCGCTGGAGCGGCCCGACTGGGAACTGCTGCAGGAAACCGTTGACGAGGGCGACAACCGGCAGCTGATCGCCACCCTGCAGGATCCGGCGAGCGACGAGGAGGCCCGCCAGCAGGCACGCGAGGCACTGGTCGAGCACCTGCTCGACCGCCACGGCACCGGACGGGTGCTGTTCCGCAATACCCGCGCGGCAGTCCGTGGCTTTCCGCAGAGACGCCTGCATCCGCATGCGCTGCCGTTGCCGGACGCCTATCGGCCCGATCCCGGCGACACGGCCACGCAGACCGCGGAGCCGCAGGAGTTGCTGTCGCCGGAAACGGGCTATCGCCGGCGGGCCACGGCCGACGAGCCGGCCTGGTGGCAGCTGGATCCGCGCGTCGACTGGCTGCACCAACTGCTGCTGGACCTGAAACCGCACAAGGTCCTGCTGATCGCCGCGAGCGCCGACACCGTCCTGGAACTGGCCGCGGCGCTGCGCACCCGCCACGGCCTGCACGCCGCCGTGTTCCACGAGGGCATGAGTATCGTCGAACGCGACCGTGCCGCAGCCTTCTTCGCCGACCGCGAGCGCGGCAGCCAGGTGCTGCTGTGTTCCGAGATCGGCAGCGAGGGGCGCAACTTCCAGTTCGCCCAGCACCTGGTATTGTTCGATCTGCCGTTCAACCCCGACCTGCTGGAACAACGCATCGGCCGCCTCGACCGTATCGGCCAGCGCGACACCATTCACATCCACCTTCCGTGGATGGAACACAGCGCGCAGGCGGTGATGTACCGCTGGTACCACGAGGGCCTGCAGGCTTTCGAGCACACCTGTCCGGCCGGCCACAGCGTCTTCGACCGCCAGCGGCCGGCGCTGGAGGAGGCACTGGGACGACCGCAGGGCGACCTCGATCACCTGATCGAATCGACCCGAAGGCTGTACCGGGAACTGAGCGAGGCGCTGCAGCAGGGGCGCGACCGGCTGCTGGAATACAATTCCTGCCGCCCCCGGATTGCAAACAGGCTGTGCGAGCGCGCCCGGCACGAAGACCGGATCTCGACGCTGCCCGACTACCTGGAGAGGGTGTTCGACTGCTTCGATATCGACATCGATCCGCACAGCCGCGACTGCCACATCGTCCGGCCCGGCGCCCACATGCTCAGTCGCTTCCCGGAACTGCCCGATGACGGCATGACGGTGACCTGGCGGCGCGAGACGGCACTGGCGAACGAGGACGTGCAGTTCCTCAGCTGGGAACACCCGCTGGTGAACGCCGCCATGGACCGCGTGCTGGCCAGCGAACGCGGCAACGCCGCGCTGTGCGCCGTGGAATACGCTGCCTGCCGGCCCGGCACCCTGCTGCTGGAATGTGTCTACGTGCTGGAGGCGCCGGCCGGCAGCGACCTCCAGGCCAGCCGTTACCTCCCGCCCACCAGCATCCGCGTGCTGATCGACGAACAGGGAAGGTCGCATGCGGACAAGCTGTCCCACGCGGCTATTGCCGGCGCCCGGCAGTCCGTCGACGTCGATACCGCCATCAAGGTGGTACGCGCCCGCGACGAGGTCCTGCGCAAGCTGCTGGCCGACTGCGAACAACAGGCGCGGCGCCAGGCCCCGGCCCGGCTGGCAACGGCCCATGCCCGCAGCGAACGGGCCCTGAACCGGGAGATCGAGCGCCTGCGGGCGCTGGCCCGGGTCAATCCGAACGTGCGCGCCGAGGAAATCCGTTTCTTCGAGCGCCAGCGCGAGCTGCTGCGACAGGCGATCGAACACGCCGGCCTTCGCCTCGATGCGCTGCGTGTACTGGTTACCACCTGAGCCGCAACTGAACAGCTCGGCGAGGCCGGAGCGAGCCTCTTCCTTCAGACGACCGCTTTTCTCCTTGAAATGGACCCACTTTTCAGGGCCGGCCTAAACTCGCTACGCTCAGACAACGGCCGGCTTTTTCCTGAAAAGTGGGTCCATTTCAAGGCGCGGTCGATTCGGTCAGAGGCTCGCTCCGGCCGCGCCGAGCTGTTCAGTTGCGGCTCAGGAAGGCTCGGAAACGCCGGCCGAGATCAGGTACTCGCGCAGATGGCGGATGTCCTGCTTGCCGCATACGCCGCTGTGATGTGGCCGGTGCAGCGTGCCGCTGACGCCGTTCAGTTCCACGTGCATGCGAGCCCCGTGAGCGGGATCGATACGGGCACCGAGGTGCTGCAGCAGGGATTCGACATCGCGCCAGTGGATATTGGCGCTCACCGGCTCGTGGAAGACGGCCGCCAGGATACGTTCATGCTTGTGGCTCATGGTGGAAATACCTGCGTTTCGAACCGGAACTCCGGATCTGAAATGAATCGTCGGGCGCAAGTATAACCGCATACAGCCGCGATTCAGTATACTGCCGACAGCATGTATACCCGCCGTGTTCAGTACGTGATCGACAACCCCTGGCGCTTCGTACGCCAGGTCATCGCCGGTTTCCGCGCCAACCAGGGTTTTCTGCTGGCCGGCGCCGTCGCCTACCACACCCTGCTGTCCATCGTCCCCATGTTCGCGCTCATCCTGGTGCTGCTGTCGCAGGTCCAGGACACGGCGGCCCTGCTCGCCAGCCTGCACGACTACCTGGCCCTGGTCGCGCCCGGCCAGGCCGACGCCCTCACCGAACAGATCCAGCTGTTCATCGGCAACTGGAAAGTGGTCGGCGGCATCGGCATCCTGGTGCTGCTGTTCTTCAGCTCCCTGG
>DROT01000203.1 GCA_011321775.1 Gammaproteobacteria bacterium | reverse complement strand
ATCCAGATGGTGTTGACCGAGCCGAGGCAGCGAACCGGAATGACGCGGGCCCACTGGCTGTAGCTGTTGCCCTGCTGGGCACCCATGTCGAGCGCCGGGTAGGCGTCGTTTTCGCAGGCCAGAACCAGGATGCGCGGCTTCTCGTCCCATTCCTCCGGGATCTCCACGTTCTTGAGCTGCTGACCGACGGTGTCCACCGAGTAGTTCTCGAAGGAGATGACGCGCACCGGGCATGCGCCCATGCAGGTGCCGCAGCGCCGGCAGCGTGACTCGTTGAACACCGGGAAGCGCTGCTCGTCCTCGTCGATGGCGCCGAAGGGGCATTCGACCGTGCAGCGCTTGCACTGGGTGCAGCCTTCCTTGCGGAAGATCGGGTACGACAGGTCACCCGAGCGCGGGTGCGCGGCGCGTCCGGCCTTGGCGTTCTCGATCTCCTGGATGGCCTTGAGCGCAGCGCCGGTGGCGTCGTCGATGGCCTGCTGGGTGTCCATGGGACGGCGCACCGGTCCGCAGGTATAGATGCCGGTGCGGCGCGTCTCGTAGGGGAAGCAGATGAAGTGCGAGTCGTTGAAGCCGTACTTCAGGTGCGGCAGGTCCTTGCCCTGGCGGTAGTTCAGGTTGAGGATGGAATCCACATTGACTTCCCATTCGCCGGGTTCGTTCTGCGGCACCTCGTCGATGTCGACGCCGGAGTTGGGGACCATGCCGGTGGCCAGCACCACCAGGTCGGCTTCCTCTTCCACGTCCTCGTCGAGGATCTTGTCCTTGAACTTGACTACCGGACCGTTGCTGCCGGCCACCACCTCGCTGACGATGCCCTTGCGGAAGGTGACCATCTTCTCCTGGCCGCTGCGGTAGAAATCCTCGCCCGGAGCGCCCGGGGTGCGCAGGTCGTCGAACAGGATCTCGGTCTCGATGTCCGGATTCTGGTCCTTGAAGTACATGGCCTGCTTGATGGAGTTCAGGCAGCAATCACCGGAGCAGTAGTCCAGGTGGCCTTCCTTGTCGCTACGCTGGCCGGCGCACTGGATGAAGGTGACCTTGGTGACCTCCTTGCCATCCGAGGGCCGCTTGATGGGGCCGCCGTTGGCGGCGATGGCCAGTTGTTCCAGCTCCACGCGATCGACCACGTCCTTGCTCTTGCCGTAGCCCAGCTCGGGCAGCTGACTGGCGTCGTAGGGCGTGGCGCCCGAGGCCTGGATGATGGCGCCGATGTTGATGGTGGTGGTGGAGCCGCTCTCGGTACTGATGTCCACGGCGAAGCGCCCCGGGGCACCGGAGGTCTTGCTGATGGTGGAGTTCAGATGCACGGTGATGTTGTCGTTGGCCTCGATCTCCGAGACCAGGTCGGCAACGGCGGTGTCGACGGGATCGGTGTAGGGTGCGTGCCTGGGCACGTCCTTCCACATCCTGGCAGCGTAACCGCCGAGTTCGCCGGTCTTCTCCACCAGCTGCACGGGGTAGCCCGCCTTGGCTGCCTCGATGGCGGCCGTCATGCCGCTGATACCGCCGCCGACCACCAGCACGGTGTTTTCCTTGCCCTTTTCCTGTGCCGAAGCGGGGATCAGCGAGTGCTTGGCCTCGGCGCAGCCCATGCGGATGTAGTCTTCCGCCATTTCCTGCGTCGTTTCGCGCATGTCGTCTTCGTCCGGACGGACCCAGATGACACCTTCGCGCAGGTTGCAGCGCGACACGTTGACGCCCTGGAAGTCGAAGGCTTCGGTCTTGGCGCGACGCGAACAGGCTCCGATCACGACACGGTTGACGCCCTCGTTGTCGATATCGTCCTGGATCATCTTCACGCCTTCGGCGGAACACAGGAAATCGTGCTGCTGCACCACCTGTGCCTTGCCGTCACGCTGGGCGACGGTGGCCAGCTGATCGCAGTCGAGACGCTCGCCCAGTCCACACCCCTTGCAAATGTAGGCTCCAATTTTCAGATCTGACACGGCTTAACCCTCCGCACCGGCAACTTTGTTGACAACCTGGATGGCGCGCAGCGCGCTGGCCGTGGCGCTCTGTACCGCGCGGTTCACGTCCAGGGCATCCGACGAACAGCCGGCGGCGAAGAATGCGCCGTTGGCCTCATCCAGTTCCACGAATCCTTCCTCGTTCAGCACGACTTCCATGGGGAAGCCGTCGGCCGGAACGCTGGGTTCCATGCCGATCGCCAGCACGACCAGTTCGTGCGGGTTGCTGTAACGGTGGTAGCCCTCGGTGTCCACACCGTGCAGGACCGGGTTGCCGGTCTCCTTGTCTTCGGTGATGGAGGCGACCTTGGACTTGGTGAAGCTGATGTTGGGGTCCTTCTTCACTTCCTGGTAGAAGTCATCGATCCGGTCGATGGCACGGATGTCGATGTAGTACACCGTGCCCTTGGCGTCGTCGCCGTACAGTTCGCGCAGGTAGGTGGTCTGCTTCAGGCTGGCCATGCAGCAGATGCGCGAACAATGCTTGAGGTGGTTCCGGTCGCGCGAGCCCGCACACTGGATGAAGGCGACATCTTTTGCCTCCTTGCCGTCCGAGGGGCGCAGGATCTTGCCGCCGGTGGGGCCGTGCGGGTCGAGCATGCGCTCGAACTCGACGCTGGTGATGACGTTGGCGAAGCGATCGTAGCCGTACGGCTGAATCCGGTTGGCATCGTAGGGGCGCCAGCCGGTGGCCCAGATGATGGCGCCGACGGTCAGGGTGGTCTCCTGCTCCTGCATGTCGGTGTCGATCGCGCCGTACTTGCAGGCCTCCTTCGCCTTGTCGGCGTCGGCGGTGCCGATGATGCGCGGGTCGAGGACGTAGCGCTCCGGATAGGCCTGGTTGAACGGCAGGTAGGCGCCCTTGCGCTTGCTCAGGCAGTAGTTGTACTCGTCGTCGAACTCCGCCTCGACGGCATCACCGCAGGCGCCGCAACGGGTGCAGTTCTCGTTGACATAGCGCGGGCTGGTCTTCAGCGACACGCTGTAGTTTCCTGCCTCACCCTCGATGGAGGTGACTTCGGTCATGGCCATGACGCGCAGGTTCGGGTTGCTCTTGATGCGACGGAGGTTGATCTCAAGTCCGCACTTGGGATGACAGAGTTTCGGGAAATACTTGTAAAGTTGGCTGACGCGGCCACCGATGGATGGATTCTTTTCCACCAGGATCACCTGTTTGCCGCACTCGGCGGCCTCCAGCGCGGCTGTCATACCGCTGATGCCGCCACCTACCACCAGAATCGTCTGGTTGGTTGCGATAACCTCTGACATGGATATTCCTCCGCAGAGTCACTGTGACTGATAAAAAACCAAAACCGACCGGTGTCGCGGGCCACCGCCGGGTCCCTGTTCCTCGTGCCGCCGGCGGAAGGGGCGAGTTCGGACCGCGGGGTCTGTCGCTCGTCCCCGTCCCCGCTGGGGAAAGGGGGTCGGGAAACGCTGGAAACCGGTTCCAGGTCGGGGCGAAAAATCAGGGGCCAACGATACGCTTCCGCCCAAGGCTACACCAGAGGATCTATATATAAAGAGCATCGAATCTTTCGATAATGAAATAAGGGGTATATATAACACCCTGTATTTGTGGGCTTTGTTGCCCGCGAGACGCAGACGGGGTACCTTTGGAGCTGACTCCCCCGGAAACCGGCCATGACAGCGCAAGTCCTCAAACCAGAAGAATATTTTATTACCGAAGAGCCCTACTACGAGCCTGTCGGCAACGAGATCGAGGTGTTCGAGGCGGCCTGGGACAACCAGTTGCCGGTGCTGCTCAAGGGTCCTACCGGCTGCGGCAAGACGCGCTTCATGGAACACATGGCCTGGCGGCTGAAACGGCCGCTGATCACCGTCTCCTGCCACGACGACCTCACGGCCTCGGACCTGGTGGGACGCTTCCTGATCCGCGGTGGCGAGACCGTGTGGGTGGACGGTCCACTGTCGCGGGCGGTGCGCGCCGGTGGTATCTGTTACCTCGACGAGATCGTCGAGGCCCGCAAGGATACCACCGTGGTCATCCACCCGCTGGCCGACGACCGGCGCGTGCTGCCGATGGAAAAGCTGGGCGAGCTGCTGGAAGCCGGCGACGATTTCTGCATGGCGATTTCCTACAACCCCGGCTACCAGAGCGTGCTCAAGGACCTCAAGCAGAGTACCCGCCAGCGTTTCGTGGCGCTGGAATTCGACTATCCTTCGCCCGAACTGGAGGCGAAGATCATCGTCCGGGAGTCGGGCATCGAGCCGCCCCTGGCGGAGCAGCTGGTCAAGTTTGCGCAGATGACCCGCAACCTCAAGGGCAGTGGCCTCGAGGAAGGGGCCAGCACGCGCCTGCTGGTGCACGCTGCCAAGCTGGTGAAGAGCGGCATCGATCCCGTTGCCGCGTGCCGTTCCAGCATCGCCCAGGCGCTCACGGACGACGAGGAGATGCTGGCGGCGGTGAACGAGCTGAGCGCCTCCGTGTTCTGATTCTCTCCCTATGGTCCAGCTCCCCACGGTCGCCGCATCCGAGGTCCGCTGCGCGCGCATTGACACGCCCCTGGGTGACTACGAGTTGCTCGATTTCGGCGGTGGGCGCCGTCTGGAGCGCTGGGGTCCCTGGCTGGTCGAACGACCGGATGTGCACGCCACCGGCGCGCCGCGCGACGCCAACTGGTCTGCGGACTGGGTGTTCCTGCGTGAACTGGGTGCAGGAGGGCACTGGGAGCCGACGCGTAGCGGCCTGCCTTCCCGGTGGGAGGCGAGCCTGGGCGGGGAACGGGTGCATTGCCGGCTCGGCAGTGACGGGCGGGTCGGTGTCGAGGCGCGCGATCTGCTGATCGGCCGCTGGCTGCGCGAGCGTATCGAGGGTTGCTACGATCTCGACGAGATCAGGGTGCTCAATCTTTTCGCCGGCAACGGCTATGTTTCCTCGCAGGCGCTGGCGGCCGGTGCCACGGTGGTGCACGTCGATGCCGATGCCGCCATGATCGAGCTGGCGCGTAGTCACTGCGGTGATGAGCAGGTCGAGTTCGTGCGCGAAAACGTCATGGACTATGTCGAGGATCTGCTGCGCCGCCAGCAGCGTTTCGACATGATCGTGCTGCCCGTGCCGCCGCTCGGTCACGGCCCGCGCGGTCAGCTGTGGGATCGTGAGGTCGATCTGCCGCGACTGGTGCGTCATCTGCCTCGCCTGGTGAGCGACGACTGCCTCGGCATCTGGTTGTCCACCGACGGCGGGGCCATCACCTGGAAGGCAGAGAGCCTGGGACAGCTGTTGCGCGAAGTGCTTCCGGGGCACACCATCGAGCCCCTGCAGCTGGAGGTGGCGAGCGTCGACGGCCGTGTTCTGCCGGCCGGTGTCGCGGCGCGCTGGTTCGATGATACCGAATTCCTGCAGACGGGCGGCCAGCCGCTGACTGCCGCACAGCTGGAGGAGCGGCTGGACGCGCACATGATCTCCATCGGTGCGGCCGAGGGACCGGCGCGTGCGCTGGCCGACCATCCACGCGAGACCCAGGACTTCGTGTTGCGCTGCGCCGCCATGGTGGCGCGTACCAGTTCCGGGATGGCATTCAATTTTGTCGCCCACGTCTGCGGGGCCTTGCGGCTGATGGACGAGGCCGGTGTCGAGGCCTGGTTGCTGCACTGCATGGATGTCTACGACACCCGTGGCCTGCATCCCGCCGTTGCGGCCTTCAAGGAGGTCGAGGGTTTCGCGCGCAGCTATCGTGCGCGCCAGACCGGCGTGGCGTTCGAGGACGTGGCCGGCGTGCTGGAAGCCTTTGTCCATGGCCTCAACGGCCGGCGTCTGAAGCTGGAGGCGGGCGAGCACCCCTATACCGACAGCGAGACAATCTTCCTGCCCCCCACGCTGTCCCGTTTCGAGGGGCGGGACGCCAATTTCCAGCTCTACAAGGCGATGGTGGTGCACCAGTGGGCGCAGACCTGGTTCGGCACCTGGCGCCTGGATGTGGCCGCGGCCGTCGATCGCTACGCCGACAGCGAGCGCGCACTGGCCTGCTTTCACGGGCTCGAGACGCTGCGCCTGGATGCCTGCATCGAGCGGCAGCTGCCCGGGATCCATCGCCAGATGCGGCCGCTGCGTGCAGCGACCGATGCCGGTATGGACCAGCGCTGGCGGCTGGCGGCCGCGCAGCTGGGACGCCCGGGGGCGACCGTCGATGACAGCCTCGGCTTGCTGGACAGCGTCCTGGATGCGCCTTTGCCCGAACCCGCTGCCTATCAGGGTGTGCTGCGGCCACAGGAGGTTGCGCGCGTGCGCAAGGCCCGTATCGACGCCGACCGACAGCGGTTCCGCATGGTTCTGATGAAGCTGAAGCAGGAACTGCGGCCGGACGAGGATGCGGGCGCGCCGGAGTCGGAGCAGCAGGAAGCCGATGGCGGTCTTCCATTCCGCCTGAAGAAGGTCGAGGCACAGGACAGTGTCGATGGTTTCGCCTTCGAGATAGAACTCGACGGGCGCCCCGTGCCGGCACCCGGGAACGTGCGCAGCGTC
Source organism: Gammaproteobacteria bacterium (assembly GCA_011321775.1). Taxonomy (GTDB): domain Bacteria; phylum Pseudomonadota; class Gammaproteobacteria; order DSM-19610; family DSM-19610; genus Thiogranum. The sequence goes on along the minus strand of DROT01000203.1, from coordinate 26,141 downwards.
ATGGCCTCCATTCTCCAGGACCTGGGCGACATCCCCGAGGAATATCTGCATGCCGCCGGTGACGGCGCCTACTTCGCCGGTGATACCGGCGAACGTTCGGCCGAGGACGTGTGGAAGGGCACCTACCACGAGGAAGGGGCTTTTCTTTACAACGAGTGGGACTATGAACGCCAGAACTACCGCAAGAACTGGGCGGTGGTGCGCGAAATGGACGTGCATCCCAGTTACGACCACTTCGTCGACCGGACGCTGCACAAGTATCGCGGCCTGGCGATGGAACTGCGCCGTACCTTCGAGGCGCTGCGGGGAGAGGATCGCCTGCTGAAAAAGCAGCCCTACGGGGACGACGTCGATATCGACGCGCTGGTGGAGGCGCTGGCCGATGCCCGCCACGGTGAGGAGATGAGCGAGCGTCTGTTTACCAAGCTGCACAAGCTCGAGCGCGACATCGCGGTGATGTTCATGGTCGACATGAGCGGTTCCACCAAGGGCTGGATCAACGATGCCGAGCGCGAGGCGCTGGCGCTGTTGTGCGAGTCGCTCGAGACCCTGGGGGACCGTTACGCCATCTACGGTTTTTCCGGTATGACGCGCAAACGCTGCGAGATCTATCGGGTCAAGCGTTTCGATGAACCCTACGACGAGACGGTGAGGGCGCGCATCAGCGGTATCCGTCCGCGCGACTATACCCGCATGGGGGCGACCATCCGTCATCTCGGCGGCCTGCTGAACGAGGTGGAGGCGCGAACGCGACTGCTGGTGACCCTCTCCGACGGCAAGCCCGACGATTACGACGCCTACCGCGGCGCCTACGGGATCGAGGACACGCGCATGGCGCTGATCGAGGCCAAGCGCAGCGGTATCCACCCCTTCTGCATTACCATCGACACCGAGGCGCGCGACTATCTGTCGCACATGTACGGGGCCGTGAACTATGCGGTCATCGACGAGGTGCGCAAATTGCCCCTGAAAGTTTCCGATATCTACCGGCGCCTGACTTCCTGAGTTCGCCGGCCTGGCCGTCCCGGTATCCGTTTCGCTTCGGTTCGGCCCCGTTTCGCGCCTGTTCCAGCGCAAAGCGCGCTATATCAGTACCACAATATATAGTGTTTTGCTGTTCGATCTTGTTTTCCCTTTTCAGGTCGGCTTCGGTTTGAGGGAGGGGTCGAAAAAACTCTATAACTAGTTGTTTGATAAATAAAATATATTAAAGCCCCCGGCCGCAACAAGCGCTTGACAGGGTCGGGAAACAGGCCTAGTCTTGTCGCCCACCTACACAATATCTTGTGGTTGTGCTGGATATGACAACCACATATCGGGTTCTGGCCTCAAGGGCGTTGCAGCAGTAGCAATACAACAATACAAGGAGTCAGGAGAGACGATGAAATCAGTCCAGCTGAAATCTGTTTCGACCGGGGTGACCGACATACCCCTGCAGGATGCCTCCCGGGACATCTGGGACAAGAAATACCGCCTGAAGCGCAAGGACGGCGTTCCCGTCGATGAGACCATCGACGATACCTACAAGCGTATTGCCCGGGCGCTGTCGAGCGTGGAAGAGACGGCCGAGTTGCAGGAGTACTGGAACGAGCAGTTCCTGTGGGCGCTGCGCCACGGCGCCATTCCGGCCGGGCGCATCACCTCCAACGCCGGCGCCCTGGAACACAAGCCGGCCACTTCGACCATCAACTGCACCGTCTCCGGCAGCATCAAGGACTCGATGGACAACATCCTCGAGCGGGTGCACGAGGCCGGTCTGACGCTCAAGGCCGGCTGCGGCATCGGTTACGAGTTCTCCACCCTGCGTCCCAAGGGGGCCTACGTCTCCGGCGCCGGTGCCTATACCTCGGGGCCGCTGTCGTTCATGGATATCTACGACAAGATGTGTTTCACCGTGTCCTCGGCCGGCGGCCGCCGCGGAGCGCAGATGGCCACCTTCGACGTCGGTCACCCGGACGTCATGGACTTCATCCGGGCCAAGCGCGAGGACGGACGTCTGCGCCAGTTCAACCTGTCGCTGCTGATCACCCAGGAGTTCATGGACGCGGTCAGCCGCGACGGCGAATGGAAGCTGGCCTTTCCGCTGAGCGAGCAGGAGGTCGAGGACGAAGGCCTGGACCTGTACGACACCAGCAAGGTGATCTGGCGCGAATGGCCGGTTCGTGATGGCTATATCAGCAATGACAGCGGTCTGGTTGCCTGCAGGGTCTATCGCAGCATCCGCGCGCGGCGGTTGTGGGACATGATCATGGCCTCGACCTATGATTTTGCCGAACCGGGGTTCATTCTCATCGACAAGGTCAACGAGATGAACAACAACTGGTTCGCCGAGAACGTGCGCGCCACCAATCCCTGCGGCGAACAGCCGCTGCCGCCCTACGGCTCCTGCCTGCTGGGTTCGGTCAACCTGACCCGGTTCGTGCGCGAACCCTTCTCCGAGAATGCGCATTTCGACTGGGAGGAATTCCGCAAGGTGGTGGCGGTGTTCACCCGCATGCTGGACAACGTGGTGGAGATCAACGGTCTGCCGCTGGAACAGCAGCGCGAGGAGATCAACAGCAAGCGCCGCCACGGCATGGGCTTTCTCGGCCTGGGATCCACCTTGACCATGCTGCGCATGAAGTACGGTTCCACCAACTCGGTCGAGTTTACCGAAAAGGTCAGTCGCGAGCTGGCGCTGACCGGCTGGCAGGTGGCGCTGGATCTGGCGATCGAAAAGGGGCCGGCGCCGATCCTGGAACGCGAGTTCGAGGTCACGGCAGAGATGCTGCGCAAGCGGCCGGAGATGAAGCGCGACGGTTATCGCGTCGGCGATCGTGTGAAAGGCAAGGTCCTGCACGCGCGTTACAGCCGTTACATGCAGCAACTGGCCGAGGTGGCGCCGGAACTGGTCGACCGGCTGGCCGAGACCGGTGCCCGCTTTACCCACCATTCCTCCATTGCACCGACCGGCACCATTTCCCTGTCGCTGGCGAACAATGCCAGCAACGGTATCGAGCCCAGTTTCGCCCACCACTACTTCCGCAATGTCATCCGCGAGGGGCGCAAGACCAAGGAGAAGGTGGACGTGTATTCCTTCGAGATGCTCGCCTACCGGGCGCTGGTCAATGCCGACGCCGAGCAGCATGCCGAGGAGGAGGGTCGGAAACTGCCGGACTACTTCATCGCTGCCGACGATGTCAGCCCGAAGGAACACGTGGACATCCAGGCGGCGGCGCAGAAATGGGTGGATTCCTCCATTTCCAAGACCGCCAATGTGCCGACCGACTATCCCTTCGAGGATTTCAAGGACATCTACCTCTACGCCTACCAGCAGGGTCTCAAGGGATGCACCACCTTCCGCTTCAATCCGGAGGCTTTCCAGGGCGTGCTGGTCAAGGAGAAGGACCTCGAGAACACCACCTACCAGTTCACCCTGGAGGATGGCAGCGTGGTGCAGCTGAAAGGTAACGAGGAAGTCGAATACGACGGAGAGATCCACACCGCCGCCAATCTCTACGATGCCCTGAAGGAAGGGTATTACGGAAAATTCTGAATTGCAGCGTGCGGACGGAGTACAAGAGGAGTTCGAGATGGCAAAGAAGATAGACCAGAAGATCGTGGACTACGACGTGGTCCGGGAGGAGGAGCCGCCGGCGCAGGAGACGGTGGCCAAGGCCGAGCCCAGGGAAGAAGACAAGGTCGTTCACCTGCACGAGAAGCTGGAGCGGCCGGAGATGTTGCTGGGGTCGACCTACAAGGTCAAGACACCGCTGTCGGAGCATGCCCTGTACATCACCATCAACGACGTGATCCTGAATCCGGGGACCCAGCACGAACTGCGGCGCCCCTTCGAGATCTTCATCAATTCGAAGAACATGGATCACTTCCAGTGGATCGTGGCACTGACGCGCATCATTTCCGCAGTATTCCGCAAGGGTGGAGACGTCACCTTCCTGGTCGAGGAACTGCGTTCGGTATTCGACCCGCGCGGCGGCTATTTCAAGAAGGGTGGCAAGTACATGCCATCGCTGGTAGCCGAGATCGGCGATGCCATCGAGTGCCATCTGCGCATGATCGGCATGCTCAAGGATGACGGTCTCGACGAGCACCAGAAAAAACTGGTCGCCGAGAAACGGGCACAGTACGAGAGCGTGGTGGAAAGCAGCAAGACAGGCAAGTCGGGTGATTTTCCGGACGGTGCGCAGCTGTGCCTGAAGTGCAATACCAAGGCCGCCATCCAGATGGACGGGTGCCTGACCTGCCTCAATTGCGGCGATTCCAAGTGCGGCTAGGCGGTATACCGGCATGAACTTTCTCGATGGTACGCAGCGGGTCCGGATGCATGTACAGCCACCGGTCGCGGGTTACTGGTACAGCAACGTCGTCGGTCGCCTGCAGCAGGTGCGCATGATATTGCACGAGGACGGCCGGCAGAGGCGGGTGATGCTGGAGAATATCAACGGCAAGCGCCGTATCGTCGATCTGGATGACTGGTACGGACTCGATCTCGCGCTGCACTCGCCCGGCATCGACCGCCGCCGGCGCCGCGGTTCCTAGGCAGTCCGCGCCCCGTGACGGAGCTGTTCATCGACGGCCCTGCCGGCCGGCTGCAACTGCGGTTCGAACCGCCCCCGGGGTCGCCCCGTGCCGTGGCGGTGATCTGCCACCCGCATCCGCTCCACGGTGGCACGCTGGACAACAAGGTCGTGCACCAGCTGGCGAAGACCTTTGTCGGTCTCGGAGCCGTGGCGGTGCGTTTCAACTTCCGTGGTGTCGGTGGCAGCGAAGGGGAATACGACGAGGGACGGGGAGAGCTCGATGACCTGCTGACGGTGGTCGAATGGGCGGCGGGCCGCTGGCCCGGTCTGCCCCTGTGGCTGGCAGGATTTTCCTTTGGTGCCTACCTCGCCCTGCGGGCTGCGGAACGGCTCGCGCCGAGATGGCTGGTCACGGTGGCGCCGGCCATCGGTCTGTTCGATGCCTCTCCCGTGAGACTGAATCCCGCCACCTCATGGCTGCTGATTCAGGGTGATGCCGATGACATCGTGCCGGCGCCGCAGGTGGAAGCCTGGGTGGCAAGCATGGAGAGTAAGCCGCGTCTCGTCCTGCTCGCGGGAGCCGGTCACTTCTTTCATGGCCGTCTCAACGAGTTGCGCCAGGTGGTCAGCGAGGATCTTGCGTCGCTCTGAGACTCAGTGCCGTTTCAGGTTGCGGGCGAAACGGAATACGTCCACGGCCGAGTTGAAGGTCTTGGGGATCACCCGGTCATTGATGGCGCAGGCCCAGTAGGCGGGTAGGCTGCCACCCTTGTAGACGGGATTCGCACTTACTGATAAGCCGTTGATCTTTTTTTCCACTTTTGCGTTCATTTGACGTTCCGGATTATCGGTTGTTTTCCAAAGAATCGGCAGCAAGCCCCATGCCAGCCCCGCTATTTCCTTGAACATAAAGATGGTTCTGGTGCCGGTGTTATTCCACAGGATTCTCGCCGGGACAAAATGTAAGCAAAGTCGACGTGCACAACGCGGTGCCAAACCGGCTCGATGCCTGTAACCATTTGTAAAAGCACGTGTTTACGCGCTTGTCTTGCGGCAACTGAGGTGGTCAGTTTTGTCGACGCTATGTGCAGAATATAATCAGATAATAATATACCGGTCAAGCGACCGGAAATCGGTTTCTCTCGATTAAGGTGGCGGGCTGGGGGCATAATAGCAGGCTCGCCGCCGGGGCCCGCAGGACTATGTACGAGAAACATTTCGGATTGACTGAGCGACCTTTTTCGATCGCCCCGGATCCGCGTTTTCTGTACATGAGTCAACAGCATCGCGAGGCGCTGGCACACCTGCTCTACGGTGTCGGCGAGGGCGGTGGTTTCGTCCAGCTCACGGGCGAGGTCGGGACCGGCAAGACCACCATCTGTCGCTGTCTGCTCGAACAGCTGCCCGAGAATGTCGATGTTGCGCTCATTCTCAATCCGCGCGTCACGGCGCTGGAACTGCTGGCCAGCCTGTGTGACGAGTTGCGCATCCGCTACGACAGGGATACCACCAGTATCAAGTCGCTGATCGACGTGCTCAACGCCTATCTCCTCGAAAGTCATGCCCGGGGGCGGCGCACCGTACTGATGATCGACGAGGCCCAGAACCTCGGGGCCGAGGCGCTGGAGCAGGTCCGGCTGCTGACCAACCTCGAGACCACCCGTGAAAAACTGCTGCAGATCATCCTCGTTGGCCAGCCGGAATTGCGGGATCTGCTGGCGCGCGAGGACCTGCGGCAGCTGTCGCAGCGCATCACCGCACGCTACCACCTGACCCCCATCCACCGGGACGAAACGGCGGCCTACATCCAGCATCGTCTGCAGGTCTGCGGTGCCACCGTGAACCTGTTCGATGACAATGCCATCGACATGATCCAGAAGCTTTCAGGCGGTGTGCCGAGGCTGATCAACGTGCTGTGCGACCGGGCCATGCTGGGTGCCTACGTGGAGGGTAGCCGAAGCATCAACGCGGCCATCGTCCACAAGGCGGCCACCGAGGTATTGCCGGAGCAGGGGTTGGAAGCACCCCGCCGGGGTCTCTGGCGCTGGTTCGCTGCCACGGCCGCGGTGCTGGCGGCCGGGTTGCTGGCCTGGTTCCTGCGTCCGCCAGCGATGCCGCCGGGGCATGCGGACCGGGCCGATTCCATGGTGCAGATACCGTCCGACGAAGCGCAGGCACGGAAGCCGGAGACGACAGCTGCCGCCGGCCGATTGAGCGCGCCAGCGGCGGTTGCGGGGATCGAGACCCCGGAACCGGCGGCTACGGCCGCGGTGGCCGACGGGTCGACGCTCGATGCCCTGCTCGCGCGGGCGGGAACACAGGCCGCAGCCCGGGCCTGGGCTGCGCTGTACCGCCTCTGGGGGCTGTCGTCCTCGGCCGTCAACGACGAACAGGCCTGTGCCCAGGCGCCTTCGGTCGGTCTGCGTTGCCTCCAGGGAGGGGGCAGCTGGACGGTGCTGCAGCGATACGACCGTCCTGCGGTCCTGTTGCTCACCGCGCCGGACGGGCGCCGGGTGCCGGTGTTGCTGTCGGAAGTGATGGGGGCCAATGTCCGCATACAGGTAGACGGGCACGATCTGGAGGTGCCGCTGGCGGAACTGAAAAGGCACTGGCTGGGCGAATACCGTCTGTTGTGGAAGGTGCCGCCCGGCGGCAGTCCCGTACTGCGACCGGGTGAACGTAGCCCGGACGTAGAGTGGCTGCGTGAACGCCTGCAGCAGGTCACCGGGCTGCGATCCATTGCCCCCGATCCGCAGCGCTTCGACGCCGGTCTTCGGGAGCTGGTGCGCTCCTTCCAGCAGGACCATGGCCTGGATGCCGACGGCGTGGCCGGTCCGCGGACCCTGATCTATCTCAACAACCTGACGGGAGAGTCATCGATGCCGCGGCTCGGTGTAGTGGCGTCCAGGAGCTGAACCGGTTTCAAATCCATGTCCTACATACTGGAAGCACTGAAAAAAGCGGAGCAACAGCGCGAGATCGGTCAGGTGCCGGGCATCGACAGCGCCCATCCGGGCGCGCGCAAGGACGGTGCGCACCCGTGGCTGTGGCTGGTGGCCGTGGTGCTGGCGATCAATGCGGTCCTGTTGACCCTGTTGTTCTGGCCGGTTTCCGACAGGCCGGCGGGGGAGAACACAAAGACGCAGGCCAGGCTGCCGGAAGCGGCCGCGCGCCCGGCTCCCGAAACGCCGCCGGCGCCCGTCCCCGTGCCGCTCGACAGGGTGACCGTGCCCGGCAATACCGGGCCGGCGACCCCCGTTCAGCGACCGGCCTCTGCGTCACCGCGGGTAGCCGGGCCACTGGAAGACCGCCCGGACACTGCCGGCCTGCCGTCGCCGCCTCTGGCCCGGCAGCAGCCGGTGCGGCCGCTCGGGCCGCCGACACCGGCGCCGGCGCAATCCGAAAAGCGGCAGCCGTCATTACCGGTGTGGCCGCGGATTCCGGCCCCGTTGTTTCGCCAGCTGGGTTCTGCTCTCAGGCTCGATGTCCACGTCTACAGCGATCAGCCGCAGGAACGCTTCGTGCTCATCAATCTTCAGAAGTACCGCGAGGGCGAACGGCTACAGGAAGGGCCCAGGTTGGACGAAATAACACCCGAAGGTGTGATATTGTCGTTTCACGGCCAGAGATTTCGCGTACAGGCCCAATAAATCAGGTAGTTAACCGATGTATAAAAAAATGGCGGCGCTGGGTCTGGCGCTTTGTTCCCTGTTGTCTGTCGCGGTCGCGGACGTGGCCGCTGGCTCCCGATGGGATACCCGTCAGCTGATCATCCGCCTGCAGGACGACGGTCTGCGGCGCATTCAGGCCCTGCAGCCACGGCAGCCGCTGCCCGACCTCCGTCTGCCCGACGGGCGACCGCTGACCCTGCTGCGGCGCTTCGATGGCAACGGCGTGGTGGTGCGCCTGCCGGAGTCCGTGAGCCTGGAGGAGGCGCAGAGGCTGGCCGACCAGCTGGTCGCGGATCCCGTCGTCGCCGCGGCGCAGCCCGACAAGCGTCTCTACCCTGCATTGATCCCGAGCGATCCCAGGTTTCTTCCCGATCCCAGTGACCCCGTTTTCCCCCTGGGGCAGTGGAACCTGTTCGAGGACACCGCCGGCATTCGCGTGACTTCGGCGTGGGATCGGACAACCGGCTCGGCCGCGACCGTGATCGCGGTGCTCGACACCGGGATCGTCGACCATATCGACCTGGACAGCACTCGGGTGCTGGCGGGCTACGATTTCATCAGCGATTCCTGGACGGCCAACGACGGTGACGGTCGAGACCCCGATCCCACCGACCCGGGCGACGGCACGGCCGACGGCGACTGTGGTGCCGGCATTCCCGGTGAGGCCGATTCCTGGCACGGCCTCGCAGTCACCGGGGTGGCCGTGGCACAGTCGGATAACGGTATCGGCATCGCCGGTATCGATTTCCGCGCACGTCTGTTGCCGGTGCGCGTACTCGGCCGGTGTGGAGGCGATGTCTCCGACGTCGTCGCCGCGATTCGCTGGGCGGCCGGGCTCCCGGTCGCGGGCGCGCCTTCGAACCCGACGCCGGCCGATGTGATCAATCTGAGTCTGTCCGGTACCGGCAGTTGCTCGGCCGAGGAACAGGCGGCCATCGACGATGCCTATAACGCCGGCGCGCTGGTCGTGGTGGCGGCCGGCAACGAGGGTGTGGACGTCACCAACATCAGCCCCGCCAATTGCGACCACGTGGTGGCGGTGGGCGCCATTGCTCGCGATGGCAGCCGTGCCCCCTATAGCAATGTCGGCGCGGCCGTGGATCTCAGCGCCCCGGGCGGGGACGGTTCCAACAGTGACGCCGGGGGGGTGCTGACCCTGTGGAAACAGGGTACCGTGACGCCGGCCACCAGTTATGCCTCTATCGCCGGCACCAGCTTCGCCGCTGCCCAGGTGTCCGCTGCAGCCGCGTTGATGCGCGCGGTCGATCCCTCCCTGCCGCCAGCCACCCTGGCGGAACTGCTGCGGCGGACGGCACGCAGTTTCCCGGACGCGAGTTGTACCACCAGCAGCTGTGGCGCCGGCGTGCTCGATGTCGACTATGCTCTCGCCGGCGCGGCCGATCCGACGGCCATCCTCGGCAGCCGCGTGAATTCCGGTGGCGGCTGTACCCTGGGCGCCGCCGGCGGCCGTTTTGACCCGTTGTGGCTGCTGTTTGCGCTTGCCCTTGTCGGCTATCGGGCCCGGAAGCGCCGCCATTCCAGCCCGTGCTAGCGTCGATACGGACATTCTTCCGGCAACGCATCGGTGACGCGGGCCGCGAAAGCGCCGCGCACGATCCCCACGCCTTGCAGCTGGCCACCGCGGCCCTGCTGTTCGAGATGTTGCAGGCGGACGGCGAGGAGCATGCCGCCGAGCGCAGCGCCTTGCGGGCCGCGCTGCGGGAGCGCTTCTCGCTGAGCGAAGAGGAGACCGGCGAGGTCGAGCGGCTGGCCCGCCAGGAGGCGGCCGACGCCGTGTCGCTCTATCCGTTCACGTCCCTCATCAATCGGCACTTCTCGCCGGAGGAAAAGATCAGGGTGGTGGAGATGTTGTGGCAGGTGGCGTACGCGGACGGGCAGCTGGATCGTTACGAGGAAGCCCTGGTGCGCAAGATCGCCGAGCTGATCCACGTGCCGCACCGTCACTTCATCCGCGCCAGGCACCGCGTACAGGAAGGTAGCGCAGGACCATATTAACCCGACATATCAGGTTGCCGGGTTAATAAAAAGGCAGCCGCGCGGGCTGCCTTGAAGGGTAATGCGTTTCTTTGTTGCTTGGGCGCCTTGCCGGCGCGGGGGCGGCTCCTCCCTGGGCCGGTCGCGGAGCGACTCCGTTCAGACCATGTCTTTCAGGCCTTTCAGCGGCAGTACCTTCACCACGTTGCGGGCCGGTTTGGCCTTGAAGGTCATGGGCTCGCCGGTGAAGGGGTTGACGCCCTTGCGGGCCTTGGTGGCCGGCTTGCGCACGACCTTGATCTTCATCAGGCCCGGGACGGTGTAGACGCCGGGGCCGCTACGCTTGATGTCTCGCTTGATCAGGGCGGTGAGCGATTCGAAGACGGCGCCGACGTCCTTCTTTGTCAGGCCGGTCTTTTCTGCGATGTAGGTGAAGGTTTCAGCTTTGGTGGTGGGTTTCTTGACTGCCTTGGCTGCAACTTTCTTCTTTGCAGTTTTCTTGGCGGTCTTTTTCTTTACGGCCATTCAATGTGCTCCTTTCAGTTGTTGGCTGGGACGTAACGGCGCAAAGATAGCACAAAGAAAAAAAAGTAAAACCCCTTTGCCGTGTTTCATGCCTATTTTTCAAGTGTAAAATGATACCGGGTCCGTTTCGGCAGGGAAAAATACGGTATCGGCTGCATCCCGGGCCGCACACGGAAGTAGGCATGCCGGTGGCGGTCGTCGAATCCCGCCATGGCACCCGACCCCTGCCGGCCCCCCCTCTTTGTCGTGTCTGCAACGCTCGCCATGCACGCCGCCCTTGCGCTGTCGGCATCGCCCGCGGAAACGCAACCGGAACGCCCTCCGCTGTGCGCTGTTTCATGCTTTCCGGCCCGCGGGTTCACCTAAGATTCTGGCATCGCTGGCCGATAGCAGAAAGGCGTGCCGGCGTCATGCCGGCTGTCTCACGAATCGGAACCCGACGGCAGAGTGGATGGATTGACGGACCATGGGAGCGGCTAAAAAACTCAAAGACAAGAAAGTGTTACAGAACCTGGTCCCGATCAATGCACTGTCTGCCGTTCACATCGAAGAGATCTCCAGAAAGGCGGTGATCGAGGACATCGCCTCGCGCCGCTATGTGTTCAGGAAAGGGGACCGTGACTACCAGTCCGTCTATCTTCTCGAAGGCAAGATTGAACTGCTCGGAGACGGCCGCGAGGTCGTGAGTACCGTCGTCGCCGGTTCGGAGACCGCACGCCACCCGCTGGCGCACAAGCAGCCGCGCCAGCTGTCGGCGCGGGCGGCGGGGCGTGTCCGGATCGCTCGTATCGATTCCAGCCTGCTGGATGTACTGCTCACCTGGGACGAGTCGGCGGGCTATGACGTCGTGGAAATCGACGCCGAGGACAACGATGACTGGATGACACGGATGTTGCAGTCGGAGGCTTTCCTGCAACTGCCGCCTTCGAATATTCATCAGCTGCTGATGCGCCTGGAGTCGGTCAACGCCGGCGCCGGTGAAGTCATCGTCCGCCAGGGCGAAGACGGGGACTACTTCTACATCGTCAAGAGCGGTCGCCTGGCGGTAACCCGCAAGGCATCCCCGCGCAGCAAGGAGGTGTTGCTGGCCGAACTGGGCGAAGGCGCCTGTTTCGGCGAAGAGGCGCTGGTTTCGGGCGCAAAACGCAATGCCTCGGTGATGATGGTCACTGACGGGTCGTTGATGCGCCTGTCGAAGAAAGATTTCAACGAGCTGTTGCGCGCACCGCTGGTGCACGAAGTGGATTTCGACGAGGCCCGGCAGCTGGTCTCGCAGGGTGCCTGCTGGCTGGACGTCAGGCTGCCGGGTGAATTCGACAATCAGGCCATCCAGGGCAGCAGGAACCTCCCCCTGTCCGCCCTGCGTGACCAGTGCGGGGAGCTCGATCGGGAGCGCAGCTACATCCTGTGCTGCGATACCGGGCGTCGCAGCGCAGCCGGCGCCTTCGTGCTGAGTCAGCGCGGATTTTCCGTCTATACCCTCCGAAACGGTCTCATGGATGTGCCGGCGGAAGCGCTGCGCGGCGGCCTGCCGGCCGACAGCGTGGACGAGGACAGCCACGACGCCGAGATCATTCCCTTCGACAACGACGATCGGAGCGGATCGCCAGCGTCCCCGGGGAAGGCCGCCGTCGAAGACGAGGGGGGCGACGACGATACGCTGCTGATCGACAAGCTGGCTGCCGCCGAAAGCGACAAGCTCGCCCTGCAGCAACAGTTGCAGCAAAGCGAGGCAGAGCTGGCGGAACTCCAGGTACAGCTGGACAAGCTCGGCACCCTGCTGGAAGAGAACCGGCGTGAGTCACAGAAGGTCGGTGACGAGGTCAAGACGCTGCAGGGGGAACTGCGCGAGCGCGAAGCCGTGTTCGAGAAACGCCTGGAGCACAGCGAGCAGGACCGTGCCGCCCTGCAGGCCGAACTCGAGAGGGCGCAGCGCTCGCTGGAGGCGCGCCAGGAGAGCCACCGGCGGCTCGAGGAGGAAAAGAAACAGTTGCAGGAAGAGCTGCAACGCCTGCAACAGACCCTGTCCGGAATCCAGCAGTCGGCCGAGGGGCGTGACGAAGCCCTGCGCGGCGAGCTGAAACAGATGTCCGATCGTCTCGAGCGCGATCGACTGGAGTACGAAAAGCGGAGCGCCGAACTGGAACAGGAACTCGCCAGGGTGCGCGAGGACTATCAGCAACTGGGGCAGCGCACCAGTACCGTTGCCGGTGAACGCGATGCAGCCGTCCGGGAACTGCAGCAGGCGCAGGAGGCCGCCGCAGAACTCCAGCAGCAACTCGACCGGCGCCAGGACGAACTCGGCAGCGAAATGGCGGCGCTGAAAGAAAGGCTCGCACAACGAGAGCGGGAGCTGGAAGAGCAGGGTACAGATCGGGAGAAGCTGGAACAGAAGATCACGGCGCTGTCCGGCGAGCGCGAGCAGTTACGCCAGCAACTGGAGGAGGCAGAACAGGCGGCGGACGCCGACCGCCAGAAGCTGGCGCTGGTGGAGACCCGCCTTGCCGACAGCGAAAGCCGCCTGGCAGAGCTGGAAGCCAGTCTCGAGCAGGCGAGTGCCAGCGAGGCGTCCCTGCGACAGCAACTGCAGCAGACGGACGAGGAAGTACGTGGGCGCTTGCAGGCCGAAGTCGAGACCCTGGAGCGTGCCAGGGAGGAACTGGAGGCGAGTCTCGCTGCGGCGCACGGCGATCTGGAGGCGGGGACCGCGCAGCAACAGAGCCTGCGTGAGCAACTCGAGGCGCAGCAACGTTCGTTCGAGGCAGAAAAGGGATCACTGGAAGCCCGCCTTGCCGAGCTGGAGGAGGATCTGAAACAGCGGCAGGAGCAGATCGAGCAGGAACAGCAGCAGCGCCGGAGCATGGAGCAGGCGCTCGCCGACGCCGAAGAGGCCCTGCAGGCTTCCCGGGAGCGGGAGCAGCGTCTGCAAGAGGAGCTGCAAGCCTCCTGCGGTAGGGCTGAGTCGGAGAAAGCCGAATTCGACGAGCAGCTCGAGACGCTGCGGTCACAGATCGATGAAGAGCAGCATCAGCGAGCGCTGGCCGAGGAGGCACGCGCGGCCGCCGAAAAGGCACTGAAGGAACGCGAGGACGACGAGCAACGGCTCGCTCAACAGCTCGCGGCGGCCGAGAAAGAGCGCGAGCGGCTGGCGTCGGAGTTCGAGGAATACCGGGAAAAGTCCGCGGCGCTGGAAAAGGAGTTGAGCGAGCTTCAGGCCAGCCGCGAGGAGTCCGCGCAGCGGGTGGCAGAACTGGAATCGCAACTTGCGGCGGCGGAGAAGGAGTACGAGTCCGATATCGCCAGCGTGCGTACGGCGCTGTCCCGCGCCCAGGACGAACGCGACAACCTCAGCCGGGAGCAGGCGCGCCTGATGGATGCGGCCAGGCGTGCCGAGGAAAAACTGGAACAGGCGCGCCAGGATCACGAGACCGAGATCTACCGTCTGCGCAAGGAGCTCAAGGAGTCCGACGGCAAGGCCGGTGCCGGCCTGGCGAGCGAGCTCGAGGCAATGCACCAGCAGTTGCAGGAGGCGGCACGACAGCGGGAAGATCTAGAGATCAAGCTGGGCGAGCGCAGTGCGCAGATGGAAGAGGCGCAGGTGCAGCTGGAAAAGCTCGAAAAACAGCTGCAGCTGGCCCGCGACAGCGCACGCGAGGCCGAGCAACAGCTGGTGGAAGCCAACCGGGCAGCCAACGACGAGATGAGTGCCCGCCTCGACGCCGAACAACGGGCACAGCAGGCATTGCGGGAGGAGCTGGAGGGTGCCCTCGCTGCCCGTAATCAGAGTCAGGAACAGCTGACCGTACTGGAACAGGAACTGGAAGAACTGCGTGCCGTTGCCAGCGACGCCCGGGAGGCGGCCCTGACCAGGCAGCAGCTGGAGGCGCAACAGCAGCAGGCCGAGGAGCGCCTGCAACAGCTACAGGCGACACTGGAGCAGGTACGGCAGGAACGTGATCAGGCGCGTCTCGATGAACAGGAGGCGCGACGCGAAGCGGATCAGCTGCGCGCCGAGGCCGAGGTGACCCGTGGACTGGTCGACATGCAGGCGGGCGCGGCGACCAGTGACGAGGTACTGCGGGAAGAACTCGAGCAGGCACGCAAGAATATCGACGTCGCGGTGCGGCTGCGCAGCCAGGCGGAGGCGCAGGTGGAGACGCTGCAACGGGAAGTCGAACGCCTGCGGACCGAGCTCGGCGGCAGTACCGAGTTCGCTCCCGGGGTCCGTATTCCTTCGCTGGATGCCGACGATCCGAATGCGGCTGCCGTGCTCGACCCGGAATTCGTCGTTGACGAAGCCGGGGAGGACGAAGTCCAGGAGCTTCCCGCACCCACCAACGGCACCGGCGAGGGAAACGCGGCCCCCCCGCCCGCCGCGCCGGCGGGAGTGCGGAGCTGGAAAGGGGCACTGTTGGGCCTGCTGGTCGGTGCAGTGAGCGCGTCCGGCGTGTTCTGGTACCTGAATCAGCGTACGGGCGAAGGTGGCCATGGCGCGCCCAGTCCGGTGGCCGCCGAGAGTCCCGCCAACCCCGTTCCTGCAAGGTCGGTGATTGCTGAAACACCGTCGGAGTCGGCCGGGCGTGATCACGTGTCGTCCGCTCCGGCAACGGCTGCCGAGTCCTTCCCGGTCGCGCCCGGGGTGCCCGAGGTCCCGAAGGCGCCGGCGACCGGGGAAGCGCAGGACGGGCCGTCGGCCTTGGCGAAAGACGCGGGTGCGTCCGATCAGCCGGTGTCGGCGACAGCTGCGGACTCGGCGGCTGATAGCGGGCCGTCGCCGGCTTCCCCGTCCCAGCCGGCCTCACGATTCCGTGATCCGCTGTCCGATGGGGGGGCGGGGCCCACGATGATCGGCCTGCATGCGGACCGCTTTGCCATGGGCAGCGGTTCTGCCTCGCCCTACTTCGATGAACGTCCCTTGCATGAAGTGAAGCTCGGTCGTTTCGCCATCAGCAAGTACGAAGTGACCTTCGAACAGTATGACCGTTTTGCGCGCGCTACCGGGCGGGTGCTCCCCGACGATGGCGGCTGGGGGCGGGGATCGCAGCCGGTGATCAACGTCAGCTGGGAGGATGCGCGCGCCTATGCCGACTGGTTGTCCGGACAGACCGGCCACCGGTATCGCCTGCCGACCGAGGCCGAGTGGGAGTTTGCGGCGCGCTCCGGCAGCGAGCGGCGTTTCCCCTGGGGTAGCGAAGTCGGTGCGGGGCACGCCAACTGTTTCGACTGTGGCAGCGACTGGTCGGGCGAACGGCCGGCGCCGGTCGGCAGCTTTGCGCCCACGGCATGGGGTCTGAATGACATGACGGGCAATGTGATGGAGTGGGTGCAGGATTGTTACCGTGAAGGCTATCAGGATGCGCCAACGGATGGATCTGCCGTCGACGAGGCAGCCTGCGCCATGCGGGTGGTGCGCGGTGGCAGCTACGCCAGCCCTGCCGAGACCCTGCGCAGTGCGGCGCGCGCACGCCGTTCCCCCGACAGCCGGCTGGATGATCTCGGTTTCCGGGTGGTCAGGGAGTTCTGACACCAGCGTTTGAATTTCCGTGCTGCGGTCTCTACCCTGCCTGCCCCATGGCACGCATACTGGCCGTCGGCATCGTTGCGCTCGACATCATCAGCGAGGTGGAAAGCTATCCCGCGGAGGACAGCGAGATACGCGCGCTGTCGCTTCACTACCGCCGTGGCGGAAATGCCGCCAATACCCTGGTGGTACTGGGGCAGCTGGGGCACGACTGCGAGTGGGCGGGGACCTGGGTGAAGGGACCCGAGGCCGCCATCGCCATGGCCGATCTCGAGGCCAATGGCATCGCCTACCGTTATGCGCGTTGCCTGCCGCGGGGGCGTCTGCCGACCTCGTGCGTCCTGCTGAGCCGGGCCGGGGGTTCGCGCACCATCGTTCACTATCGCGAGCTGCCGGAATTCGAGGCGGGCGATTTCTCAGCCGTGCCGCTGGAGGGCTTCGACTGGATCCACTTCGAGGGGCGCAATGTGGCGCAGACGCGGATGATGATGCAGCAGGCGCGCGCGCGTGCGCCACGGGCACGGATTTCGCTGGAGGCGGAGAAGGCCCGCGAAGGGATGGAATCGTTGTTCCCGCTGGCCGATGTCATCCTGTTCTCCCGTGATTTCGCCCGTGCCTCGGGTCTCTCCCCGAAGGCGCTGCTGGCACGCGTACGCGGCGACCACGGTGCGCGCGAACTGGTGTGTGCGCTGGGTGAGGAGGGTGCGATCGCGCTCGATCGCCGTGGTCGATCACTGTACTGCGAGGCAGTCCCGCCGGCGGAGCTGGTGGATACCCTCGGTGCAGGCGACACGTTCAACGCGGGTGTGATCGACGCGTTGTCGGCAGGCGTGCCGCTGGCGCGGGCGCTGCAGTTTGCGACCCGGCTGGCGGGTCTGAAGTGCGCCCAGTCAGGGTTGGCGAATCTGAGGATTCCCCCTAGGAGTTATCGCCCTCGGGGTCGAGGTCGGCCATGAAACACAGGGTGGGTGCGGTCAGTGGAACGGCTTCTATCGTAGCCAGCTGAAGTTGTGGCTGTGCGGCTCGCTCATGAGAGGGCAGGCTCTCGGTGGTCTGGCGATGACCCTCCGAACCGGTGTCCCGGCATTCGCGGCCGCTCGCCATATCGAATATGTAGACCATGGCACACCTCCTCTGCGAAAGCTCGCTGTTGTTCAGCATTCAGGAGAACTATCGGCGTCGGAAAACAAAGATTGAGCCGGCTATTCAGCCCGGCGAGGGCGGGGCGAGCCTCTTCCCTCAGACGACCGCTTGTTTCCTTGAAATGGGCCGATTTTTCAGGGCCGGCCTAAACTCGCTGCGCTCAGGCAACGGCCGGCTTTTTCCTGAAAAATCGGCCCATTTCAAGGCGCGGTCGATTCGGTCAGAGGCTCGCCCCGCCCTCGCCGGGCTGAATGGTTGCAGATCGAGAGTGGTTCTTTTGCAGTGCTTCAGTCTGCGCCGGCGTTGCCGCGTTCCAGTAGCGTCATCCAGTCGCCGGGGATTGCGCTCTCCTCCGGGGCGGCGGCATCCTCCCGGGACAGGTCCATGGAGCCGCGCCAGTCTTCCGGCGGCTCGATCGATTCCGGCTGCATGGCATTCCAGGTCTCGGCGTCGAGTTCTTCCACGGTGCCGTCGTAGTACTGCAGTTCCAGGGTGTCGTCGTCTTCGTCCTGGGCAACGATCTCAAAGGTGTCTCCAATGGAGTTCCGGTACCAGTCGCCGATTCGCGGTGTGGGGTCGACATCCATAGCGGGTTTACCTCCATGAACAAACTGCTGATACTTGGGGATCGGGTAACAGGGTCGGCTAACCGGGACAGCAGGGTGCTCCGGACCCTCGTTCTTGATTTATAGGCGTATAAATCAGATTTTGCAAGCGGGTTGTTTTTGTCGCTGCGCGGCTGGCGCCTGGGTTCGCGCCGTTCGATTGTACTAGAAAGGTTAATGAAATCAGGAGGTTGAATTTTGGGCTGGTGGGGGAAACTGCTTGGCGGGACATTCGGCTTTCTGCTCGGGGGGCCGCTCGGGGCGTTGATCGGTGCGGCACTCGGTCACAATTTCGACAAGGGGCTGGGACGGGTGCTGCGTGGCCAGTTCGAGCCCGGTGACCGCGAGCGCATTCAGACGGCCTTTTTCACCGCACTGTTTTCCGTGATGGGGCATCTCGCCAAGGCCGACGGCCGGGTCTCGCGTGACGAGATCCAGGCTGCGCGCGACGTCATGCGGCGCATGAACCTGGACGAAAACATGCGCGCCGCCGCCATCAACCTGTTCAACCAGGGCAAGCAGCCCGACTTCCCGCTCGAAGAAGTACTGACGCAGTTTCGTCACGAGTGTCAGCGGCGGCGTAACCTGATGCAGATGTTCGTCGAGATCCTGATGCACTCGGCCTATGCGGACGGGGCGGTGCACGCCGCCGAACGTGCCGTTCTCGAGCGGGTGCGGGAACAGCTGGGCTTCTCGGAACTCGAGTTCCGGCACATCGAGGCGCTGGTCCGGAATGCCCGTCACTTCGGCGGCGCTCACGCCGGCGCGCAGCCGGGGGTGTCTCCGCAGGCGGCCCTCCAGCAGGCCTACGAGGTGCTCGGCGTTGGCCCGACGGCCTCGGATGCCGAGGTCAAGAAGGCCTACCGGCGGCTCATGAACCAGCACCATCCCGACAAGCTGGTCTCCAAGGGGTTGCCGGAGGAGATGATCAAGCTGGCGACGGAGAAGACCCAGGAGATCAAGCGGGCCTACGAGCTCGTCAAGAAGGCGCGTGCCTGAGGTGAAGTCTGCCTACAGGTAGCGACCGCCGGCGGCCGTGGCGACGACGATCAGGCCAAGGACCAGGTTGACGCCGACGATGTGCCGGATTCGCGTCAGTTGGCGCCCGCCCTGGGGCCATTGTTCGGTCACCACCGCCTCCTTGAGCTGTCGGAAGGCACCGAAGTAGAGGTAGACATAGAGCAGGATCATCAGCCAGCCGAGTCCCTGCATGATGTGTATGTGCAATCCCACGGAGGCCATGCCGCCGTAGATCCCGGAGATCATCCAGTAGCCGCTGGCGGGAAGCAGCAGGACGGCCAGCCACACCCAGGGGAAGAAACGGCGGAACACCGCCGTCCACAGACGCAGTCGTGCCGGTGGCTCCAGCTGGGCCACGGCCACCGGCCGCAGGACCTGGTGGGCGAAGAACATGCCGCCAACCCATATTACGGCGCTGAGTACGTGCAGTGTGATGGCCAGACTGGCGTTCGTTGTCATGCTGTTGTTCCTCTGGAAAAAGCTGTTGCGGGACGCCCGGTGGTCCCGGTGCCATGCGTTTACGCCTGTTCAATCAACAGGATAGCTCCGTCATTCGAGCTGGCCAGCGGGCCGGGCTGCAATCAGGGCCATGTTCGGGTAAAGTGCGCGGTCTCGAGTTGTCCGCAGACCCCACCCGGAGAGACCGTATTATGCCAGATTACAAGATTGCTCCTTCCATCCTCTCGGCCGATTTTGCCCGCCTGGGTGAAGAAGTGGACCAGGTTCTGAAATCGGGAGCGGACATCGTCCATTTTGACGTCATGGACAACCACTATGTGCCCAATCTCACCATCGGTCCGCTGGTGTGTGATGCGTTGCGCAAGCACGGCGTGACCGCGGATATCGACGTCCATCTGATGGTCAAGCCGGTGGATCGCATCATTCCCGATTTCGCCAAGGCCGGTGCCACCTATATAACCTTTCATCCGGAAGCCAGCGAGCACATCGACCGCACCCTGCAGCTGATCCGCGGCGAGGGTTGCAAATCGGGCCTGGTGTTCAACCCCGCCACGCCGCTGGACTACCTCGACTACGTCCTCGACAAGGTCGACATGGTGTTGCTGATGTCCGTGAACCCCGGTTTCGGCGGCCAGAGCTTCATCCCCTCGGCGCTGGACAAGCTGCGCGAGGCGCGCAAGATCATCGATGCCTCGGGACGCGATATCCGCCTGGAGATCGACGGTGGCGTCAAGGTCGACAATATTCGCGAGATCGCCGCGGCCGGAGCCGATACCTTCGTTGCCGGTTCGGCCATTTTCGGGGCGGCCAGCGACGCCGATCCCAATCGCTACGACAGCGTCATCCAGGCGATGCGCGACGAGTTGTCCCGGGCCTGAAGGACCGACCGGAAACTTTCCAGAACAATCGTCCGGTGAGCAACGCATGATTCCCAGAAAACCCGAGATGATCCTCATCGACGTGGATGGCACGCTGGTTGACAGCGTGCCGGACCTTGCCTTCTGTGTCGATGAAATGATGAAACGGCTGGGGCGCGAACCCTGGGGCGAGGAACGGGTGCGCGACTGGGTCGGCAATGGTGTGGAGCGGCTGGTGCGGCGTGCCCTGATCGGGCAGCTGGAGGGTGAGCCGGAGGAGGCCGAGTTCGAACGTGCCTACCCGGTGTTCCTGGAACTCTATGCCGAGAATACCTCGCGACGTTCGCTTCTCTATCCCGGCGTGCGCGAAGGACTGGACTATCTGAAGGCGGCCGGCTATCACCTCGGTTGCGTGACCAACAAGGCGGAACGCTTTACCATCCCCTTGCTGAAGGATCTGGGTATCCACGAGTATTTTGCCATCGTGGTCAGCGGTGACAGCCTGGCGCACAAGAAACCACACCCGGAGCCATTGCTGCACGCGGCAGAATTCTTTAAGGTAAGCCCGGAACGTGCGTTGATGGTCGGCGACTCGATCAGCGACGTGAAGGCGGCGCGTGCGGCGGGTTTCATGATCGCCTGCGTCCCCTACGGTTACAATCACGGCGAGGATATACGTCTTGCCGGTCCGGACCTGATCATCGATACCCTGGCCGACTTGAAAGGCGCGCTCGAACTGGCAGCATGATGTTCACCATGGAGACAAGCTTGCACGAATACGACGGACGATGGTGGTTCTGAACTCCGCCGATCCCGTTCCATTCGTCTGCAACTGAGTCTCTATGGTGAGGACCATGACACCCGAACAATTCAGCCAGCTGGCCGACCAGGGCTACAACCGCATCCCGGTGAGTCGCGAGGTGCTGGCCGACCTCGACACTCCCCTGAGTACCTATCTGAAGCTGGCCAGCGGCCGCTATTCCTACCTGTTCGAATCCGTGCACGGTGGCGAGAAATGGGGTCGTTACTCGATCATCGGCCTGCCCTGTCACACGGTGGTGCGCATCTCCGGTGAGCGCATCGAAGTCCGTCATGATGGCGAGCTGGCGGAAGCGCTCGATCATCCCGATCCCCTGCAGTGGGTCGAAGAGTTCCGGCAGCGCTACCGGGTCCCGGAGGTCGAGGGCTTGCCCCGCTTCGGTGGCGGACTGGTCGGTTACTTCGGCTACGACACGGTTCGCTACATCGAGCCGAGGCTGAGAGACGGGCACAAGGACGATCCGCTGCAGACGCCCGACATCCTGCTGATGGTGTCCGACGAAGTGGTGGTGTTCGACAACCTCAGCGGCAAGCTGATCATGGTGGTAAACGTCGACAGCAGCCGTCCCGATGCCTGGAAGCGGGGGCAGGCGCGGCTCGACGAGTTGATGCAGCAGTTGCGGAAGCCGGTACAGATCCCCGGAGCGCTGGCCGGAGCGCGCCGCGTGTCCGAGGACGATTTCGTCTCCGGATTCACGCGCGAAGCCTTCGAGGCGGCGGTATTGAAGGTGAAGGACTATATCGTCGAGGGTGACGTCATGCAGGTGGTGCTGTCGCAGCGGCTGTCGATCCCCTTCCAGGCACCGCCGCTGGATCTCTACCGTGCGCTGCGAACCCTGAATCCCTCACCCTACATGTACTACCTCGACCTGGACGACTTCCACATCGTCGGTTCCTCGCCCGAGATCCTGGTGCGCCTGGAGGACGACGTGGTGACCGTGCGCCCCATCGCCGGTACCCGGCCGCGGGGTCGTGACGACGCCGAGGACCTGGCGCTGGAGAAGGAATTGCTGGCCGATCCCAAGGAACTGGCCGAACACCTGATGCTGATCGACCTGGGGCGCAACGACGCCGGGCGCGTCAGTCGCATCGGCAGCGTGAGGCTGACGGAAAAGATGGTCATCGAGCGTTACTCGCACGTCATGCACATCGTCTCCAATGTGGTAGGGCGCCTGCGCGAAGGCCTGTCGCCCATCGACGTGCTGCGCGCCACCTTTCCGGCCGGTACCGTCAGCGGCGCGCCCAAGATCCGCGCCATGGAGATCATCGACGAGCTGGAACCGGTCAAGCGCGGAGTGTATGCCGGTGCCGTGGGCTATATCTCCTGGAGCGGCAACATGGATACGGCGATCGCGATTCGTACCGCGATCATCAAGGATGGCGTGCTGCACATCCAGGCCGGGGCAGGGATCGTCGCCGACTCGGTACCCGCCAACGAGTGGGCCGAGACCATGAACAAGGGGCGCGCCATCTTCCGGGCGGTGGCGCAGGCGCAGGCCGGTCTCGACGGTGGTCGTGCGTAGGGGAAACGTATGTTGCTGATGATCGACAACTATGATTCCTTCACCTATAACCTGGTGCAGTATCTGGGTGAGCTCGGGGCCGAGGTGCAGGTGTACCGTAACGACCGGATCACCGTCGAAGGGATCGAGAAACTGGCCCCGGAGAAGATCGTCATTTCTCCGGGACCCTGCACTCCCAACGAGGCCGGGGTGTCGGTGGCGGCCATCCGCCACTTTGCCGGGCGCGTCCCGATCCTCGGCGTGTGCCTGGGGCACCAGAGCATCGGCCAGGCCTTCGGTGGCCGGATCGTGCACGCGGGGGAGATCATGCACGGCAAGACCTCGCTGATTCACCACCGTGATGCCGGGGTGTTCCATGGTTTGCCGAGCCCGCTGGAAGCCACGCGCTACCACTCCCTGGTGATCGAGCGCGACAGCCTGCCGGATTGCCTGGAGGTGACCGCCTGGACCGGATCGGCGCAGGGCGAGGTGGAGGAGATCATGGGCATTCGCCACCGCGAGCTGGCGGTCGAGGGCGTGCAGTTTCACCCGGAATCGATCCTCACCGAGCACGGTCACGACATGCTGAGGAATTTCCTCCAGAGCTGACCCCGCGCTCCGGCGATGCGGGCGTTCCGGCCCGCAGGCGGGTCGCGGTTGTTGTCACAGCGAAGAAAGAGGGGGCGAACGATGCTTCCCCGACTGACAAGGGTACTTTGAATGGACATGCAGGCGGCGATACGCCGGGTAACCGACAAGCGCGACCTCGACGCGGGGGAAATGGCGGAGGTCATGCGTCTGATCATGACCGGTCAGGCCACTCCGGCACAGATCGGCGGATTTCTCGTGGGTCTGCGGATGAAGGGGGAAACCGTGGAGGAAATCGCGGCGGCGGCCGGCGTCATGCGCGAGCTGGCGACCCCCGTACCGGTCAGTGACCCGCACCTGGTGGACACCTGCGGCACCGGCGGTGACGGTGCCTGTACCTTCAACATCTCCACCGCCAGCGCGCTGGTGGCGGCCGCGGCCAGTGCGCTGGTCGCCAAACACGGCAACCGCTCGGTGTCCTCGAGCTGCGGCAGCGCCGATGTACTGGAGGCGGCCGGTGTGAATCTGGATCTCGACGCGCAGCAGGTGGCCAGCTGCGTGAAGGAGATCGGCGTCGGTTTCCTGTTTGCGCCCAGACATCATGGCGCCATGAAACACGCCATCGGTCCACGCAGGGAAATGGGTATCCGCACCCTGTTCAACCTGCTGGGGCCGCTGACCAATCCTGCAGGAGCGCCCAACCAGGTGCTGGGGGTGTTCGGCGCCGACTGGCTGGAACCGCTGGCGCAGGTGCTGGAACGGCTCGGCAGTCACCACGTGCTGGTGGTGCACGCGGAGGACGGCCTGGATGAAATCAGCATCGCCGCGCCGACCCGGGTCGCGGAGCTGAAGGACGGAACGGTGCACAGCTACAGGGTGACACCGGAACAGTTCGGCATCGATCGCGGGCCGATCGAGGAACTGGTGGTCACGGATGCGGCTCAGAGCCTGGCCATGATACGCAGGGTGCTGGACGATGTGCCGGGGCCCGCGCGCGATATCGTGGTACTGAATGCCGGCGCGGCCATCTATGCCGCCGGGCTGGCCGACAGTCTCGCTGCCGGCGTCGAGGCGGCGGCGGCCGCGATCGCCTCCGGCGCGGCACGGCAGAAGCTCGAACAGCTGGTCGAGTTCAGCCACAGTTTCGACCATCGCTGAGTGGAGGGCCATCGGAACCCATGGCGGACACTCCGGATATTCTGAAAAGAATCCTGCAGCGCAAGCGCGAAGAAATCGCCGAGCGGTCGGCGAGGCGCCCGCTGGAGGAGCTGCAGCGCGAAGCGGCGGCAGCGCCGCCGGTTCGCGGTTTCGCCCGCGCCCTGCAGCAGCGGGTGGCGGCCGGCGAGGCGGCCGTCATCGCCGAGATCAAGAAGGCTTCGCCCAGCAAGGGGGTGCTGCGGGAGGATTTCGATCCGGCGGCCATCGCGCGCAGTTACGAACGCGGCGGCGCCGCCTGCCTGTCGGTACTGACCGACGTGGACTTTTTCCAGGGCGCCGATGCCTACCTGCAGCAGGCCCGTGCCGCCTGTTCCCTGCCGGTGATCCGCAAGGACTTTTTCATCGATCCCTGGCAGGTCTGGGAGGCGCGGGCGCTGGGGGCGGACTGCATCCTGCTGATCGTGGCGGCACTGGACGATGTGCGGCTGGGGCAACTGCTGCGACTGGCCGGAGAACTGCAGATGGATGCGCTGGTCGAGGTGCACGACGCGGAAGAAATGGAGCGCGCCCTGGCGACGCCCGCCGGGCTGATCGGCGTCAACAACCGTGATCTGCGTACTTTCGAGACTTCGCTCGAGACCACCCTGGCATTGAAGGAGGGGTTCCCGGCGGAGCGCCTGCTGGTCACCGAAAGCGGTATTCACAGCCGTGAGGATGTGGAACGCCTGCGCGGGCAGGGCGTGCACGCCTTTCTGGTGGGCGAGGCCTTCATGCGTGCCGCCGAGCCCGGCGAGAGGCTGGCGCAGCTGTTCTTCTGATCCGGCATCTGCCGGCGGGCTGCAAGGATCAGCGCGCGCCGAAGATCACCATGGTCTTGCCTTTTGCGGTGATAAGTCCCTGTTCTTCCAGCGATTTCAGAACGCGTCCGACCATCTCGCGAGAGCAGCCGACGATACGCCCGATCTCCTGGCGGGTGATCTTGATCTGCATGCCGTCGGGGTGCGTCATGGCATCCGGCTGCCGGCAGAGGTCGAGCAGGGTGCGTGCCACGCGGCCGGTGACGTCGAGGAAGGCCAGGTCGCTGACCTTGCGGCTGGTGTTGCGCAGGCGGGTGGCCATCTGGCCGGCGAGCGCGAACAGGATGCCGCTGTTCTGTTCCGCCAGCTGGCGATAGCGGCTGTAGCTGATTTCTGCCAGTTCGCACTGGGTGCGGGTGCGGATCCAGGCGCTGCGGTTGCTGTCTTCGCCGAACAGGCCCATTTCGCCGAAGAAATCGCCGGGGTTGAGGTAGGCCAGCACGATTTCATGGCCTTCGTCATCCTCGATCAGAACGGTGACCGAGCCCTCGATGATGTAGTAGAGCACGTCCGACTGGTCGCCGGCGTAGATGATGACGCTCTTGGCGGGGTAACGGCGCCGGTGGCAGTGTTCCAGGAAATCGTCGATCGACGTGTCGCCGACCGGTTTTGGTGGTGCAACTATTGTATTTGGCAGCATCAGAATGTACCTTCGCGAGCCCTTGTCTCTCCTATAGCGTTTGCCTGGCGGGTTTCATTAGCCGCCGCGGGCGGGAAGACGGGGTGCTTTTGTGACTTGGGTCTCAAATAATGTCTGCAACCATTCAGCCCGGGGAGGGCGGGGTGTGCCTCTTCCCTCAGACGACCGCTTGTTTCCTTGAAATGGGTCCACTTTTCAGGGCCGGCCTAAACTCGCTGCGCTCAGACAACGGCCGGCTTTTTCCTGAAAAGTGGATCCATT
>DROT01000202.1 GCA_011321775.1 Gammaproteobacteria bacterium | reverse complement strand
GGCGGCTTCCCGCACGTCCGAGCAGACGGGTTCTCAGGTCGGGCCGCAGGTTCTGGAAGGCATCGGCGAATTTTCCGATATCGTGCAGGGCCAGAAAAAACGGCGCCCACCGGCGCAGTCCGGCCACGTCCAGCCCGGTCAGCCGGGCCAGGTACTCCGCCAGGCGCGGATTGATCTCCAGCAGGGCCTGCCCCGCCGCCGCCACGTCCAGGCAATGATAGGGCAGCAGGTGCACACTGGCCGGCCCCTCGCCCGCCGTACCCGCCTTGCCCCAGTAGCGGTAATAGGGGGACACGACCTCAGCGGCGCTGGCTGCACTCCCGCATGATGGTGACATCCTGTTGATGGCTGACTCCGTAGGTTTCGGCCCGACGAATGGCTATTGAAACATGGCCGCCTTGTCAAAACGTGACCACCTGGCGCCAGCCGGCATCAGGCCCCGTACTGCGCCAGCGCCGCCTGCAAGCGCTGCCTGACCTGTTCCTGCAACCGCTTCGGCGCCAGCACCTTCACCTCGGCACCGTATTTCAGGATGTCCATGACCAGCTCGCGGGAGTCGCTGTAGGGAACGCGCAGTTCGTAACCGCCGTCTGGCAGCACCTTGCCCTGCTGGCGCGGGTGCCATTGTTCGTCGGCCACCCAGCGGGCGGCGTGCGGTGAAAAGCGTAATACTGCGGTGTAGCGTGGCTTGCCTGCGAAGATGCCATAGGCTTTGGCGAAGTGCTCGTCCAGCTCCCCGGGATCGAACTCGTCTGCGGCCTCCTCCAGGATCTCCACCGGGTGCAGCCGGTCGAGCGAGAAATGACGGAAGCCCTCGCGCAGGTGACACCAGGCGTCCAGGTACCAGTTGGACCGGTAGTAGACCAGCCGTTGCGGCGATACGATGCGCTCGGTGGTCTGGTCGCGTTCGCGGCCGTGATACAGTACCAGGACACGCTTGCGCTGCAACAGCGCCGTGGCGATGCGCCGGAAGTGCTGCAGGTTGGTCGGTCGCGCCGCCATCTGCAGGATGCGGATACGCTGGCCGGGATCGGCACCGGGCAGGCCACGCCGTTCCAGCAGGCGCTCGATGCGGGCACGTACCGGCTCGATATAGCGACTGAGCAGGCCGGGCTGCAATTCCGCGAGCAGCTGGTGTGACACCAGCAGGGCATAGAGTTCATCCGGGCTGAACCAGAGACCCGGCAGTTCGTAGCGCTCGTTTCCGGTGACGTCATAGTACCAGCCATTGCGTCCGCGGTCGTACACCAGCGGCGCACCCAGCCGGTCGCGCAACAGGTTGAGCGCACGGCGCGCCGTCGAGGCCGAACACTCCAGGCTCTCCTGGATGACATCGAGCGGCACCGGCCGGCGACGCCGGCTCAGCAGGTTGTGCAGTTCGTAAACGCGGTCGAACTTGTCCATTAGTCCAGGCTGCCCGCCAGCTGATCCAGGCTTTCGATGACCAGCTCCGGCATCACCCCGGCACAACGCTCGTCGTCCTCGCGCAGGCGCAGTGAGCGGCGGTCGCCGGCGAACAGGGCGGTACGCCAGCCGAGACGGCTGGCGGGCCAGATATCCTTGAGCTGATCATTGCCGACATAGAGCGTCTGTGCCGCTTCGATGTCGGCCGCGGCGAGCTGCTCGAGTACCGGCTGGAACAGGGCCGTGGAGGGTTTGGCTTCCAGCAGGCGCCAGGACCAGCTGCACAGGGAGGGTTCGAAACCCAGGGCTTCGGGATCCGCATCCAGCAGCGCCTCGAGCATCAGTGGGGTATAGAACTGGGCGTTGGAAACGATGCCGAGACGGATGCCGCGGTCTTTCAGCACCTGCAGGGTTTCGCGCATGCCCGGCATGGGCCACACCGGGTTGCTGCGGCACTCGTATTCGATCGCCAGGCGGCGCAGGCGCGCGAGGTCGGCCTCGACCGCCACGCCCTCTCCCACCAGCCGCGTCAACAGGCGCCGCCATACCTCGACGATGTCCACCTCCGGGTACTCGATGCCCTCGCGGCGACGTTCCTCCTGGGCCGCATGAATCGCTTCCAGCAGCAGTGGACCCAGCGGAGCCTCCGGCAATGCACCGCTGTCGAGCACGCCGGCCGCCGCCAGCGCCTCGCGCAGCGCCTGTTCGTTCTCTTCCTCGCTGGCCGGGCCGACATCACCGGAACCGGATACCAGCAGGGTGCCGTAGATATCGAAGATCACGGCACGAATGTCCGCGAGCGGCTGCAGGCGCGGCGGATAGCCGGTCGGCTCCGGCTGCAGCGGCCGAGACAGCGCCCGTATCCGCTCCAGCAGGACATTCCTTTCCGCCGCGTCCATCTCGATCATGCTGCCCCTCCTCAGCTTCTCAGCAGGTACAGGCGCTCCGGCGCCAGGAACTGTTCCAGTACCGCCTCGCCCGGCAGTGCGCCCGGTGTTTCGACCGGCGACGCCAGCAGGCCGTGATAGATCTCGTGCAGGCGGGCTCCGTAGGCTTCCAGCCCGAAGCGTTCGACGATGGCGGCGCGGTTGGCGGCGATGAGCGCGGTGTCCTCGCCCGGGTCGGGCAGAACCCCCGGCTGCAGTTCCTCCACCGCGCCCGGGGACGCGTGCAGGCGCCGCAGCACCTGCGCCTGCAAGGTCTCGTCCAGGCGCCCGAAATCGACGCGGCCGTCGACGATCCAGGCATTCAGGGCACCCTGCACCTCGTCGCCACGCAACGGGCGCCCGTAGGCCGCCCAGGCGCGTTGCAGCGCCTCCTGCGCACGCTGTTCCAGGACCCCTCTCGTGAACCACTCCTGTGGCACCTCCAGGCGCCGGTACAGGTGCGGCAGGGCCACGCCGGCATCGACGAACTCGTCGGTGATCTCGGGCAGGTTGCGCCCCGCCACCGCGCGCCCGGCCAGCCAGGGCTCCAGGAAGGCCATGCCGAAACCCTCGGCGACGCTGGTGGTGACCATGGCGTGCGCGGCGTGCAGCAGATCCTCGAAGCGCACCCCGGGGCGGCTGCCGAGTTCGAACTCGACCGGCAGTTCCAGTTCCGCCGCCAGCCGCTGCCAGCCCTCGTAGACCGGCCGCTCCGCCGGGTTGCGCGGTCCCAGGGTAGTGGCAAAACGGTCGCCCTCCGGCGCCACCGCGGCCCACAGCAGAAACTCGCCGAGGTTCTTGCGGCGGATGGCACGGGTGGGATACAACCACAGGCGCCCCTGCCCCGGCGCAGGACCACCGGCCTGCACCCCTTCCAGGCTTACCGGGTTGGGCAGATCGTGCAGGCGCCCGGCGGCCATGCCGGCCCTGGCCAGCAAGGCGCGATCGCGGCCATTGAGCACGGCGTAGTGCACCTGCCCGGCCTGCGGATAGAGGCGCTGCGACAGCAGTGCGCCATCGCCCTCGCCGACGCTGTCGCGCAGGCGCCGGTAGTTGACGGGCCGGCCGTCCTCGGCGAAATCGTGCAACTGCAGCAGCAGGCGTTCGCCGTCCGCCGCCAGCCGGCCGATCGCCAGCGGCAGCAGCAGATTCTTGCCCAGCGAGTGGTTGTGGATGTGCCAGACGTCGGGCGGCGCCCCCAGCGCACCCTGCGCCGCCTGCCGCATATCCCCGACCAGCCGCTGCGGCGTGGTCTCGCTGCGCTGTTCCTCGTAGGCGAGGCCGGGGACGACCTCGACCGGCACCGGCCAGTGCTGGTCCGGCTCCGGCGCCAGACCGGAGAGCACCACCACACCGGCACCGGCGGCCCTGAGGGCCTCGCTGGCGTGGGCGATGATGCGCGTGACCCCGCCGGGATGCAGGTGATGATGGACGATGGCGACCCGCACGCTGCAGTCAGTCCGCGAGGCCGCGCCTTTCGCGATAGGCGGGGATCTCGATGATCGGCGGTCGTTCTTCCTCGCGGATCTCGTAGATGACCTGCTCGTAGTGCTCGTCGCGTGACTGGAACTGGCGCAGCATGGGCGTCAGCTCCGGCAGGTCGGGCACGATGCCGTGGCTGCGCAGACGCGCCAGGAAGGCGCGCAGGATACCGAAGGCCATCTTGCCGAGATCGCGCGTCGGCTGATTGCGGTGCACGCGCCGGTCGAGGTCGGTCTGCGCCAGGGCTTCCAGTCCCCAGCCGGTCCAGGTATCGATCAGGTGCGAGGTCTCGACTCCATAGCCGATGGGAAAGGACAGACGCTCCAGCAGTTCACGACGCACGGCGTATTCACCCGACAGCGGTTGCACCAGCGCCGTCAGCTCGGGGAAGAACAGCGAGAACAGCGGCCGCACCAGGATCTCCGTCACCCGCCCGCCGCCCAGCGGCCGGGTCCCGCGCGAGGTCGCCAGCGGGCGGTCGTAGAAGGCCTTCACATACTTGATCTCCGGTCGGTAGATCAGCGGTGCCACCAGGCCATAGGCGAAACGCGGATGGATGTTCTTGATGTCGGCGTCGACGTAGACGATGATGTCGCCCTTCAGCTGGTAGATCGCCTTCCACAGGTTCTCGCCCTTGCCACGCTTGCTGCCGACCTCCGGCAGGATCTCCGAGGACAGATAGACGTCGGTGCCGAAGGCGGCCGCCACCTCGCGGGTACGATCGGTGGAACCCGAGTCGATGACGGCGATCTCGTCCAGCAGCGGGTAGCGGTCCATCAACTCCGACTTGAACAGCACCAGCTCCTTGCCGATGGTCTTCTCTTCGTTGAGGGTGGGGATGCACAGCGAGATCTGAAGACCCTGGCGTTCCTTCTCCTCCACCAGCCGCTTGAGATCCCAGAACTGGCTGTGGTGAAAGGTGTTGCTCTGCAGCCAGTTGTCAATGTCGATCACAACAACCTCCGTCGATCGCCAGCAGAACGCCGACCAGCTGTGCCACGCCCTTGAAGATCGGTTCGATCGCGATCTCCTCGTCCGCTTCGTTGAGGTGGCGCCCGCGGGTGATGCCGATGACCAGGCCGGGTATGCCGCGGTCGATGAAACAGGAGGCGGTGGAGGAACAGCAGCCCTTGCTGGGCTCGACCCCCAGCGCCTCGATGATGGCGCGTGCCTGCTGCACCAGCGGATGTTGCGGGTCGAGCCCGCCGGCATTGCTGCGCGCCATGATCTCGAAGCGCACCTCGGCACCGGTCTCGGCGGCGGTCTCCTCCACCAGCGCATCGATGCCATGCCCCAGTTCCTCCAGTTGGCGGTTGGAGGCCTGGTGCAGTTCCATGCGCAACGAGGCGCTGCGCGCCTGGGTCTTGAAGGCCGTGCCGCCCTCGACCGCGCCCAGCACCAGGTCCTGCGGCGGCACCAGATCGCACAGCCGCTGGATCACCCGGTTGAGCACATACACCGCGCTCGAACGGCTGTCCCCTTCCCCGACCGAATCACTGTGGACGTGACAGCGGATCTCTGCGTCGATGGAAGCCATCGACGCGTAGTTCAGGCGCCCGAGTTCCACGCCTTCGACGGCGATGGCGGCATCCAGCGGCAGACCACTGTTGGCGAGAAAGAAACGCAGCCCCCCGAGATCTCCTCTGCCGAGGCTGCGTACGGCGCCTACCAGCACCAGGTTGGATCGCAGGCGGATGTCCAGCAGTTCCAGCACCATGGGGAGCGTGGCGATCATGGAGAGGCCGAGGCTGTTGTCGGCCACCGCGGGCCCGATGACGCGCTCCGGGTACAGCGACAGGCTGTGGTCCACGCTGGCCGGGAACGGCGTATCGGCGTGCGCCGTGACGAGGATGTTCCTGCCGCCTTCGGTGCCGGGCAGCAGCGCGGCCCCGTTGCCGACTTCATCGTAGGAGACGTTCTGCAGTCCGCTCTCGGTGAAGCGCTGGCGCAGGAAATCGATGCGCTCGCGCTCGTGGAAGGTCGGCGCCGGGATCTCGCCCAGCATCACCAGGTTGGCCAGTATGACCTCGCGGTAGGCGGCGATGGTTTCGGGCAGGGCGGCGACGCGTGCGGCAATGTCTCTTTCGGAATTCACCTGATTGTCTGTTCCTTTTCCCTGTAATGACTGTAACCCAAACCGCCCTCTAACAAAACCGCTTTCAGCCGCTATAATGATTCGTCACAACTTCAACAAAAATCGCGCTCATGCCACACAATATCGGATTCGTATCCACCCGCTTCTCCGGCACCGACGGCGTGTCCCTGGAGTCGGCGAAATGGGCGCAGATCTTCTGGGAAAAGCAGCATGTCAGCTACTGGTATGCCGGTCGCCTGGACCGCTCACCGGATATCAGCATGTGCGTGCCGGAGGCCTGGTTCCACCATCCCGACAACGAGTGGATCAACGAGCACCTGTGGTACCAGGGCCGGCGTACCAGCGAGGTCAGCCGACGCATCAATGACCTGGCCGACTACCTCAAGACCACGCTGTACGAATTCGTGCAACGCTTCGACATCAGCGTACTGGTGGTCGAGAACGTGCTCACCATTCCCATGCACATACCGCTCGGCATCGCCGTCTCGGAATTCCTCGCCGAGACCGAGATGCCCGCCATCGCGCACCATCACGACTTCTACTGGGAGCGCAGCCGCTTCCAGATCTCCTCGGTACACGACTACCTGGAGATGGCCTTCCCGCCGCGCATCCCGCACCTGCAGCACGTGGTCATCAACCAGGCCGCTCGCGAGGACCTGGCCTGGCGCAAGGGCATCCCCTCGGTGCTGATACCCAACGTGCTCGATTTCGACAACCCGCCCGGACCGGTGGACGACTATGCCGCCGACGTGCGCACCGAGATCGGTCTGGCACCGGACGACAAGTTCATCCTGCAACCGACGAGGGTGGTGCCGCGCAAGGGCATCGAACATTCGGTCAACCTGGTGCGGCGCCTCAACGACCCGCGCTGCAAGCTGGTCATCTCCCACCGTGCCGGTGACGAGGGCACCGAGTACCTGGACCAGATCCTGGCGCTGGCACAGGACGAGGGCGTCGACCTGCGCCTGTTCGGCGACCGCGTCTCCGACCTGCGCCAGTACGACAACCAGGGACGCAAGATCTACGTGCTCGCGGACCTGTACCCGCACGCCGATCTGGTGTGTTTCCCGAGTCTCTACGAGGGATTCGGCAATGCCCTGCTGGAGGCCATCTATTACCGGGTACCCATCCTGGTCAACCGCTACGACGTGTTCGAACGCGACATCGAACCCAAGGGCTTCCGCCTGCCCACCATGAACGGCTTCATCGACCGCCACGTGACCATCGAGGTGCAGCGATTGCTCGACGATCCCGAATACCGCACCAGTCTCGTGGATCACAATTACAAGGTTGCAACACGTTACTACAGCTACCGCGTGCTGCGCTACGGACTGCAGATGCTGATTCGCAACATCCAGATACACACCGACTGAGGCCGGCGAGACACCATGCGGATACTGACCGAAAAATCGATCTACCGGATCCGGGAGCGACTGGGCGAACTCTACGGCGAAGACAATGCACCGCGGCTTGCGCAGCGCTTCAGCGTGCTCGCCGACCGCTATGCGCGCGCCCTGCGGGCGCGCTACCAGCCGGACAAGCCGCTATGGGACGAGCAGGACGTGTTGCTGATCACCTACGGCGACATGGTCCATACCGCCGGCGAACCGCCGCTGCTGACCCTGCGGCGTTTTCTCGCCCAGCGGCTCAAGGACTGCGTCCGCATCGTTCACATTCTGCCCTTCTTCCCCTACAGTTCGGACGAGGGCTTTTCGGTGATCGACTACCGTCAGGTCGACCCGGCGCTGGGCACCTGGCACGACATCCAGACCATCGGCCAGGACTTCGACCTGATGTTCGACCTGGTGCTCAACCATGCGTCCAGCCAGAGCGAATGGTTCCGCCATTTCAGTAACGGCATCGCGCCCTACCGCGACTACTTCATTGTCGTCGAACCCGATACCGACCTCGGCAGCGTGGTGCGTCCGCGCACCAGTCCGCTGCTGACGCCGACCCAGACGCCTTCGGGCGAGCGACACGTGTGGACCACCTTCAGCGCCGACCAGGTCGATCTCAATTTCCACAGCGACGACGTACTGTTCGAGTTCCTGGACATCCTGCTGCTGTACATCCAGAACGGTGCCCGCATCATCCGCCTGGACGCCATCGCCTACCTGTGGAAGGAGATCGGCACCAGCTGCATCAACCTGCCGCAGACCCACGAGGTGGTGAAGCTGCTGCGCGACGTGCTCGACGTGCTGGCACCCGACGTGTTGCTGCTGACCGAGACCAACCTGCCGCACGAGCAGAACATCAGCTATTTCGGACAGGGCGACGAGGCACGCATGGTCTACCAGTTCAGCCTGCCGCCGCTGCTGCTGCACGCCCTCTATGCCGGCACCACCCGCTACCTGAGCGCCTGGGCCGCCGCCCTCGCCGATCCCCCGCCCGGCTGCTGCTTCCTGAATTTTACCGCCTCCCACGACGGCATCGGCGTGCGACCGCTGGAAGGACTGGTCCCGGAGAACGAGGTCGAACGCATGGTGCACGGCGTGCGCCAGCGCGGCGGCCATGTCTCCAGCTACACCGCCGCCGATGGTCGCGAGGTTCCCTACGAGCTGAACATCACCTGGTACGCCGCCCTTTCCGACCCGGACCATCCGGACTCGGACGAGCACATCGCCCGTTTCCTGTGCTCGCAGGCCGTCATGCTGGCCCTCAAGGGCATACCGGCGGTCTATTTCCACAGCCTCACCGCCTGCCCCAACGACGAGGCCGGCGTCAAGCGCAGCGGCCATCCGCGCTCCATCAACCGCAAACGCTGGAACGCCGGTGAACTCAATGCCCTGCTGGACAATCCCAACACCCCCACGGCGCGCGTATTCGCGGAATACGGGCGGCTGCTGCGGTTGCGGGCACGCCACCCCGCCTTCCACCCGGACGGCCCCCAGCGGGTGCTGGAACTGCCGGACGGCGTGTTCGCCATCGAGCGGGTATCGCCCGATGGCAGCGAGCGCATCCTCTGTCTCAGCAATCTCACCGCCGTGGAGCAGGCCATCGAGGCCGCCGGTCTGGACGGCGAACCGGCCGACGTCGGCTGGCACGACCTGATCACGGGCGAGAGCATTGCCGCGGACGCGGACGGCGGCTTCAGACTTCGCCCCTACCAGACGCTATGGCTGACAACACCGGTCGCTCTGTGACGACGGACGAGGAAGCCCATGGACGAAAGAAGCGATACAGGCAAGGAAGGCGAGCAGCGCCCCTGGGGTAACTACGTGGTGCTGGCTGACGAGGCGGATCACAAGGTAAAACGCATCACCGTACTGCCCGGCGGGCGGCTGTCCCTGCAACGCCACCGGCGGCGCATGGAGCACTGGTATTTCCTGTCCGGCGAGGGCCGGGTGAGGCTGGATGACCGCGAAATTCCGGTGCATGCCGGCAGCGCGGTGGATATTCCGGTAATGACACTGCACCGGGTGGAGAACACGGGAACCGAAGCACTGGTGTTCATCGAGGTCCAGCGCGGCGACTATTTCGGCGAGGACGACATCGAGCGCTTCGAGGACGACTACGGACGCACATGATCCGCCGGTGAAGAAGGTGGCCTCCTCCACCGGCGGGCATTGCGGCAACTTCAGGCGGCGCGCTGCTCGTCGCCCTTGATCTGGCGAATCAGCGGATACAGCTGCTCGGTCTCGTCCTGGATACGATTCAGGATCATGTCGAACAGATCCTGCGTTTCCTTGAGGAAGGCTTCGTGGTTGCCGATGTGCAGCGCCTGCTTGCGCTTCTCGCACCATTTCTTGGAATACTGGCTGAAGATGCGGCGGATCTCCTGCGAGCCGCTCATGAACCGGCGCGCGGTATTGTTGGTGCGCGGATCGGGGTTGGACAGCAGGGCTGAATAGGTATGATCCACCACGTCGAGGTGGGACTTGATCTTGTCACCATAGCGATAGAAAAGATCACAGCAGATATGGGTGTCACACATGCCCCGGTCCTGCAGCAGGTAGGACAGCACGTTGGTCAGCTCGGTGATCTCGTGGTTCTGGGTGTTGAGTTCGTCGTAGGTAATCATTATCTGTACTCCATCCAATCTGTGCCTGAAACAACGGCGGGCGGCCCGGAACGGACCGTACCCCAAGCGTTTGCCTCAGAGTAGGAAGCCAATCTCCGACTGTCAACGAGCAGAAGCATATAAGAAAATAGTACTGATAATCTGACAGAGCGAATACCGGTCAGTTTGTCAGCGTGCCTGTCCGGTGCCGCCGGCGTGGACCGGAAACACCGCAACAACCGAACCCGATACCGGCGCCAATGTCGCTGCACCCGACCGTCCACCGCGACTTCACGCGGCAGCACGGCCAGGACGATCGGCCGTCGTTTCACGATAACGGGTTATTCCCCTGCGGTACCGAATCCCCGCTCCCCCGAACGATCTTGCTCCGGCGATTCCGGATGCAGTGCCGCTCGTTTTCGCAACGTGCTTTCAGGCGGGGGCAAAGCTGTGAACCGGTTCGCACACTGGCACGTTCAGCGGCGCTAAGGTTGGCGAAACTTGATCTCGATCAAGTGCGGAGGCTGCGCGACAACCGAAGACCGGCCGTTTCAGGGCAGACGGCTGCGGTTTCCGCGGAATCGGCGGCCGCTCCCGCTCAACTGCAAACCGAGGTAGCACCATGACCCCCAGGATCTCCATCTGTCTGTTGTTCGCCACCCTGACGCTGACCGGCTGCGGTGGCGGAGGCGGTGGAAGCGACCCCGCCACCCGACTCGCGCCTTCCGGGACCGTCGTCGATCTCGGCCGTTCGCTGTTCTTCGACACCGCGCTCTCGGAACCGGCCGGTCAGGCCTGTGCCAGTTGCCACGACCCGGCCGCCGGCTTCGCCGACCCCGATGTCGACAGCAGTCACCCGGTCTCCGCCGGTGCCGTCTCCGGACGCTTCGGCAACCGCAACGCCCCCACCGCGAGCTACGCGGCACTGACGCCGGACTTCGCCTATGACGCGGCCGCCACCAACAAGTACAGCGGCGGGCAGTTCCTCGATGGCCGCGCGAGCGATCTCACCGAACAGGCCAAGG
The DNA here is from genome assembly GCA_011321775.1 of Gammaproteobacteria bacterium. Lineage (GTDB taxonomy): Bacteria > Pseudomonadota > Gammaproteobacteria > DSM-19610 > DSM-19610 > Thiogranum. The sequence goes on along the minus strand of DROT01000202.1, from coordinate 7,786 downwards.
GCCCCCTGCTGAATCCACTCGAGATGGCCAACGCAGACAAGGCCGCTGTCGTGGCCAAGGTGCGCAGCGCGAGCTATGCGACCCTGTTCGAGGAGATCTACGGTGCCGGCGCCCTGAACGACGTCAACAGCGCCTTCGATCGCATCGCCGCCGCCATCGCCGCCTTCGAGCGCAGCGAGGCGTTCAGCCCGTTCAGCTCCAAGTTCGACTATGTGCTCGCCGGCCAGGCCAGTTTCAGCGCCGCGGAGCAGCGCGGTTTCGACCTCTTCAAGGGACGCGGCATGTGTACCGAGTGCCACAAGCTGGAACCCGCTGCACGCCCCCTGTTCACGGATTTCACCTACCGCAACATCGGGGTACCCCCAAACCCGGACAACCCGGTGTATGCCAGCGACCCCGGTTTCGTCGATCTCGGACTGGGCTTCAATCCCGCGCTGTCGAGCAGCGCGGCGCTGGAGAATGGCAAGTTCCGCGTGCCGACACTGCGCAACAGCGCGCTCACCGCGCCCTACATGCACAACGGCGTGCTGCAGACCCTGGAACAGGTCGTCAACTTCTACAACACCCGTGACACGCGTCGCTGCCTCGACGTCGGCGGCACGCCGCTGGTCGACTGCTGGCCGGCGCCGGAAGTCGACAATGCCAACGTCAACACCTCGCAGGTGGGTGACCTGCTGCTCTCCGCCGCGGACGAGGCGGACATCGTTGCCTTCCTGCGCACCCTGAGCGACGGCTACAGTCCTTAGCCCCCATTGCGGCACGGCTTGCACGATCGCCGGATCGGGCCCCCGGGCGGAGCCGTTTGACAGCCACCCCGAAGGCGGGCCAAATACGCCTTTCGATTCGACAGGGCGGTGGCCATGTCCGGGACAAGAGTGGTAAACAGGCGCGGCGTCGCCGCCAGTATGCTGTTGATGCTGGCCGGCGCCCTGCTGGTGATCATCACCTCGGTGAACGCCATACGACGTTCATCGGCCGAGATGTACGAGGACGTCGCAGCCTTCGATGTCGATCTCGCCGGCGGGGGCGGCAGCGCGCCCTTCCGCTGGAAGGACAAGGAACGCCTGTCGCTGTGGTTGCTCGTGCCGGACCGCTCGATCGAGGGACGCGACGCCGGGCTGCTGGTCTCGGTCGAGGGGGGCGACGGCGAGACACTGGCCCGCTACCGGCACAATTTCCGCACCGCCACGCTGCGCAGTGAAACACCGCGCGGCTACTACTACCGCATCGGCTCGTACAAGTTCTTCGATGCTTTCGATGGTCGTATCGCCTGGCAAGACAATGGCGACTGGCCGACGGACATGGCGGCGCAGCTGGTGCTTCGCCGCAATCGCGGCACGCTGTTCACCCCCGGCGAGGTCGTACGCGTGATCGCGGGCGGGCTGATCCTGATGCTGGGACTGGCCCTGCTGTTCCGGGCCGCACCCTGAATCCGGCCACCGGCCTCAACGAGCCTGTTCTCCCGCCGGCAGCACGCCGTCCCCCCCTTGCCCGCGGTAGCCGGCCGCGGCCGCGTCCGTCCCCGCCGGTTCGGCCGCCGGCGGGAACGAGGGCACCGCCCCGGCCTTGGGCGCAGGCGGCGGAAAGTCGACCCCGTCGGCGGTCTTCTGGGCCTCGATGATCCAGCCACCGCCCATGGCCTTGTAGGTGGCGATCAGCGAATCGTAGACGTCGGCCTGGACCGCCACGTACTGCAGCTCGGCGTCGAACAGGAAACGCTGGGCGTCGAGCACCTCGATGTAGGAGGAATAACCCTCGTCGTAGCGCAGCCGCGCCAGCCGTGCATAGTCGGAGAGCGCCGCCACCCGCCGCCTTTCCGCCGCCAGCTGCTCGCGCGACTTCTGCAGGTTCACCAAGGCATCGTCCACCTCGCGGAAGGCGTTCTGCACCGTCTGCAGGTAGCCCACCAGCGCCTGCTTCTGGACCGCCTCACTGGCGTGCACCTGGCCGCGGATGCGGCCACCGGTGAAGATCGGGCCCAGGGCGCTGCCACCGACGCTCCACAGGTTGGCGGAACCCTTGAGCAGATTGTCCAGCTCGTCGCTGGCATAGCCGAACAGCCCTGTCAGCGAGATGGTGGGGAAATACTCGGCACGGGCCACGCCGATTCTCGCGTTGGCGGCGATCAGGCCCTGCTCCGCCGCGCGGATGTCGGGACGACGCGCCAGCAGATCGGAGGGTATGCGCGCCGGCACCGGGGGCAGCAGCAACTCGTCGATCGTCTTGCCGCGGGGAATGGGTCCGGGGTTGTGGCCCAGCAGGATGGAGAGCGCGTTTTCCGTCAGGGCGATCTGCCGCTCCAGCGGCGGAACGGCTGCAGCCGCCTGTTCGTACTCGGTGCGCACCTGGGCCAGTTCCAGATCCGAGATCACCCCGCCCTTGCGCTTCTGCTCGAACAGGCGCAGGGTCTCGGCGCGCGTCTGCAGCGTCTCGCGGGCGATTTCCAGCTGCCGGTCGAGCTGGCGCAGGTTGACGTAGGAAGCGGCCACCGACGAGACCAGGGTCAGGATTACGCTGCGCCGGTTCTCCTCCTCGGCCAGCAGCTCGGCGCGCGCCGCCTCGTCGGCGCGCCGTATCCGTCCCCACAGGTCGAGCTCCCAGGCAGCACTGGCCACGGCGCTGTAGTCGTTGTAGCTACGCTTTCCCCCGGGCACCCCGCCCACCGCCTCGCGCGAACCGCGGTTGCGCGTTGCGCCACCGTTGTAGCCGACCTGGGGGAAGAAACCGGAACGAATGATGTCCACGCGCGCCGCGAACTCCAGCACCCGCGCGGCGGCGATACGCAGGTCGCGGTTCTCCTTCAGGGCGGTGTCGATGAGATCGTCCAGCACCGGATCCTGAAACTGCTCCCACCAGCGCAGGTTCGACACCTCGGCCGCCGCCTGGTAGTCCACGCGCCAGCGCTGCGGGCTGTCCACGGTCGGCCGCACGTAGTCCGGACCGACGGTACAACCGGACAGCAGCGCGAGCAGCAGCACCAGTCCGGCGGCGGGCGGGCGAAGGACGCTACTCATCGGCGGCCTCCGGGGCGCTGTCCGCCACGGCCGGCGCCTGCTGCGGCGCCTCGCTCTTGCCGGACAGGCGCTCACCCAGTCTCTCCAGTACCAGGAAGAACATGGGCACGAAGAATACCGCGACCACGGTGGCGCCCAGCATGCCGCCGATGACGCCGGTACCGATGGAGTGACGACTGTTGGCGGAGGCGCCGCTCGCCAGCGCCAGCGGCACCACGCCGAGGATGAAGGCAAAGGAGGTCATGACGATGGGGCGGAAACGCAGCCGCGCCGCTTCCACCGCCGACTCGTAGAGCGGCTTGCCCTCCTTGTGCAGGTCGACGGCGAACTCGACGATGAGGATGGCGTTCTTGGCCGCCAGCGCGATCAGGGTCAGCAGCCCGATCTGGAAATACACGTCATTGGGAATGCCGCGCAGGACAATGGCCAGCAGGGCCCCGAGCAGCGCGAAGGGCACCGCCATGATGACGCCGAAGGGCAGCGTCCAGCTCTCGTACTGGGCCGCCAGGATCAGGAACACGAAGATCAGCCCGAAGATGAAGGCGATCGAGGAAGTACCGCCGGCCAGTTTCTCCTCGCGCGCCTCGCCGGCCCATTCGTAGCCGTAGTCCGAGGGCAGGACCTGGTTGACGATCTCCTCGATGGCCGCCAGCGCCTCGCCGGAACTCACGCCCGGTGCCGGTCCGCCGCTGATCTTGGCGGCCGGGTAGTTGTTGAAGCGGCTCACCAGGTCGGGGCCGGTGGACCAGCGGGTACTCACCAGCGCCGACAGCGGCACCATGTGCCCGGAGTCGCTGCGCACATAGATCTGGTCGATGTCCTTGGGCGTCAGACGGTATTCCGGCTCTGCCTGCAGGATGACCTGCCACAGGCGCGCATTCTTCGGGAACTGGTTGACGTACAACGAGCCGAACAGCGTCTGCAGGGTATCGTAGACGCTCGACACCGGTACCCCCAGGGTCTCGGCCTTGTCGCGATCAAGCTCGAGCAGCAGCTGGCGGTTCTCGGTATCGATGGTCGCGCTCACCCCCGCCAGGCGCGGATCCTTCTTGGCCCTGGCGATGATCTTGCGCACCAGGCCGGCCAGCTGCGCATAGGTACCGGTACCACGCTGCTGCACCCACATCTCGAATCCGGCGGTGACGCCGAGACCCGGTATGGCCGGCGGGTTGAGCGGCAGCACCAGCCCCTCGCGGATGCCGGCGTAGTCCTTGCGTGCGGCCGCGATCACGTCCTGCGCCGACAGGCCCTCTTCCTGGCGCTCCTCGAAGTCCTTGAGGGCCACGAACAGGAGGCCGCGGTTGACCTTGAACTGGCTGTCGATGAGGCTGTAACCGTTGACCTCGGTGACGTTGGCCACCGCCGGATGCTTCATCATGAAATCGGCTGCCCGCTCGCCCACCGCGGCAGTGCGGTCCAGGCTGGCGGCGTCGGGCAGGAAGTAGGGCACGAACAGGTAGCCCTGGTCTTCCTGCGGCACGAAGGCGCCCGGCCACACCGAGAACAGCCAGGCCGCGCCGGCGAGCACCAGGGCAAAGGCGGCGAAGGCCACGCGGGTGTGATGCATGATCCACTTCGAGCCCGCCACGTAGCCGTTGGTAGCACCTTCCAGCACCTTCTCGAACCAGCGGAAGAACCCGTGTTTCGCCCCGTGCCCGGGCTTGAGCAGGATGGCGGCCAGCGCCGGCGACAGGGTCAGCGCCACCAGCCCGGAGAACACCACCGAGATGGCGATGGTGACGGCGAACTGCTTGTACAGTTCGCCGGTCATGCCGCCGAGGAAGGCCACCGGCACGAACACCGCGTTGAGCACCAGCACGATGGCCACCAGCGCCCCCGAGACCTCGCTCATGGCACGCTTGGCCGCCGCCTTCGGATCGAGGCCGTACTGCACCATGTTGCGCTCGGTGTTCTCGATCACCACGATGGCATCGTCGACCACGATACCGATGGCGAGGATCATGCCGAACAGGGTCAGCATGTTGACCGAAAAGCCGAAGGCCAGCATGCCGATCATGGCGCCCAGCACCGACACCGGCACGGCCAGCGTCGGGATGACGGTCAGCCGCAGGCTCTGCAGGAACACGAACACCACCAGCACCACCAGCACCACCGCCTCGAAGAAGGTATGTACCACCTCATCGATGGAGGCGCGCACGAACTTGGTGGTATCCAGCGCGATGCTGTACTCCAGGCCGTCCGGGAAGCTGCTGGACAGTTTGTCGAGGGTGGCGCGCACCTGCTCCGAGACGTTCAGGGCATTGGCCCCCGGCTGCTGGTAGATCACGATGAGGGTGGCGTCCTTGCCGTTGTACCTGGAGCGCAGGGAATAGTCCTTGCGCCCCAGGTCGGCACGGCCGACGTTGCCGATGCGGGTGATGGCCGCCCCCTGCTCCTCGGCACGCAGGATGATGTTCTCGAACTGCTCGGGCTCCGTCAGCAGACCGGTGGTGGTCACCGGGAAGGTCTGCTGCACGGGGTTCGGCGTCGGCGACTGGCCGATGCGCCCGATCGCGAACTGCTGGTTCTGCTGGCGCACGGCATTGGCGACGTCGGTGGCGGTGATGCCCAGCTGGGCCATGCGGTCGGGACGCAGCCAGATGCGCATGGCATAGTCCGGCACCCCGAGGATCTGGGACTGGTTGGCGCCGTCGATGCGCTTGATGGCGTCCAGCACGTTGATGTTGGCATAGTTGGCCACGTAGTCGGGGTCATAACGCCCGTCCGGCGAATACAGCGCAATGACGATCATGAAGCTCTGGGTGGTCTTCTTGACGATCACGCCCTGCTGGGTGACGGCCGCCGGCAGCTGCGGCATGGCCCACTGCACCCGGTTCTGGACATCGACCTGCGCCAGCTGCGGATCCGTACCCTGATCGAAATAGACGTTGAGCGTGTAGTTGCCGGTCGAGGAACTGGTCGACTGCATGTAGATCATGTGGTCGGCGCCGTTGACCTGCTGCTCGATGGGCGCGCCGACGTTCTGCGCCACGGTGTTGGCATCGGCACCGGGGTAGGTGCCGGTCACCTGGATCTGCACCGGGGTGATGTCCGGAAACTGGGCGATCGGCAGGCTCACCATGGCCGCGGCACCGGCGATCACGATCACCAGCGACACCACCATGGCGAAGATCGGGCGGTCGATGAAGAAGTGCGCGAACACCGTCAGGGCTTCCCGGCCGGCCCGCTGTTCTCCGGCGAAACGATCCGCACCGGCGTGTTGGCGGCCAGGCGCACGATACCGTCGGTGACCACGCGGTCGCCGGCCGAGAGGCCGCTGGTGATGAACCACTCGTCACCGTGCCAGTCGCCGACCTCGACGGTACGCACCTGGGCCTTGCCGTCCGCATCGACGATCCAGACGAAGAAACCCTTGGCCCCCTGCAGCACGGCTTTCTGCGGAACCACGATGGCGTGCGGGCGGATGGCCCCCTTGACCCGCACGCGCACGAACTGACCCGGCCGCAGCTCACCCTTGGCATTGTCGAAGGTCGCGCGCAACAGGAAGGTGCCGGTCTTGACGCTGTAGTTGGCGTCACGGAAGAAGATCCGGCCGGTCTGCGGATAGACACTGCCGTCGGCCATCACCAGCTCGACCTCGTACTTCCCGTTCTCGGGGCGCAACAGCTGTTTCTTCTCCATCTGGCGGCGCAGCGACAGCATCTGGTCCTCGGAGATACTGAAATCCACCCACATGGGATCCAGCTGCGCGACATAGGTCAGCAGGCTGTTGAGTTCGTTGACATAGGCACCGTTCTGGATGCGCGCATAGCTGGAGACCCCGGTCACCGGCGCGTAGATGGTGGTATAGCCCAGATCCAGCTCGGCACTCTGGACGTCGGCCCTGGCCATGGCGACGGCGGCCTGCGCCGAGTTCACCCGCCCCTGCGCGTCGTCCAGGTCCTTCTCGCTGACGGCCTTGGCCTTCACCAGCGGCTTGATGCGCCGCAGATTGGCCTGCGCGGTCCACAGGCGCGCCTTCTGCTCGGCGAGCGCCGCCCTGGCCGCGTCCAGTCGTGCCTGGAAGGGCTTGGGATCCATGCGGAACAGCGGCTGCCCCTTGGTGACCACGCTGCCCTCCTGATAGAGACGTTCGTCCAGGAAACCCTGGACGCGGGCGCGCACCTCCACCTGCTGGGAACTGACGGTGGTACCGACGAACTGGAAGGTGACCGGCATGTCGCGCGGCTCCAGCTTCAGCACGGTGACCTCCGGCGGCGGCGGTGGTGGCGCCTTGGGCTTGCTGCAGCCAGCCAGCAGCAACAGCGGGGCGAGCAGCGCCAGGCCGCAGCGGCGCGCCGCAGCGCCGTCGGAAACCGGCAGGATGGCGCGGCACAGACTCACTAATGAACGAAGGTACATGTCACCGCCCGGGATACTCGAAACTCGGGCGCCTATTGGACTACAGAACGATCGGGGAATAAACCCTGCCCATGCGAAAACAGGTCCTGCTTCGGGGAAGGCCTGATCCGGCACCGGGACCGATCGAGTGATCGACACCGTCCGCCTGCCTATCTGAGCCGCACGCAGGAGCGGGAAACCGATCTTCCCTGCAAACCGGTCATGTCGTCGGGGTAGCCACGGAATCAGGAACAAGAAACATTTCCGTGTGATTCCGTGCCCACAAAAAAAACCGCCCGGTTCACGACCGGGCGGCTGCATTTTCCCAGCAGGGAAAGCCCGTCCGTCAGCTCAGGACGCCGGCTCCTCGTAGATGATGGTATCGGCAGCGAGACAGCCATCGGCCTGTTCGTTGCCGAACACGTCCGCCT
>DROT01000201.1 GCA_011321775.1 Gammaproteobacteria bacterium | reverse complement strand
CGAGCTGGACGAGAAGATCGATATCGCCACCTCTGGCGGTATCGTCAGTTCTGGAGCCGAACAGGATCACCCTCGCATCGGGACCGAATATCTCCTCGACGGTGTCGCGAATGATCGTTTGCGCTCGTTGGGACAGACGCATGATAGGTATTTCCTTCTGCTGCGATCGCCTGAGTCCAGGAGCCGCCCAAGGCTCTGTCCGCTCCTGGATCCGGGAGGCCGGTCTCGGTATGACTCACTCCCATCGAGCCATTGTAGCAGTTCCTTCTCCGGATCATGAGCGTGACCGGAGCAATGGAGTCGCCGTTTTGCACCATGCCGTCCTCCCGCAAGAAAACGCGCCATTCCGATAGTCAACGGACCTGAAGAGTGACTGGAAATGCCCCTGAAAGACGCTACCGGTCACGTCCCTGTCACTGGCCGCGGCTTCCCTGCCGCCTCGCGTCTGACAGGGGCATTCCCAGTCACTCTTTGCGCGCCTTCCCCCGGACAGCCATCCGGGGGAAGGCAAACCAGCCCTGTCTCCGCTCAGGGTTTCTTCGCCGTGTTGGCCGGGGTCTGCGTGCCGGGTCCGGCGACGGTCATCCGTCCGCGGTTCTGCTCCACGGTGCGGGCTCCGATGCCGTTGACGAGCGCCAGGTCCTCGACGCGCTGGAAGGGTCCGTGTTGCTGGCGGTAGCGCACAATGGCCATGGCTTTCTGCGGACCGATGCCTACCAGCTCGTCGACCAGCATTTGCGAGTCCGCGCTGTTGATGTCGATGGGCTGGGCCGAAAACACCGTCAGTGGCAGCAGTGCCAGCCACAGCCACAAGCATGTGAAGAGTTTCTTCATCCTGTCCTCCTTGAATCGATGAATGATCGGAACACAGTCCCTGTGCCCCGGCCACCCGGCCTTGAGACCGGGGACGCGTCGCATCATACCTGGACGACCGTCCAGTCGAAATAGGGAAATTTCTGAATCTGAGCGACGATCCGTCTTACAAGGGTCGGATTTTTCTTACCCTTTCAGGCTTCGCAGTTCCTGATTGATGCCGGCCAGCACTGCGGCCGGATCGTCCGCCCGGGTAACGGGGCGGCCGATGACCAGATAGTCGGAACCGTCACGGACCGCGTCGCCAGGGGTTCGCACCCGCGTCTGGTCATCGAGGGCGGCCCCGCGGGGCCGCACGCCCGGTGTGACCAGGCGGAAATCGGGGCCGAGTTCCGAGCGCAACAGCGAAGCCTCCTGCGGGGAGCACACCACGCCGTCCAGGCCCGCCGCCTGCGCCAGTCTCGCCAGTCGCAACACCTGCTCCTGCGGATCGACGTCCAGCCCCAGTTCGCGCAGGTCCTCGCGCCCCAGGCTGGTCAGTACGGTGACGGCAATCAACAGGGGACGTTCGGAGCCGAGCGTCTCCAGCGCCTCCCGCGCGGCGACCATCATGCGGCTGCCGCCGGAGGCATGCACGTTGACCATCCACACGCCGAGCGAGGCGGCCGCCTCGCAGGCGCGCGCCACGGTGTTGGGGATGTCGTGAAACTTGAGATCGAGAAACACCTCGTGCCCGCGGGCCACGAGTTCGCGCACCAGTTCAGGACCCGCGCGCGTGAACAGCTCCTTGCCAACCTTCAGCCGGCAGCTGCCCGGCTGCAGGCGCTCCACGAACGCCCGCGCCTGGTCCGCCTCGGCAAAGTCCAGCGCCACGATGATCCTGGGATCGTTCGAACCACCGCGGTCCTTTTCCTGCGTCATGCTGCACCCACCGTCTTCAACGGCTTGACGCTGCTCCAGCACTTGCAGCCGGGACACTGCCAGAACAGCCGCCGGCTGGAAAAACCGCATTGCTCGCAACGGTAACGCAGCGCCTGCCCGACCAGGGCAGCGGGTTCCGGTGCGCCCTTCCCTTCCTCGCCGAAAGAGGGAAGATGGTAGCGTTCCCGCAGGGCAGCTATACAGGCTTCGCCCTTCGCGGCATCGCCGAGTCGCCGGTAACAGTCACGCAGGCGTCCGATCACCTCCGGCAACAGTTCCGTGTTCTGCCGCTCCACCCGCAGGTAGGTCTGCAATGCCGTGGCGTGGTCTCCCTGACGAGCCAGGATGTCACCCTGCAACAGGGTGGCGCGCACGCACGCGTCGTCCTCTTCCAGCGCCCGCTCCGTCTCCCGCAGGGCCCGTTCCTGATCACCGGCAACCAACGCCGCTTCGGCCAGTTCACAGTGATACTGTGACAGCCGCAGGCGACAGGAGTCGCTGCCGAATTTCTGCAGTCGCCGGCCGATTTCCAACGCCCGCTGCCACTCCTTTTCCTGCTGGTATACGTCGATGAGGTGGCGACAGACCTCCTCCTCGTACTCGCCCCGTTCCAGCAGGTTCCGGAACAGCTGTTCCGCGCGGTCGAGCAGGCCCGCGCCGAGAAAATCACGCCCGAGCTCCAGGGTCGCCTGGGCGCGCAGATCTTCGCTCAGGCGCGAGCGCGCAATGATGTTCTGGTGCACGCGGATGGCGCGATCCACCTCGCCACGCCGGCGGAACAGGCCGCCGAGCGCCAGGTGCAGTTCCACGGTATCCGGGTCGACCTCCACCATGCGCACCAGCACTTCGGTGGCCTTGTCCGGCTCCTCGTTGAGCAGGTGGTTGAGTCCGCGGCCATAGGCCGAGTTGAGCAGGGCCTGGGCCCTGGCGCGGCTCTTCTTCTGGCTGTACAACGCCGCCCACCAGCCGGAGGCAGCCGCCACCGGCAGCAGCAGCCACAGCAGATCCAGCATGAGGGTGGAGGAATCCATTCAGTCCCCGCCGACCGGCAGCACCTGGAGCTCGGCGGCCTGCTTCTCGGCCTTGCGCAGCTCCCTGCGGGTGCGGGCGAGCTGCCGCTTGAGGCGCAGGATCACGCCCATGCTGACCAGTGCCCCGATGAGGGCACCGGCCGTGAGCGATACCACCACGACCATGGAAAGCGGTATCTCCAGGTAACCGAAGTAATAGTTGAGGGACACCGGTTCCGCGTTCAATACCGCGAAACTCACGCCCAGCACGACGAGGACGATCAGCAACAGAAATCCAATCAGGCGCAACATCTCGTTCCCTCGGGCGGGCAGTCTCGGATGCGGGGATTATCGACGCTTTGGCTGTCGGCGGCAAACCTCGCGGTACCGGGCTGGTGGGAGCCGGGGGATTGTGGGTTGTCGCTGGCTTTGTGATTGTTAGCCACGGAAGCACACGGAAAAACACGGAAAGGTTTCTGTTGTTGTAACCATTCAGCTCGGTGAGCGTGGAGCGAGCCACGCGGCATGGGTGACATGAACATCGCTGGTCTTTCCCCGTCATTCCGGCGAAGGCCGGAATCCAGTGGTTTCAGCCAGTTACTGGATCCCGGCCTGCGCCGGGATGACGAATACGAAGTTTATGGGACAGGAGAGGCTTTCTTTTGCTTTTTTCCGTGTTTTTCCGTGTGCTTCCGTGGCCAGTCAAAAAAAAAAGGCGGCTCGAAGCCGCCCTTTGAGGTTCACTACCGCCAGTTCCTAGAACAGGCTGTTCTCGCCGGCCGTCGCGGTCTCGCCCTCGGACTCGCTGCCGGTCGGGGCTGCACCGCCCTCCGGTTGCCGGTCCTGGCGGGCGTAGATGTTGACGCGCTCGCGCAGTTCCTTGCCGGGCTTGAAGTGGGGGACGTACTTGGCCGCCAGCGCCACCGCCTCGCCGGTCTTGGGGTTGCGCCCCATCCGCGGCGGGCGGTAGTGCAGCGAGAAGCTGCCGAAACCGCGAATCTCGATGCGGTTTCCCGTCGCCAGGGACTGACTCATCTGCTCGATCAGGCTCTTCACGGCCAGCTCCACGTCCTTATGGTTCAGGTGGCTGTTCTTGGCCGCGAGTATCTCGATTAGCTCAGACTTTGTCATGGTATCGCCCCCGGTTCTGGTTGAGGTGGGCAGGGAAGCAGTCCGGTCTTCCCCGCACCTCCTGGCTAAAGCTTAGACCAATGTTATTGATTAGTCTCCACTATTTTCAAGTTGTTCCTTCAAAACATCGCCCAGTTTGGCGCCCACCGCACCGCTGCTGCGGCTGTAGTCCTTGATCGCCGCCGCTTCTTCCTCGCTGTCCTTGGCCTTGATCGACAGCATGATGGTGCGGTTCTTGCGGTCCACGCCCATGTACTTGGCCTCGACCTCCTGTCCAGGCTGCAGCACGGTGCGGGCGTCCTCCACGCGGTCGCGCGCCAGCTCGGAAGCCCGCAGCACGCCTTCGATGCCATTGCCGAGATCGACGATCGCGGCCTTGGCGTCGACTTCCTTAATAACGCCCTTGACGATACTTCCTTTAGCGTGTTCGGCCGAAAAACTCGAGAAGGGATCCTTCTCCAGCTGCTTGATGCCCAAGGAGATTCGCTCGCGCTCAGCGTCGACCGACAGAACCACGGCCTCCACTTCCTCGCCCTTCTTGTAGTTGCGCACGGCTTCCTCGCCGCTCTCGTCCCAGGAGATGTCGGACAGGTGGATGAGACCGTCGATGCCGCCTTCCAGGCCGATGAAGATGCCGAAGTCGGTGATCGACTTGATGGTGCCCTTGACGTGGTCGCCCTTGTTGTGGGTGGCCGAGAACTCCTCCCAGGGGTTCGGGTGCACCTGCTTCATGCCCAGCGAGATGCGGCGGCGTTCCTCGTCGATGTCCAGCACCATGACCTCGACCTCCTGGCCGACGTGCACCACCTTGCTGGGGTTGACGTTCTTGTTGGTCCAGTCCATCTCGGAGACGTGCACCAGACCCTCGACGCCGTCCTCGATCTCGACGAAGCAGCCGTAGTCGGCGATGTTGGTGACCGCACCGAACAGGCGCGTGCCTTCCGGATAGCGG
>DROT01000200.1 GCA_011321775.1 Gammaproteobacteria bacterium | reverse complement strand
CAGATCCAGACGGTCCTGCAGGGATTGCAGGGCGGCCTCGTTCTTGTCGACGATGGTGATGTCGTTGGCTTCACTGGTGAGGTTTTCCGCCAGTGAACTGCCGACCTGTCCGGCTCCGAGGATGATGATTTTCATGAGTGCAGTTTGTTATTCAGGTTCTTCCGCAGAATTTACGGGCTGGCACGGCCTGACTCCCTCTCCCTCTGGGAGAGGGGACCCTTCGTTTCAGCGTTGTCCATGACCTGCACTTCGCTGGTGCCTTGAAGCCCGGAGAACTGATAGTTAAAAGCAAGCCCCATCTTGCCATTATAATAACCATGCCATCAACAACTTGCGCCAGAACTATTACTGCTTCTACCGGCATTCTGCTGCGGAGCCATTATTTATTGTCTTTCGGATCAATCCCCAGCGCGCGCAGCTTGCGGTACAGATGGGTGCGTTCGAGACCGGCGATCTTGGCGACCCGGCTGACGTTGCCCTGGTTCTGTTGCAAATGATAGCGCAGATAGCGGCGCTCGAAGTCCTCGCGCGCCTGGCGCAGGGGCTGTTCGAAGTCATCGCCGCCGGTGCTTTCCCCGCCCGGCGGCGTGCCCAACGCCATGTTCACGTCTTCCAGGCTGATTTCCTCCTGCCGGCAGACGATCAGCAGGCGCTGCACCAGATTGATCAGCTCGCGGATGTTGCCGGGCCAGTCATAGTTGCACAGGCGGTTCTGGGCGGCGATGCTGAAATGGTGGTAGGGCAGGTTCTCGTGATTGATGAAATAGTTGCTGAACCAGGCCAGCAGTTCGGGAATGTCCTCGCGGTGTTCGCGCAGCGGCGGAATGTGAATGGGTACCACGTTGAGCTGGTAGTAGAGATCCTTGCGGAACTGGCCGCTGCTCACCCGCTGCGCCAGATCATGGCTGCTGGCGGCGATGATGCGCGCGTGCATCTGCACCGGCTGTTCGCCGCCGATGCGCAAAAAGGTTCTGGCCGACAGGGCCGAGTGCAGCAGGCGCTGGGTATCGGCATCCATTTCGGCGATGTCGTGCAACAGCAGGCTGCTGCCGTTGGCCTGTTCCAGCAGGCCGTAATGAACCTTGCCCTGTTCCTCGTAGCCGAACAGTTCGCGGGCGAAGTCGCCCTTGCTCAGGGTGCCGAGATTGACCTCGACCAGCGGCCGCTGGCCGCGCTTGCTCATGGCGTGCAGGTAACGGGCGGCGACGTTCATGCCACAGCCGGGCTCGCCGTAGAGCAGCACCCAACTGTCGTGCCGGGCCACCTGCTGCAGTTGTTCGCGCAGTTGCTGCATCTGCGGGCTCTTGCCGATGGGAGCCTTGATCGGCGCGGCCTGTTCGAGCAGGCCGCGGTTTTCCTGCTGCAGTTGTTCGGTTTCCAGCGCGTGCTCGATGGTCAGCAGCAGCTTGGCCAGTGACAGGGGCTTTTCGATGAAGTCATAGGCGCCCAGGCGGGTGGCCTCGACCGCGGTTTCCACGGTGCCGTGGCCGGACATGACGATCACCGGCATGGGCAGGTGGCCGTCCTCCGACCATTCCTTGAGCAGGCTGATGCCGTCCAGATCGGGCATCCAGATATCCAGCAGCACCAGGTCGGGACGCCGTTGGCGATGCGCGTCGCGCGCGGCTTCGCCGTTTTCGGCCACGCTGACCTCGTAGCCCTCGTCCTCGAGGATTTCCTGTACCAGGTGGCGGATGTCCGGCTCGTCATCGACCACCAGAATATAGGGGGCGTTGGCGGGCCGGGCGTCGGTCATGTCGGTCTCAAGCGGCTGCATGGTCGGTATGCTCGTGGTCGCGGGCAGGGCTGTCCTCGTCGGGATTGCGGTGCGCTGCCGGTAATCGTATCACTATGCTGGCGCCGGCACCCGGGTTGTTTTCGGCCCACAGCACGCCGCCGTGTTCCTCGACGATCTTCTTGACGATGGCCAGTCCCAGGCCGCTGCCCTTGGGCTTGCTGGTGACGTAGGGCTCGAACAGTTGTTCGAACATGTCCTCGGGGATCCCGGGGCCGGTGTCGCTCAGGCGCAGTTCGACGAAGCGGTTGACGGTTTCCCCCTCGCAGCGGGTGCGAATGGTGATTTTCTTGTCCGGTGACTGCTGCATGGCTTCCTGGGCGTTTTTCACCAGATTGTGCAGCAACTGGCGCAGGCGTCCGGCATCGGCCTCCACCGGCGGCAGGCGGGGATCCAGATCGAGCTCGAACTGCAATTGCGCGCCCGTGCCGCGGTAGAGTTCGCGGACTTCCTCGATCAGGCGGTTGAGGTTCAGGCCCTCCAGTTCCAGCGCCGGCATGCGGGCGTATTCGCTGAAGGCCTTGACCAGTTCCTTCATGGTCTCCACCTGCTGCACGATGGTGTGGGTGGCGCGATCCAGCACGGCGGCATCCTTTTCCGGCAGGCTGTGCAGGTACTTGCGGCGCAGGCGTTCGGCGGAGAGCTGAATCGGGGTCAGCGGATTCTTGATCTCGTGGGCCAGGCGGCGGGCGACCTCGCCCCAGGCGGCGCTGCGCTGGGCCTGCAGCAGGTCGGTGATGTCGTCGAACACGATCACCAGCCCCTCGGCGCCGTCCTCGTTGCCGGGCAGGGTCGAGCCCCGGCACATCAGCACCTTGGGGGCGGGCGGACCGGGCAGGGTGATTTCCGCCTGCCAGCCGGCGGACTGCCTGGCCTGCAGGCTAT
>DROT01000199.1 GCA_011321775.1 Gammaproteobacteria bacterium | reverse complement strand
GATGAGCAGTATCGTCAGCAGGGGTCTGAGCAGGGGACGCCAGCCGATCAAGCCGAGCAGCAACAGCGTGAACAGGAACTGCAACGCCACGATAGAGGCCAGAAAGGGCAGGTTGCCGCCCTCCAGCGGGTAGATCTCGAGGACCTTTCGGTAGTAGCTGAAGTTGTCGAGGCCGGTCAACCACAGGGCGACGAGCAGGATCAGCTGTTGGCTGGAGAGCTGAAATCGGGGCAGGGACATGGGTGCTGTAGATTCGGGTCGGGGAGGAGCTTGTCACAGGAGGGGTTAACCGGGCGTAAACTCTGACCCCCTGGATTACGGCGGTGTAACCAGCAAGGGAGCCTGCTGCAGCACATAATCGCGAAATTTCTGGGCCAGCGGCGACAGGCGCTTGTCCCGGTGCTGCACCAGATACCAGGTGCGAATGATGGGAAAGCCTTCGGCCTCGATGACCGTCAGCCGGTTTTCGCGCAGTTCGTTGTCCAGGGTATGCACCGAAACCACGCCGAGCCCCAGCCCTACCTCCACTGCCTGCTTGATCGCCTCGTTGTTGTTCACTTCCATGCTGCCATCGAGGAGAAAACCATGATCGTTGAACAGGCGTTCCATGGCCATGCGGGTGCCGGAACCGGGCTCCCGGACTACGAAGCCATGGCCGATCAGCTGTTGCAGGGGCACCGGCGAGCGGCTTTGCGACATCGGGTTGTCCGGCGGCGCGATGACCACCAGGGGGTTTTCCATGAAACCCACGGACTCGATGGGCAGGTGATCCGGCGGTTGCCCCATCAACACTATATCCGCCTCGTGGCTCTGAAGCTGCTCGATCAATCCCGCGCGATTGGTGACTTCGAAGCTGACCTGCATCATCGGATAGACTTTGCTGAACTCGGCCAGCAGCCGGGTGGCCACGGCGGAAACCGTCGAGGCCACCACCAGGTTCAGTCGGCCCAGTTCGCCATCGGCGATCTGGCGTAGCCGCTGATCGGTGGACTCCACCTGCTGGAGGAGGCTGCGGCTCAAGGCCAGTACCTCGTTTCCGGCATCGGTCAATATCAGCTTGCGACCGTCCTTTCTCAGCAGTTTCTGGTCCAGTGCCTGTTCGAGCTTGCGCACCTGCATCGAGACCGTGGGCTGGGTCAGAAAAAGGGTTTCTGCAGCGCGGGTATAGCTGCCAAGGCGGACAACAGCTTCGAAGATCTGCAGCTGGCGCAAGGTGACATGGCGGAGGATATTGTCGCGAGGTGGAGAGGTCATAAACGATTATCTATGGAATGGATAGAAACTATTGATTTCAATTTATATCATGTTTTGTGGAAAATGCGTTCACCGCGGTATTTGCCGCGCCGTGAACGATATCAATCGAACTACAGGAGATTACCATGGCTAAAACCTATCAAGCGGGCGTGAAAGAGTACCGCGATACTTACTGGGAGCCGGACTACACGCCGAAGGACAGCGACCTTCTGGCCGTATTCAAGATTACCCCTCAGCCGGGCGTGCCCCGCGAAGAAGCCGCAGCAGCCGTTGCCGCCGAATCCTCCACCGGTACCTGGACCACCGTCTGGACCGACCTGCTGACCGACCTGGATTACTACAAGGGTCGTGCCTACGCCATCGAGGATGTCCCGGGCGACGACGAGTGCTACTACGCCTTCATCGCCTACCCGATGGGTCTGTTCGAGGAAGGTTCCGTGGTCAATGTAATGACCTCCATCGTGGGCAATGTATTCGGCTTCAAGGCCGTTCGAGCCCTGCGCCTGGAAGACATCCGCTTCCCGCTGTGGTTCGTCACCACCAACCCCGGACCGCCCCATGGCATCCAGGTCGAGCGCGATCTGCTCGACAAGTACGGCCGTCCGCTGCTGGGCTGTACCATCAAGCCGAAGCTCGGCCTGTCCGCCAAGAACTACGGCCGCGCCTGCTATGAGGGCCTGCGCGGCGGCCTGGACTTCACCAAGGACGACGAGAACGTCAACTCCCAATTCTTCATGCGCTGGCGTGACCGCTTCCTGTTCGTGCAGGAAGCCTGCGAAAAGGCGGAAGCCGAAACCGGCGAGCGCAAGGGGCATTACCTGAATGTCACCGCGCCGACCGCTGAAGAAATGTACAAGCGTGCCGAGTTCGCCAAGGAGATTGGTGCCCGTATCATCATGTCCGACTACCTGACCCTCGGTTGGGCGGCGCACACCAGTCTTTCAAAATGGTGTCGCGATAACGGTATTCTGTTGCACGTGCACCGCGCCATGCACGGTGTCATCGACCGTAATCCGCATCACGGCATCAACTTCCGTGTGCTGACCAAGATTCTGCGCCTGATGGGTGGCGACCATCTGCACTCCGGTACCGTCGTCGGCAAGCTGGAAGGCGATCGCGAGGCTACCCTGGGCTGGATCGACCAGATGCGCGACAAGTACGTCAAGGAAGATCGCAGCCGCGGTATCTTCTTCGATCAGGACTGGGGTCAGATGCCGGGCGTCTTGCCGGTTGCTTCCGGCGGCATTCACGTCTGGCACATGCCGGCCCTGGTATCCATCTTCGGCGACGATTCCTGTCTGCAGTTCGGTGGAGGCACCCTCGGCCACCCCTGGGGCAACGCAGCCGGCGCTGCGGCCAATCGCGTGGCCGTCGAGGCCTGTGTCCAGGCCCGCAACGAAGGTCGCGAGCTGGAGAAGGAAGGCAAGGACATCCTCACCAGCGCCGCCAAGCACAGCCCCGAACTGAAGATGGCCATGGAAACCTGGAAAGAGATCAAGTTCGAGTTCGATACCGTCGACAAGCTCGACGTTGCGCACAAGTAATCCTTTCCAACATTGAACCGAATTTAAGAGGAAAAAATCATGAGCGAAGTTCAAGACTATGCGTCCCGTCTGTCGGATCCGAAAAGCCGCAAGATGGGCACCTTCTCCTATCTGCCGGCGATGGACGGCGACCAGATCCGCAAGCAGATCCAGTACATTGTGGATCAGGGCTGGAATCCGGCCATCGAGCATACCGAGCCCCAGTACTCGGCCAGTCACTACTGGTACATGTGGAAGCTGCCGATGTTCGGTGAGACCGATGTCGATCGCATTCTCGAGGAAGTCGAGCTGTGCAAGAAGAGCAACCCGGGCAATCATGTCCGCCTGGTAGGCTACGACAACTACAAGCAGAGCCAGGGAGCCAACATGGTCATCTACAAGGCTCCGCTGGAAGGCGATGTGCTGAAGGAAATGGAAGCCGCTGCGGCTGTCCACGCCTACGAGCTGGTTCACAAGTAAGATCGGCCGTTCTTCCCCCGTCCCGGGCCGCTTCTGTGGTCCGGGACCGGGCGGAAGGCTTTGCCGAGGCCCGCGATCCACGCGAGTCTCAGCAAAGTTTTCCCAACCCCGAAACGCGAATCACTGCGGCATGAGGTAAGCGTCATGACTGACATCAACAAAGACGAGTTCCTGATCCAGGAAGAGCCCTACTACCGTTCCGTGGCCGACGAGATCGAGCGCTACGAGGCCGCCTACGATGTGCGCATGCCGGTCATGCTGAAGGGGCCGACCGGCTGCGGAAAGTCGCGCTTTGTCGAGTACATGGCCTGGAAGCTGCAGAAGCCCCTGATCACCGTGGCCTGCAATGAGGACATGACCGCCTCCGACCTGGTCGGTCGCTTCCTGCTCGACATCAACGGCACCAAATGGCAGGACGGTCCGCTTACCGTTGCCGCGCGCATCGGCGCCATCTGCTACCTCGACGAGGTGGTCGAGGCGCGCCAGGATACCACGGTCGTTATTCACCCGCTGACCGACCACCGCCGTGAATTGCCGCTGGAAAAGAAGGGCGAACTGGTCAAGGCGCATCCGGATTTTCAGATCGTCATCTCCTACAACCCCGGTTACCAGTCGATGATGAAGGATCTCAAGCAATCCACCAAGCAGCGCTTCGGAGCCATGACCTTCGACTATCCGGATACCGAAGTGGAAGTCGAGATCATCGCTCACGAGGCGGGAGTGGATCAGCCCACGGCGGAGAAACTGGTGCAGGTCGCCCATCGCTCGCGCAACCTCAAGGGGCATGGCCTCGACGAGGGCATGTCCACCCGGCTGCTGATCTATGCCGGCCAGCTGATCGCCAAGGGCATTCCCCCGCAGAATGCCTGCCGCATGGCTCTGGTCGAGCCCATCACCGACGACCCGGACATGCGCGATACACTGGAGGCAGCGGTCAGCACCTTCTTCGGTTGATGCGTTTGCAGGCGAAACCTGCGAGCGGCCTTGCCGTTTCGACCGGCCTCTTGACTGAAGTGAGGAAAGCAGCATGAGTGTCTCACTCGACGATTACCGCGATGAACTGATCCAGGCAGCACCGGAGCTGGAGGATACGCTCGAAGCGACCTTCCACGAGGCGGCTCGTGTCATGACCCCACAGGGCCTGCGTGATTACCTGGATGGCGCCCGTGGCATGGTCAATCTGGCCAAGGGGCCGGAGCTGGTCGTGACCTGGCTCGACGAGATGCCGGTTGTGGTCAAGGAGTGTGGGGAAGACATTATCCGCGATGTGGCGTCGTCGATCCTCAAAATGGCATCGATGGTGGCCGGTGGCGTACTGGTCCTGGTACTGCAAACCCTCCCTACCGCAGCTCGCCGCCTGGGTGACCCGGATCTACTGCGCGCCTATCTTCAGCTGTTGCACCGTCTTTCGGCGCGCGCTTCGCGGGGCCTGAGGCCGATGCTGAGCGTGCTGGATGAGCTGCTTACAAAACTCACCCTTTCCGGGTTGCGTCGCTGGGTAGATTTTGGTGCCGAGGCTTATCGACGAGATTTACCCAAGCAAGCCGCTTATTTCGGAC
The DNA here is from genome assembly GCA_011321775.1 of Gammaproteobacteria bacterium. Taxonomy (GTDB): domain Bacteria; phylum Pseudomonadota; class Gammaproteobacteria; order DSM-19610; family DSM-19610; genus Thiogranum. Next base: position 3,197 of record DROT01000199.1, on the reverse strand, counting down.
TCGAATCCGAAGACTCAAAGGCGGTCCTGCAACAGGAGCGTCGTGGCACGCTCTTCATCGATCATCAACGCAAGCTGAACATGTACCTGCGCGCCTTCTGGGCGCGAGACTTCTTCCTGCGCCCGGCAGCGGCCGATCACGCGGGTTTCAAGCCCTTCATCGAGAATCATGCGCTGCACCTGCCGGATGCCGTGGACGATCTTGGCGATGTTGCCGGTATCGACCTTTACCGGGCCATGGTCGCCCACATGGCCTCGCACCGCGTCTATACGCTGGAAGCCATCGAGGCGGAGGCGCTGTCGCCCGCCCAGCAGTACATGATCGGCATGTTCGAGGATGCCCGGGTCGAATATTGTGCGGTGAGCGACTTTCCAGGCATGAAAAATCTTTGGCTGCGCCTGATGCAGGCGAGTGCGGACCAGGGATATGAACATGCAACCATGAGTCTGCTCGAGCGGCTGGCCCTGGCCTTGCTCGAGGCGGACCACTCCACCGGCGACGAGGAAATGGATGCCATTGCGGCCCGTTTTCATGAACATATCGCGGACAACAGGGATAACACGCTGTTCAGCGTGGACCTGGGCCTGGAGCTGTTCGAGTTGCTGACCCGCCGTCGCGAGATGCCGAGCCTGCGCATTCTCGAATCGCTCGCCATCCCCTATCGGGACGACAATCGCTACCTCTGGTCTGCCGAGGAATTTTCATGGGATGACGGCACCGCCTATATTCCGGCGAGCCAGCGTCAGGTGCGCAAGTATGTCAGCGTCATGGAGATGGTCAACGAGGTAGAGGTTGAAACCGCCGGCGACGATGCACAGGAAGTCTGGGTGCTGTCATCGGAGCTGTATCCCTACGAGGACGAGGGAGTTTCCTACAACGAGATCGAAGGCAAGGAGCCGGTATCCGATCCCTTCCACTACCCCGAATGGGACTACCATGTGCAGTTGCATCGCCCGGCCTGGGCCACGGTGTTCGAGCGCCGTCAGGGCCGGGGCGACCCGGAGCAGATCGACAAGGTGCTGACCGAGCACAAGGGAGTCAGCCATCGTATCAAGCAAATCATCGACCGGCTGCGGCCACAGGGCATGTCCCGCCAGCGCCATCTCGAAGACGGCGACGAGCTGGACATCAACGCGGCGGTCGAGGCGATGGTCATGGCGCGTATCGGCATGCAGCCGGATACCCGCATCACCATGCGCAATGTCATCAACCGCCGCGATCTGTCGGTGCTGATTCTGCTCGATCTTTCCGAGTCCACCAACGAGATCGTACGGGGCACCGAGAAAACCGTACTCGAATTGACCAAGGAAGCCTGTGCCCTGGTGGCCACGGCGATCCATGGCATTGGAGATCCCTTCGCCATTCATGGCTTTGCCTCGGATGGGCGTCATGATGTCCAGTACTATCGCTTCAAGGATTTCGAACAGCCGCTGGATGCGGATGTGAAGAGCCGGCTGGCAGGCATGAAGGGCGGCTTGTCCACGCGCATGGGCGCGGCCATGAGGCATGCCGGCTGGCACCTGATGCAGCGTGGCGACAAGCACAAGCTGCTGCTGATCGTCACCGACGGCGAGCCGGCGGATATCGACGAGCGGGACCCGCAATACCTGAGGGCGGATGCCAAGAAGGCTGCCGAAGAACTGAGGCGCAACGGTATTCTCAGTTATTGCCTGACACTGGATCCCGAGGCGGATCGGTACGTGTCGCGAATTTTCGGCGCCAACAACTTCACCATCATCGACAATGTCCAGCGCCTGCCGGAGAAGCTTCCGACCCTGTTTGCCAGCCTGACGCGCTGAGTCGTCGTGGCATCGCGGATCGAAGGGGTTCCCGTCATCGCCAAACGCAGAGATCGGGTACCCGCCCGGCTTTACAACCTCTGGCGCAGAAGCCGCATGCACCTCGGGGTGGAGCAGAGCCTGTCCTTGCCGGGGATGAAGGAAATGGAGCTGATTCTGGAAGCCCATGCCTGGGTTGTCGTGGATCACAATCGAAACCAGGTTCCGGTGCTGGCATGGGTCGACTTCCAGGTATCACCGCAGCGTGGCCTGCATGAGTCGGTGCCCTGTACGCTCAATTACTACCATTTCATGGCCAGCAGCCTGCGTGGAAAGGTGGTCAACGCCATGGGCGACGAACTGGAGAAACGCCTGAAGCTGGCCGGCTGGTGACGGTCACCCGGTTGGAGAAATGATTCCGGAGGAAAAACTCGCATGATTCGTCCATCCACACGCCCCTATCCCGGCATCGATCAAGACGTGAACGGCGGCATGACCGACGAGGGCAAGATCATCCGGGACGCCTGGTTGTTCGGGTTGCTCGACGAGAGCGAAACCTGTGCCGGCTGGAGCCGGGAGCGGCTGGCGCAGTTGTGGGCTCGCGTGGATGAACAATGGCAACGCTATGACTTCCTGGTCTCGAGGCTACCGCCAGACCTCTATGCCCGGTTCGAGCGCATTCAGGCCGAGGCACTGGAACGTGCGAGGGCTGCGGGCTGGAACCCCGATACGGAATTGGACGAGGACGATTGAGCGGGCTACAGAATGGTCTGCCCCAGGGCGCTGCGGATCAGCGCCACGGTTCGCTCGGCCGAGACATTGGCCTGATCGAGGAAGGGGTTGAGTTCGACCACATCCATCGCCAGCAGGCCGCCGCTCTCGGCGCAGAGTTCGAGCAGCAGGTGCGCCTCGCGGAAGCCGATCCCGCCGGGCACCAGGGTACCGGAACCGGGGATCACCGCCGGATCGCAGACATCCACATCGAAACTCAGGTGAAATCCGGCCGTGCCCTCGCCGGCGATTGCGATAGCGCGCCGACCCACCTCTGCCATGCCCAGTTCGTCGATGTCGCGCATGGTGAACACGCGCAGCCCGAGCGCGCGGATGCGCTTTCGCTCTCCGGCATCCAGCTCGCGCACCCCGATCAAGACCACCCGCCGCGGGTCGACGGGGCCGGCGGGATCGAGCAGGCCGATGAAATCGCCGTCTCCCTGTCCCAGCAGATGGGCGAGCGGCATGCCGTGGATGTTTCCGCTGGGCGAACTGTCGGGGGTATTCAGGTCGCCGTGGGCATCCACCCAGATCAGGCCGATCGCGGCCCCCTGTCGGTGGAGGTGAATCGCCGTTGCCGACACCGATCCCATGGCCAGCGAATGATCGCCGCCGAGCACCAGCGGCAGCCGCCCTGCCTCCAGTGCT
>DROT01000198.1 GCA_011321775.1 Gammaproteobacteria bacterium | reverse complement strand
GCCGGCCGGCGCTACCTCTACCACGATCCCTGCCATTCACCGATGAAGACCCATCCGCCGCTGCGGGTGGCGGGCAGCCTGCTCAGGAGCGAGGTGCGGCTGTCGGACCGCTGCTGCGGCGAGGCCGGCACCCTGGCGGTGTCGCGCCCCGACATCTCCACCCAGATCCGCTTCCGCAAGCAGCAGGAACTGCAGGCCGGCGTACGCGCCTTCGGCGACCAGGAAGGGGGAGAGGTGAAGATCCTCACCAGTTGCCCCGCCTGCCAGCAGGGCCTGCTGCGCTACCGGGACGACACCGGCCTGGACAGCGACTACATCGTGGTGGAACTCGCCAACCAGCGCCTCGGCGACGACTGGCGCCAGCGCTTCATCGAACGGGCGCGTGACGGGGGTATCGAGCGGGTGTTGTTGTAGGCTCAGGGTGCCGGTGGAGCCTCAGGCAGGGGCGGGGGTTAGCCACGGAACCACATGGAAATGGATTATTGTGGCGTCATTGCGAGGCGCGCAGCGCCGCGGCGATCTCCCGCAATGGAATGAGTCGGTTGGAGATTGCTTCGTTACTGCGTTTCTCGCAATGACGACGAAACAGAAGCTTTCTTTTGCTTTCTTCCGTGTGCTTCCGTGGCTATCTCCTTCGATGTTCAGTCCGGAGCAGTCCGCGTCTCCACGCCGTTGCTGGTCCCCAGCAGCAGCACGTCGGCGGGGCGGTTGGCGAACAGGCCGACGGTGACGACGCCGGGGATGTCGTTGAGCTGGGACTCCAGCCGGCAGGGTTCCAGGATCTCCAGGTCCTTGACGTCGAGGATGATGTTGCCGTTGTCGGTGGTGAAGCCCTGGCGCAGTTCCGGGCGGCCGCCGTGCTTGACCAGTTCGCGCGCCACGAAGCTCTGCGCCATGGGAATGACCTCGATGGGCAGCGGGAAGCGGCCGAGGATCTTCACCAGCTTGCTGTCGTCGCAGATGCACACGAACTTGTGGCTGGCCCCGGCGACGATCTTCTCGCGCGTGAGCGCGCCGCCGCCGCCCTTGATGAGCTGCAGGTAGTCGTTGGTCTCGTCGGCACCGTCGATGTAGACCGACAGTTCGCCGACCTCGTTGAGATCCATCACCGGGATGCCGTGGCTCTTGAGACGCTCGGCGGAAGCGACGGAACTGGCGACGGTGCCGTCGATGCGTCCCTTGATCTTCGCCAGCGCGTCGATGAAGTAGTTGGCGGTGGAACCGGTGCCGACGCCGATCACGGTCCCGGTCTCGACGTATTCGATGGCCGCCTCGGCCACCTGTTTCTTGAGCTCGTCCTGGTTCATGGGGATCTCCTTCGAGTGATGGTGGCGATTATACGGGATCAGGGGGGAGCGTTCGATATCGGGGAAATAGCCACGGAAACACACGGAAGGACACGGAAAGGATAGTTATGTGGTCGTTGCGAGAGCGGTGACGTGCCAAGGGGTCAGAGCTTTTTGTGTGGGCTCGGCGGGAGAACGTTTGAATTCGGGAAGATAGCCACGGAAAACACGGAAGACACGGAAGTAAAGCAAGAAAAAGCCTTTCCGTGTTCATCCGTGTCTTCCGTGTCTTTCCGTGTGCTTCCGTGGCTGACAACCACGCGTCAACAGACTGGCAGCGGACCTTTTTTGTGTGCCGGTATGACATACGGGTATGATTCCACCATGTTCGACAATTACCTGAAAGCCATACTCAATTCGCGCGTCTACGACGTCGCGGTGGAGACGCCGCTGGAGCCGGCGCGCAACCTGTCGCGGCGGCTGGGCAACGACATCTGGCTCAAGCGCGAGGACCTGCAGCCGGTGTTCTCCTTCAAGCTGCGCGGCGCCTACAACAAGATCGCCAGCCTCGGCGACGAGGAGCTGGAGAAGGGCATCATCACCGCCTCGGCCGGCAACCATGCGCAGGGAGTGGCGCTGGCGGCGCGGCACCGTAACGTCAAGGCGCTGATCGTGATGCCGCGCACCACGCCCGGCATCAAGGTCAAGGCGGTGCAGGCCATGGGCGGGCGCACGCTGCTGCACGGCGATACCTACGACGAGGCCTACGCGCACGCGCTGCAGCTGGCCGAAGAGCGCGGCATGGTGTTCATCCATCCCTACGACGATCCCGAGGTGATCGCCGGCCAGGGCACCATCGCCATGGAGATGTTGCAGCAGCACCGCGATCACCTGCACGCCATTTTCGTGCCGGTCGGCGGCGGCGGGCTGATCGCCGGCGTGGCGGCCTACGTCAAGGCGCTGCGCCCCGACATCCGCATCATCGGCGTGGAGCCGGACGACGCGCCCTGCATGTACGAGGCGCTGCGGCGCAAGCGGCGCGTGGTGCTCAAACAGGTGGGCATCTTCGCCGACGGGGTGGCGGTGCGTCAGGCCGGCAAGGAACCCTACCGCATCGCCCGCAAGCTGGTGGACGAGGTCATGCTGGTGAGCACCGACGAGATCTGCGCCGCCACCAAGGACATCTTCGACGACACCCGCGCCATGGTGGAGCCGGCCGGCGCGCTGGCGGTGGCGGCCATCAAGAAGTACGTCGAGCGCGAGGGCTGCCAGGGTCTGCGCATGATCGCCATCAACAGCGGCGCCAACATCAACTTCGACCGGCTGCGCCACGTCGCCGAACGCGCCGAACTCGGCGAACGCCGCGAGGCGCTGCTGGCGGTCACCATCCCCGAGCGCCCCGGCAGTTTCCTGCGCTTCTGCCGCACCATCGGCAAGCGCGGCATCACCGAGTTCAACTACCGCTATGCCGACTCGAAGGATGCGCAGGTGTTCGCCGGCGTGCAGCTGGCGCGCGGCGAGGAGGAGCACGAGGAACTGCTGCAGAGCCTGCGCGCCGAGCGCTATCCGGTGGTGGACATGACCGACAACGAGATGGCCAAGACGCACATCCGTTTCATGGTCGGCGGCCACGCCCGCGGCGTCGATCACGAGGTGCTGTACCGTTTCGAGTTCCCCGAACGCCCCGGCGCGCTGCTCAAGTTCCTGTCCAGCATGGGCAAGCGCTGGAACATCAGCCTGTTCCACTACCGCAACCACGGTGCCGCCTACGGCCGCGTGCTGGTCGGCATCCAGGTGCCGCCGGACGACCGCCGCCGTTTCCAGGACTTCCTCGACCGCCTCGGCTACGTCTACTTCGAGGAACAGGACAACCCGGCGTATTCGCTGTTCCTCGGTTGAGTATGGATAACCGCGGGGTTAAACGGCTCTGACCCCTTCGGTCATCGTAGTTCATACAGCAGCGTATTTGTCCGTGAGCGGGGGGATCGAACCGCTGTGTAGTCAGCCACGGAACCACACGGAAAAACACGGAAGTAAAAAAGTGTCAATGAATACTTTCCGTGTTTTTCCGTATGGTTCCGTGGCTAATGATACCGCGCTTTCCAGCTTCCCCGGCCCGTCTCTCATCCCGCCTTGCGCTTCTCCAGTTGCAGCACGAAGTCCCACTGTTCCTTCGTCAGCGGCATGATGGACAGGCGGTT
>DROT01000197.1 GCA_011321775.1 Gammaproteobacteria bacterium | reverse complement strand
GCCGCGATCTCGACCTGCTGACCCTGTTCGCCAGCCAGGTCAGCATCGCCATCGAGAATGCCCGTTTCTTCGAGGAACTCAACGCCGCGCGCCAGCGCGCCGAGGCCTACCGGGAAATGCTGGAAGAGAGCAACCGGCGACTGGCCTCCACCAACGACGAGCTGCAGCACCTCGCCGTGCACGACCCGCTCACCGGGCTGCCCAACCGCACGCTCATCATCGACCGTCTGCAGCAGGGCATCCTCGCGGCCAAGCGCGACCAGGATGCCATGAGCCTCGTCATGATCGACCTCGACCATTTCAAGGAGGTCAACGACACCCTGGGACACCCGGTCGGCGACGAGCTGCTGCGCAAGGTCGGCAAGCGCTTCCTGTCGGTGCTGCGCGAACCGGATACGCTCGGGCGCCTCGGCGGCGACGAGTTCGCCGTCGTCCTGACCCAGGCTGACAGCGATGACGCCGTCACCGTGGCGCGCAAGCTCCAGGAATCCCTGGAACGCCCGCTGGAGATCGAGGAGAACAGCTTCCTGATCGGCTGCAGCATCGGCGTCGCCTCCTATCCGCGCCACGAACAGACACCGGCCGGCCTGCTCAAGGCCGCCGACGTCGCCATGTACGCCGCCAAGCGCAGCCACGAGGAGTACTGCGTCTACGATCCCGAACTCGACCGCCACAACCCCGACCGGCTGGGGTTGCTGCACGATCTCCGCCTGGCCATCCAGAACGGAGACATCGGTCTGGCATTCCAGCCCAAGCTCGACCTGCGCGACGACTGTGTGGTCGGTGTGGAGGCGCTGGCGCGCTGGTCACACCCGGAGCGTGGTGCCATTCCGCCCTTCGAGTTCATCCCGGTACTGGAGCACACGGGCCTGATCCGGGCGTTCACGCTGCAGGTCATCGAGCTGGCGGCCGGCTATTGCCGGCGTTGCCGCGACCAGGGCTTTGCGATCAGCGTTGCCCTCAATCTCTCCATGCACAACCTGATGGACGAAAACCTCCCGCGACAGGTACGCCAGGTGCTCGATCGCTATCGGCTCGACGAGCGTTGCCTGACACTGGAGATCACCGAGAGCGCCATCATGAACGATCCCGAACGCAGCATGGAGATCCTCACGGAACTGCACCGCATGGGACTGCAGCTGTCGGTAGACGATTTCGGCACCGGCTATTCCTCGCTCAGCTACCTCAAGCGCCTGCCGGTACAGCAACTCAAGATCGACCGTTCCTTCGTCAGCAACCTGCTGCAGGATCGCGACGACGAAATGATCGTGCGCTCCACCATCGACCTGGCCCACAACCTCGGGCTGGAGACCGTCGCCGAGGGGGTGGAGACACAGGAAACACTGGAACGCCTGCAAGCCATGGGTTGCGACCTGGTACAGGGCTATCTCATCGCCAGGCCACTCACGGGCGACGATTTCCTCGGCCGCCTGCGCTCAGGCGAGTGGAGCGCGCGCCAACTGCCCGATGACGCCGCCAGCGCCTGAGCCGGTCATGGAGCGCCGGGCTCCGGCCCGGCAATGATGATTTGCGCTCATGGTGATGCCGGACTCTTCCACCATGCCGGGCCAGACCCGCACCCTACGGCCGCATGTGTGGAAACAGCAGCACGTCGCGGATCGAGGCCGAGTCGGTGAACAGCATCACCAGCCGGTCGATGCCGATGCCCTCGCCGGCGGTCGGCGGCATGCCGTGTTCCAGCGCACGCACGTAGTCCTCGTCGTAGTGCATGGCCTCGTCGTCGCCGGCCTCCTTCTCCTCCACCTGGCGGCGGAAGCGCTCGGCCTGGTCCTCGGGATCGTTCAGCTCGGAGAAACCGTTGGCGATCTCGCGCCCGCCGACGAAGAACTCGAAGCGGTCGGTGACGAAGGGATCCTCGTCGCTGCGCCGCGCCAGCGGTGACACCTCGGTGGGATAGGCGGTGATGAACGTTGGGTCTTCGAGACGGGGTTCCACCGTCTTCTCGAAGATCTCGATCTGCACCTTGCCGAGGCCGTAGCTGTCCTTCAGGGGGATCTCCAGCGACTCGGCGATCGCGCGCGCCGAATCCAGATCATCCAGCTGCGCTTCCACCAGCTCCGGGTTGAAATGCAGGATGGATTCCTTCACCGTCATGCGCGCAAAAGGCTTGCCGAAGTCGTAGGACTTCCCCTGGTAGTCGATCACCGTCCTGCCCAGGATGTGCCCGGCCATGGAACGCAGCAGCTCCTCGGTGAGGTCCATGAGGTCGTGATAGTCCGCGTAGGCCTCGTAGAACTCCAGCATGGTGAATTCCGGGTTGTGACGCGTCGAAAGCCCCTCGTTGCGGAAGTTGCGGTTGATCTCGTAGACCTTCTCGAAGCCGCCCACCACCAGTCGCTTGAGGTACAGCTCCGGGGCGATGCGCAGGTACAGCTGCATGTCGAGCGCATTGTGATAGGTGATGAAGGGACGCGCCGTGGCGCCCCCGGGGATCACCTGCATCATCGGTGTCTCCACCTCCAGGAAGCCGCGACGATTGAGGAAGTCGCGGATGAACTGCACGATGCGCGAACGCACGATGAAGACCTGGCGCGATTCCTCGTTCATGATGAGATCGAGGTAACGCTGGCGGTAGCGGATCTCCTGGTCGGTGAGCCCGTGGAATTTCTCCGGCAGCGGTCGCAGCGACTTGGTCAGCAGCCGCAGCTCGTCGACCTTGACCGAGAGTTCGCCGGTGCGGGTGCGGAACAGCACGCCCTCCGCGCTGAGGATGTCGCCCACGTCCCAGCTCTTGAACTCCTGGTAGCGTCCCTCCGGCAACGCATCGCGTTGCAGAAACAGCTGGATACGCCCCGACATGTCCTGGATGTGGACGAAACTCGCCTTGCCCATGACCCGCTTGGCCATCATGCGCCCCGCCACCTTGACGCGGACGGGGTTGGCCTCGAAGAAGGCATCGTCCTTGTCGCCGTACTCCGCATGGATCTCGGCGGCCAGCGAATCGCGCCGGAAGTCGTTGGGATAGGCGGCCCCCTCCTCGCGCAGGCGCGCCAGCTTGCGGCGACGCTCGGCGATCAGCTTGTGTTCTTCCTGTTCCTGTTCGTTCATGTCGTTTGCTTCGTGTCAGGCGTGGTCCTGACGCCACGCAATGGATAAAAGGTACCAGATACGTCAGCCTGGATTGACATGGCGTCATTCCGGCGAAAGCCGGAATCCAGAGAACCCGGCGTAGTGGATGCCGGCCTTCGCCGGCATGACGTGTCGACTAGCCCCTGTATTGCACGAAGGGTTCGGGAATCAGGGTCGATCCGGCGAGTGCAGCTTGTGCGATCGGCCGAAAAGCATGGCCACAGCCCTGGTTTGAGGGCGATCGCGCAAGATGTGCCGCCCGATCGGGCCTGAGCCCGAACAGATACAAACTGTAACCTGAAAATTCGCATGAAAAATTCCATTCGAGCCTGGTATTACAGTACAAAGTGAAATTGCCGTGCCGCCTTCGTGCAATATAGGGGCTAGAGACCACTCTTCAGGCTGGCCT
>DROT01000196.1 GCA_011321775.1 Gammaproteobacteria bacterium | reverse complement strand
TAGTCCTGGTAGGCCGGCAGCGCGATGGCGGCCAGGATGCCGATGATCGCCACGACGATCATCAGTTCGATAAGGGTAAAGCCCTGTTGTGCTGTCTTCATGGTAAATCCTCTTTGCTAACGTTAACGTGTCAATGCGTTGTGGATCAAAAGCCTTGTGGTCCGCCCGGATCCGACCCGATCATGAGTGGGCGGTACCGCGGTTACTGGCTGTCCCTCTACGTGCAGCAAGCGTGCCAGTTTTGTGGCCGCCCGCCGTCGATATTGGCGGCAGCGCCGGGGGCAGGCTTGAATCCGCTTGCGAAACAGTGAAATAGCTGGCTAAGAATGTTTCAGCTGTGATGGTGCATGGCGAGTTCCTCCTTGTATTGCCACCCTCATCTTCCTTGTCGGGGGCGATCGGTCTGACGTGTTTGGGTGACCGGGTGACGCGTTGCGTCACATCCGGACGCCCCGGGGCCTATTCCAGTCCCAGTTTCTTCAGGCGGTAGCGCATGGCGCGAAAGGTGATGCCCAGCAGCTTCGCTGCGGCGGTCTTGTTCTGGCTGGTCTGTTCCAGCGCGCGCAACAGGGCCTGGCGCTCGATGTCTTCCAGGTAGTCCTCCAGTGCCATGCCTTCGGGAGGCGGCGGCAGCTGGCCGGACAGACCTTCACCGCCGGCGCCCCCGTCTTCCGGCAGTGCCAGATCCTGCACCTGGATCTGCTGGCCATCGCACAGCGTCAGGGCCCGCTCGAGGATGTTCTCGAGTTCGCGCACGTTGCCGGGGAAGGCATAGCGCTGCAGCGTTTCCAGCGCTTCGCGGCCCAGCCGCGGCGCCTCGATGCCCTGCTCGCGGCTGAGCCGGCCGAGGATGTGCTCCGCCAGCTGCGGAATGTCTTCGCGACGCTGGCGCAGACTCGGGACCTTCAGCTCGATGACGTTGATGCGGTAGTAGAGGTCCTGGCGAAACTCGCCCGCCTCGACCAGGCGGGCGAGGTCCTTGTGGGTCGCCGACAGGATGCGTACGTCGATGGGGCGTTCCTTCTGTTCGCCGACCGGGCGCACGGCCTTTTCCTGGATGGCGCGCAGCAGCTTCACCTGCATGTGCAGTGGCAGTTCCGCGACTTCGTCGAGAAACAGGGTGCCACCCTCGGCGGCCTGGAACAGGCCTTCCTTGTCGGCCACGGCACCGGTAAAGCTGCCCTTGCGATGACCGAAGAACTCGCTCTCCATCAGTTCCGAGGGAATGGCGCCACAGTTCACCGGCACGAAGGGCCGGTCACTGCGCGGTCCCTTGCTGTGGATCAGCTGGGCCACCAGTTCCTTGCCGGTGCCGGATTCACCACTGATATATACGGGCGCCTGGCTGCGGGCCAGCTTGGCGATGGTGGAGCGTATGCTCTGCATGATGGCGGAGTCACCCAGCAGGGTGTCGCGGCTGCGGCGGTCGCGGGCGGGGAAATCGCCGAGTTTCAGGGTGCTGTTGACCAGCTTGCGCAACACCTGCAGGTCCACGGGTTTGGACACGAAATCGAAGGCACCCGCCTTGAGCGCCTGTACCGCCGTTTCCATGTTGCCGTGCGCGGTAATCACCGCCACCGGCAGTTCCGGGTAGTCCTTTTGTATGGTGTCCACCAGCTCCAGGCCATCTCCGTCCGGAAGGCGCATGTCCGTCAGGCAAAGATCGAAATGGCTCTCCTGCAGCAGCCGGCGAGCGCTGGCCAGGTCGGCGGCGGAGCGGGTATCGATGTCCATGCGCCCGAGCGTGAGTTCGAGCAGTTCCCGGATATCGGGTTCGTCGTCGACGATCAGTGCCAGCGCTTTGCTCATGGAGAGGCGATTCCGGTTGCAGTCACCGGTTCCATTCTACAGGATGCTGTCCGGGGTCGTTCAAGCCGACTTCAACCGGGGTCTCAGGAAGTGAACTGGATGCGGAAACAGCTGCCTCCACCCTCCGCCGGCCGGTAGCCCAGACGCGCCTGGTTGAGTTCGCACAGTTCGCGGGCAATGTACAGCCCGAGTCCGGTCCCCGAGGTCGAGGTGGTATAGAAGGGTTCGAATACCTGTCCGGCGGTGGCGGCATCGATGCCGGGACCACGGTCAATGACGTCGAGGTGGACCGTGCCGGGGGCACTGCGGCCGATCCGCAGGGTGACCGGTTGCTCCTCGCCACCGTGGCGCAGGGCGTTGCGGCACAGGTTGCCGAGCACCTGGTGCAGCTGTCCCGGGTCGAACAGTACTTGGGTCTCGCCGGCTTCGTCTTCCACCCGCAGTCGGGCGGGGTCGATATTTTCGGTTTGCGCGAACTCGTCACGGAAATCGTGCAGCCAGGCGCCGAGGTTCAGCAACTCCGGCTTGCCGGGGGCGCGCCGCGACAGTTGCAGCACGTTTTCGATCACCGTGTTGACCCGCTGGGTGTGGTTGCCGATGATCTCCGTGAGCCGCTTGTCGCTGTGATCGAGGTGCTCGGACTCCGCCAGCAGCTGGGCGGCGTGGCCGATGGCCCCCAGCGGGTTGCGGATCTCGTGGGCGATGCTGGCGGTGAGACGGCCCAGGGAGGCCAGTTTGAGTTGCTGACTCTGTTGCGCCACCAGCGCGCTGTCTTCCAGCAGGATCAGGGCGCCTTCGCCGGCGGCCGTGTGCAGGCGGCCGAAACGGGCCACGAAGGTGTTGCCGGAGGCCCCCGCCTGGGTGGCTTCGGCTTCCCGCCGTGGTCCCGACCGCCACCGTTGCAGCTGTTCGAAAAGCTCAGGCGCCACTGTGTCCAGGGGCGCGCCCTCACCCTTGCCCTCCGCGATCCCCAGCAGGGTGCGTGCGGTGTCGTTGAGCAGGCGGATACGATGATCGGCGTCGACCACCACGATGCCGGACTGCAGCTGGCGGATGATGTACTGGTTCAGCTGTTCCAGGTTGGCGAGGTCGAGGCCGCGTCTGCGCGCCAGCGCCTCGCTCTCGCGGCTTTTCAGCGCCAGCGCGTGCGCCAGGGCCGCGGTGGCGAACAGTACCATGCCCAGCAGACCGGTGCGGGTCAGATCGATCGCGCCTCCCCGTTCGAGCGCCAGGCTGGCCAGCCCGGTCTCGAACAGGAGTGCCAGGGTGGCGACCGCGGCAAACAGGTAGGCGAGACGACCGGGGAGCAGCAGCGCGCCGGTAGCAACCGCGATGACCAGCAACACGCTGAGGACGCTGCCGGCGCCGCCGGAGGCGTGCATCAGCAGCGTGATGGCGCCGATATCGACCAGGATCTGGAGCAGTGCCTGCGAGCGGTAGGGCGGCCACCGCAGACGAGTGGCGACGGCAGCTGCGACGCTGAAGGCCAGGTAGCCCAGCAAGGTGGCGGAGAACAGGGCGGGAATCTGGGCGTTGAAGGGATTGCTGTCGCGCAGCGAGAAATACAGCAGGTTGAGCAGAACGGCGAGGACGATGCGATAGAAGCCCAGCAGCCGCAGGGCGCGCCAGGTGCCGGTATCAGTGGCCGTCATGCTGTTCCCGGTCCTCGTCCCGGTGGCGGGTGCAGCAGTAGTCGTGTCCGCCGCCGCGGACGGATTCGCTGCGGGGAATGAAGACGCCGCAGCGATGACAGCGGACCATGTCGTCTACCGCCCGCTCCCCGGGTTTCCTGGTCACCTGCGGTCGGGAACCGCCGACCAGGCGCATGAGTATCCACACCACCAGCGCGATACCCAGGAGGTAGACGAGTATGCGTATGCCGAACATGGAGGCGAAGTGTACCCGAATTTCGCTACCGTGTTGCCTTCCCGGTCCGTTCCCGTCGGCGCCAGCGCGTGCGCATCTGTTATTAGTGCTTTACTCGGAGCGGCGTTTTTCAGGACAATGCGCTCACATTCGGTAATCGCAGCGAGCAAGCCCATGCACCTCCACGAATATCAGGCCAAGCAACTGTTTGCAGACTACGGCGTACCGGTGCCGCAGGGTCGCATGGTGGAGTCGATCACGGAGGCCGGTGCCGCGGCCAGCGCGCTCGGCGGCGGTCGCTGGGTGGTCAAGGCCCAGGTGCACGCCGGCGGACGTGGAAAGGCCGGTGGCGTGGTCGTGGCCGACAGTGTCGAGGACGTGCAAGCCGCCGCGGACCGCCTGCTCGGCAGCACCCTGGCGACGGGCCAGACCGGCGGTCGCGGCCTGCCGGTGCATCGCCTGCTGATCGAGGCGGGCGTGGACATTGAACGCGAGCTGTACCTGGGGCTGGTGGTCGACCGCGGCCGTGAACGGGTCACCGTCATGGCCTCGGCTTCCGGTGGCATGAACATCGAGGAGGTGGCGGCGAGCGACCCGGACGCCATTCTGCTCGAGGCCGTGCACCCGGCCGTGGGACTGCAACCCTACCAGGCGCGCAAGCTCGCGTTCGCGCTCGGTCTCGCGGGCGGTCAGGTGCGCGCCTTTGCGAGCCTGCTGGACGGGCTCTACCGCCTGTTCATGGAACGGGATGCCAGCCTGGTGGAGGTGAATCCGCTGGTGATCACGGGCGAAGGGGAACTGCTGGCGCTGGATGCGAAACTGGATATTGACGACAACGCGCTGTACCGCCACGCGGAACTGGTGGAACTGCGCGATCCCGACCAGGAGGACGACAAGGAACGCAGTGCCAGCGAGCACGGGCTCAACTACATCACCCTCGACGGCGACATTGCCTGCATGGTGAACGGTGCCGGCCTGGCCATGGCGACCATGGACCTGATCAAGCTGCACGGCGGCGAGCCGGCCAATTTCCTCGACGTGGGCGGCGGCGCCACCGCCGAGCGGGTCGCCGAGGCCTTCAAGCTGATCCTGTCGGATGGCAAGGTGCGTGCCATTCTGGTCAACATCTTCGGCGGCATCGTGCGCTGTGACCTGATCGCCGAAGGTATCATCCAGGCGGTGCAGGAAGTGGGTGTCGACCTGCCGGTGGTGGTGCGCCTGGAGGGCACCAACGTGGCGCGGGGCAAGGCGCTGCTGGCGGAATCCGGGCTGAGCATCATCGCCGCCGAAGGACTGACCGATGCGGCCGAGAAGGTCGTGCAGGCGGCACGCCGGGGGGAATCCTCATGAGCATTCTGGTCGACGCCGATACCCGCGTCATCTGCCAGGGCTTCACCGGCAAACAGGGAAGCTTCCATTCGCAGCAGGCGCTGGAGTACGGCACCCGCCTGGTGGGTGGTGTCACCCCGGGCAAGGGCGGGCAACAGCACCTCGGTCTGCCGGTGTTCGACACCGTCCACGACGCCGTGCGCGCGACCGGTGCCGACGCCACCATGATCTACGTCCCCGCCGCCTTTGCCGCCGACGCCGTGCTGGAGGCGGCCGATGCCGGCATCCGCGTCATCGTCTGCATCACCGAGGGTATCCCGGTGCTCGACATGCTGCGGGTGAAGACGGCGCTGGCGGACAGCGACGCGGTGCTGATCGGTCCCAACTGTCCCGGCATCATCACCCCCGGCGCCTGCAAGATCGGCATCATGCCGGGGGCCATTCACCGCCCCGGACGGGTCGGTATCGTGTCGCGTTCCGGCACCCTCACCTACGAGGCGGTGTACCAGACCACGCAGGCGGGACTGGGACAGTCGACCTGCGTGGGCATCGGCGGCGATCCCCTCCACGGCCTCGAGTTCATCGACTGCCTGGCACGCTTCGAGGACGACGCCGACACCGACGGCGTGATCCTGGTCGGCGAGATCGGCGGCAGCGCCGAGGAACAGGCCGCGGCATACATCGAGGCGCACATGAGCAAGCCGGTGGTGGCCTACATCGCCGGGGTGACGGCGCCGCCGGGCAAGCGCATGGGGCACGCCGGCGCCATCGTCAGCGGCGGCCAGGGCACCGCCGAAGCCAAGTTCGCCGCCCTCGAGGCCGCCGGCGTGGCGGT
>DROT01000195.1 GCA_011321775.1 Gammaproteobacteria bacterium | reverse complement strand
GACGAGGAAACGGCCGCGCGTTCCCCCGAGCTGAAGAAGAAACTGAAGAACTTCTATGCCAAGCTCGGCTTTCGCCATTCCGGGGAACACTACATGGTCAAGGATGCCCGGGATTGCCACGCCCAGCGCAGGCGCGCCCTGGCGGAGCAGGGCATTTCCCTGCCGGCCGCCAGCTGAGGTTACTGCAGGATCATCGCCACCACGCGCCGACCCTCGGCGACCAGGATGTTGAAGGTGCGGCAGAGCGCGCCGTTATCCATGACCTCCAGACCCAGTTGCTTCTCGACGAACCGCCGCTGCAGCTCCATCGGCGCAAAGCGCTGTGTTGCGCCGGTTCCAAGGAGTACCACATCAGGTTGCTGCTCGAACACGCAGGCGAGGGTGTCGTCGTCGATATCCTCGAGACCTCGAACCGGCCAGTCTTCAATCAGGCGATCGGCCGAAAGAACCAGGCTGCCGGAGTATTCCCTTTCGTTGATGGTGACCGAATCCGGACCATAGGCCTGGATGCTGTAGCGGGCGTCGATCTGATCTTCGATGAGAGGCATGCCGCGAGCATAGCGGAAGCCCCCGTGGCAGGGAAGCACTCGGGCAGTTGTCTCTGTCGGCGTGCGGGTCTATGCTGGCTTCATGAAAGCCACGGACCCCCGATTAGCCCGGTGCCTGCAGGATATCCCCAATGTCGGACCCGCCATCGAGGCCGACCTGCTTCGCCTGGGGATTCGCCTACCCTCGGATCTGCCGGGGCAGGATGCCTTTCGTCTCTACCAGCGTCTCTGCGATCTCGACGGCAGCCGCCACGACCCCTGCGTTATCGATGTCTTCCTCGCCGCCATACATTTCATGGAAACCGGCGAGGCCCGGCCCTGGCATACCTTCAGTGCTGCTCGAAAGCGCAGTGGGTCTCAGGATGAGTCCTGAGTTGCCTGCAAATCCTTTGGGCGATTGACAGCTCCCGGCCCGGTGTTTATGGTTTCCGGTTCCTTTTGATGACCGCCCCGAGGGCTGTTCCTTGAACGAAGATTTCCAGCGCATCAAGCGCCTGCCTCCCTATGTATTCAACATCGTCAACGAGCTGAAGGCGGCGGCGCGGGCGCGGGGCGAGGACATCATCGATTTCGGCATGGGCAACCCGGATCAGCCGACGCCCAGGCATATCGTCGACAAGCTCTGCGAGGCGGCCCAGCGCTGCGATACTCATCGCTACTCGCTGTCGCGCGGCATTCCGCGTCTGCGCCAGGCGGTCTGCAACTGGTACAAGCGCAAGTACGATGTCGATCTCGATCCCGAGTCCGAAGCCATCGTCACCATTGGCTCGAAGGAAGGCCTGGCCCACCTGGCCATGGCCACGGTCGCGCCCGGAGACGCGGTGCTGGTGCCGAATCCGTCCTATCCGATCCATCCCTACGGCTTCGTCATCGCCGGGGCCGATATCCACTATGTGCCGCTGACGCCCAATGTGGATTTCTTCGGCGAGCTGGAGAAGGCGATCAAGGACAGCTGGCCGAAGCCGAAGATGCTGGTGATCAGCTTCCCCGGCAACCCGACCACCCAGTGCGTGGAACTGGACTTCTTCGAAAAGGTGGTCGCCATCGCCCGCGAGCACCAGATCTGGGTGGTGCACG
>DROT01000194.1 GCA_011321775.1 Gammaproteobacteria bacterium | reverse complement strand
GCGGCGTCAATGCCAGCACCACCACGCGCAGCAAGGTGGATGACGTGGCCGCTCTCACCGGCTACTTCGTGCTCTCCGGCAAGGCACTGGCACGCAACCACGCGCCGCTGAGCGAATTGCTGCGCGATACCCTGGAATCGCCGCGCTTCGATGAACTCGACCGGATTCGCGAGCTGGTCGCGCAGCAGCGCGCGCAGCGGGAACAGAGCGTCACCGGCAACGGCCACGTGCTCGCCATGCTGGCGGCCTCGGCCGGCATGAGCGCCGCTTCTTCCCTCGCACACCGCCTGCGCGGCCTGCAGGGCATCCGTTATCTGAAGGAACTGGACGACAGCCTCGAGCAAGGGGATGCGCTGGAGGCGCTGGCGGAGAATTTCGACCGGCTGCATCGCCTGGTGCGTGCCGCACCGCGCCAGTTCCTGCTGATCAGCGAGGCGGAGCGTCGCACACGTTTGGAGCAGGAGCTGGAACAGGCATGGTCAGGGATAAAGTCGGGGGCGGAGACGATATCGCCTTTCGCTCCCTCGCCGGCACGGCATCGGGTGCGCGAGGCCTGGTTGACCAACACCCAGGTGAATTTCTGCGCCAAGGCCTATGCCACCGTGCCGGTGGAACACCCCGATGCGGCGCCGTTGACCGTGCTGGCCGGTTTCCTGCGCAACGGCTATCTGCATCGCGCGGTGCGCGAGCAGGGCGGCGCCTATGGCGGTGGAGCCAGCCACGATTCGGACAATGCGGCCTTCCGTTTCTTCTCCTATCGGGATCCGCGCCTGGAGGAGACCCTGGAGGATTTCGATCGTTCCATTGCCTGGCTGCTGGAGGAAAAACACGAATGGCGCCAGGTCGAGGAAGCCATCCTGGGCGTCATCGGCAGCATCGACAAGCCGGCATCGCCGGCCGGGGAGGCAAGGGACGCCTTCTTCAACCAGCTGTTCGGCCGTACGCCGGAACGGCGTGCGCATTTCCGCCAGCGGGTGCTGGAAGTCAGACTCGACGATCTGCGGCGGGTGGGCGAGACCTACCTGCAGCCGGAGCGCGCCAGCATTGCGGTGATCAGTAATCCGTCGGCGGAGGCGCGTTGCCGCGACCTCGGCCTGGAAATCCGGCAGCTTTGAAGCGGGAGACGAGCGGCGGAGGCATGAGCGGGGGATGAAAGGACTTCTGTGCGGATTTTGGCTGCTGGCAGTGTTGCTGCCGGGCGGCAGCTCTGCGGTGGAACCGCGTTCGCCGGTTCCCGATGCACAGGTCGCTCGCGCCCGCTTCACCACGGCGGTGGTCGATCGTGAACCGGTCGATCAGGTCGTCATCTTTTCCGCGCCACCACCGGCCGAGATCTATTTCTTTACCGACCTGCGTCATCTCGAGGGGCGTACGGTGATTCACCGCTGGGAGCACGACGGTCAGGTGCTGATGCAGAAGCGTTTCGAAGTGAAAGGGCCGCGCTGGCGCGTCTTTTCCAAGAAGGAACTGGACGCAGGACAGGAAGGCGAATGGTCGGTAACCGTGGTCGACGAGAGCGGCTGGCCACTGTACACCGAGCTGTTTCGTTACCAGCCTCCCGAGGCGGGCGCGGCGACGGGCGCTGTGCCGGAGCCCGCGAACGGCGATTCGCCGGAATCAGAATAGGCCGTCGCTGCCAGGCGCCGCGTCGGGGGCGGGAACTGCTGCTGGGGCGGCTTCCGGCCCCGCCGGTTCCGCGGCGCTATCTTCCTCGGCGGCCGTCTCCGGAACCATGCCGCTGGCGTCGGGACGGTCGGCCGCTACCGCCTCCGTTACAGGCGGTTCCACGGGCGAGGCGGCCTCGACGGCCGGATCTTCCGTCTCCTCGATGGCGGGCGCCGTCGTTGCCGCATCGTCCGGCTCGTTCTGCGGTTGCTGCAGTTCGCGTTCGGCCTCCAGGCGAATCAGCTGCTGGTTGAAGCGTTGTTCCGCCTCGGCACGCAGCCGTCGACCTTCTTCCTCGATCGCCGCATGCCAGGCGGCACTGCCCTCGGTGTCCGCCGGCGGTGTCGCCGGGCCGGTCGTCGGCATGGGCCGGTCTTCGTGTACCGGAGTGGTTGCCGTGGTGCCGGTGACGGGAGCCGGCGCAGATTTGGATTCTGCCGGCGTCACCGGGGCTGCGGCGGGAGCGGCTACTGCCGTTGCGGGGCGGGGCCTGGCAGCTGGCGCCGGTTTTTTCGTGGGGGTGTGGCGCTGGCCGGCCGGCGCAGCTTTCGCCGTCGCCCTCACGCCCGGATCCTGCGGTTGAAACCAGAACAGGTAAGCGGACAGGGCCAGGCCGGCGACGATACCGCTGGCCAGCGCCGGCTTCAGCCACCCGGAGCCGGCCTCGTCGAGGCCGTCTACCGGCAGACGGTCCGGCACCGTACATTTCACCGGAGTCGCCGGCGGCCGCTCTTCTTCCCTTGCAACTCCGGAGGGAGGGGTCGGCTTCGCTTCCTTCCTTGCCGTGCTGGCGGAATTCCGGGACTGCCGGTGACGCCGTTTCTTTTTCCCTTCCATGCCCAGCAGACGAATGAGCTGCTCCGGTGGCAGCTCCATGGAGGGGTGCAGCGGATTGAAACTGAGCTGGTTGCCGCCGGGCCGGGGCAGGTCGTTTGCGCGCCTGTTCGCCTGTCCGGCGTGTTCGCGCTCCGCGGTGGGTGTGTCAGGCATGATTCGATTCCGTTTGCGTGTGCTCGCATCCTGTGACAGGTTGTCGATGTATTCGGCCAGTCGTCGTGCCCGAACCGCTTCGCTGCGCAGGCGGGCCATCTGTTGCTCGATCTGTCGCTGTTGTTTCGCGCTTTCCCGCCGTGTTTTCGCCGCTTCCGATGTGTCGTCGTGCCGTGCCAGCTTGCCGGCCCGGCGCTGGAGTTCCTCCGCATAGTCGCGAGTGGCCGGTCGTGGCAGCTGGTTGCCGACCGCGTCCTGCTTGCTGACCTGTTTGAAGCGAATACCCATTGTTGGTGACGTACCTTGATCCACGCAGCTGCGGCTGCACTGTCGCCCGGCGACCCGATTCCGGCGACCCGATTACCGGGACAGGCTCCTAGGTGATAACGTCATCTCGGGTAACTAATTGAGTATTTTCGCTGCCTGCCGGCGCCGGCTGGCGGTGTTGCGCTGCAGTTCCGGCAATACCCTGAACGGATTCACAAAAATTACCGGCTTTGCTCCCGTTCACGAGGGACGTCCCGGGACTGCTGCACCAGAACAGTGCAAGCGGCTGCGGGCCGGCCCTCCTTGCAGTTGTGTGCGGCTCTGTCCGGGCTATACACTGGTTCCGAACAAGACGGTACAGGGGGTGGGAAAATGAACGGGATACGACGCCTGATGGCATTATCCATGGTGCTGGCCGGGTTTGCCGCCGGCACACCGATGAGCGTTTCCGGGGCCAACTTCGACGATCGCTGGCTCGAGGTCCACGTCCAGGATGCGCAGGATGGCAGGCCGCTGGCCGGCGCTGCGGTGTGCCTGGGCACCAGCGCCAGACTCGACCAGTTCGGGGCGCGGCGAAGCGATGAGACAGGAACGGTGCGTTTCCGGGAGTTCCTGCCCAATACCATGATGCTCACGGTGTCTCACCCGGGTTTCCGTGGCCGGCAACAGGTGCTCGAACCCCTGTATGAAAACCGCATCCTGGTCGTCAGGCTCGCCCACGGCGGCGGTGGACCGCAATGCCGGGCTCCCGTTGCGAGCGGCAGCGGGCATCCGGCGGCCGCCGGCCTGGCCATCGAGGAGGTCACCGTAAAGAGCGATCCCTCCTCGGCCGGAGGCGATCACCGGGTTCTGCTGTCGGTTCGGCTGTCGGGCACGGCGAACCAGATTCGTGTCAGTGAGCAAAGGGATTTCGCCGACGTGTCCTGGCAGCCGCTGCGCGGAAGCGTTGCCTACCAGCTGAGCGATGGCAAGGGTCTGAAGCAGATCTTTGTACAGGTGCGACGCGTCGCCAATACCGAGGGTGCGGCGATCGAGGTGGTGTCTCCAGTGAAACGGGTGCAGTACCGGGCGCGCTGATCAGGCATCCAGATCGGGGATCAGGCGGCTCTCGAGCAGTTCGATGGTGTCCTTGAGCAGCAGTTTGCGTTTCTTGAGGCGCTTGATCTGGAGCTGGTCGGGGTAGGCCGAGTGGTTGAGGTGATGGATCACATCGTCAAGATCCCGGTGCTCCAGACGCAAGGTTTCCAGCCGTTGGCGCAGCGTCTGAATCTCTTCACTGGTCAGTTGCTTGTTGATGGCTGGGTCCCGTCCGGCGCTGGATTTGGCTGTTGCCAGTCAATATACCGTCGATTGACGCCGACTGCATCCATGAGCCCTGCGGACCTCCGGTTTCAGACAGGGGGCGTGGATCGGGGCGCGAGCGGGGGACGGTCCCCGGCCGGATCAGCGTCTGCCGCGTTTGCGACGGCCTTCGAAACCGGCGATGGCCTTGATCAGTTCCGCATAGGGGAAGTCTTCGGCGTTCCCCCAGAGCTGTTCGGCGCGGACCATCAGGCGTGCGACGTCAGCGACTTCGTTGCCGGGCAGATCGGGGTGGACGAGCTGCTGCAGCCCGAGGAGGCCGCCGTTCTGGACCCTGATCTCCTTGGCGTGCGGCAGTTCATCGCCCGGTGAGCGGATAGCCAGCGCGAATCTGGCTTTTTCACGCAGCCGTTCCAGGAAACGGGCACAGCGTCCGTGCGCCGGGACGGAGTCGCAGGTAATCCCTTCGCGGTCGGCAAGATAGAAACGCGTCGAGCAGCTGCAGGAGCAGCCTCTGGCGAGCAGGGCCTTTTCGAAACAGCAACGCCGCTGATTGATTGAATGGTAGGTCGAGCGAAACTCGTCTTCCTCAACCATGACAGCGGCTCATTTCTCCCATTCGCGCAGTATGGGCTGCTCGCGTTTCTCCATCATGAGTTCTTCGGCTTCCAGCTCGCTGGAGGCGAAAATAACCTTTACCGTGTAGTTGTCGTCGTCGCCCATGTCTGCTCGCATACTGCGGGCGCGGTTTCGCGCCTCCTTGTAGTTGTCGTAGCGATCGACCTTTTCCAGCGTCTTCACCAGTTCCGTGGGACCGGAAAAGATCTTGTATATGAAATATGGCATGGTAGTGGACCACTGGCTTGATGGATCGGTGGCGCAGTATAGCAAGGCATCCCGCTGCACTCACAAACCCGCTTGTTCCACGTGGTTTCCGAGGGTGATGATGAAGCCTGTCCGGCGTTCCACCCCGTCGGTGCTGTAGCTGAACTGGAAGGTACGATGCAGTCGCAGACGGCCGCGGTCCGAACGCCGCAGGCCAATGTGCTGAAGGCTGACGGTTCCATCCAGGAACTGCAGCTGTTGCCGCCGGCACAGCTCCTGCGCGACCGACTGGGCCTGTTCGCGAACCCGCAGCGTGTCCTGCCAGAACCACAGTGCCAGACCCAGACAGAGCAGCAGGATGAGGCCGCCGTTCATTCCGGCTGGCCGCGGTATGGTGTCGGCGCACCGGCTCGCTCGCGACGGCCTAGTGGTTGCCGGCGGCGGTTTTCCGCGCCGCCACGGTCGGCCTGCCGATTCGCGGGTCCACGCGGACAAGCGGGCTTTCGGGAGGTACAGGTAGGTTTCATCCACAGATCTGCTGGGGGAAAGGCACGGCGCTGCCGGAGCGGCATGCTAAGCTATAGGATAACGAACGATAGCAAAGCCTTCACCGGTGGGCCAGGAGTGACGCGGAAGAGGACTCCGGGTTCGATCGATCAAGTGGTTTCAGCAAACAACGAGAGGAAGGGAAAGATGACCGGGATGAGCGAAGAAGAGCGGCTGGAACTCACCCGCGGAATTCTGAACATGCTCGATGACTGGGGGATAGCCGCCAGGGATCAGCTGGCCCTGCTGGGGATGGAAGACGCACCCGCACGCGAGGTCAAGCGTCTGCGCGAGAGTCGGCCCCTGCCGGACGACCCCGAGATCATGCAGCGGGTGGAACATCTGATCTGTATCGCCGACGCACTGCGAACCACCTATCCATTCAGCCGACGCATGGGCAAGCTGTGGATGCACAAGCCAAACCGCAAGTTTCGTCAGCGTACGCCGGTAGCGACCATGGTCGAGGACGGCATGGTCGGTATCATCTCGGTGCGTTCCTATCTGGACTGTTCCTTCAGCTGGGACATGTCCGGTTCCCGCGCCTGAGCACGCGCAGGCGCCGGCCGGCGGATCAAGTTCGGGAACGACCATGCCTTCCCTCTATCTGAGGGCGGTCGATCCACGCTGGCGGCCGGCGGAAACGGGCGAGCTGCTGCGCCTGCTGGATGCACTGGGGCTGCTGGTCGCACAGGACCTCGTCACCGATGATCGTCTCTCTCCGGGCGATGCCTTCCTGAAACTGGTCATGTTCCTCGGCTGTTCGCCGAGCGTGACGCTCGAGCCGGCCGCGGACGGGCAGTCATCCTGCTACCTCCGGCTGCTGCTGTTCGACGAGGTCCGCTTCCTTTGTGCAAGGCCGCCGCCGGTGGTGCGTTGTCCACGCTGCCGCGCCCGCGCTGCGGTCGCCGAGCCGCACCGCTACGGACAGGTGTTCCTCTGCCCGGCCTGCGGCCACGAGCATGCCGTGGAAGATCTGGACTGGCGCCGGGCGGCGGCTTTCGGTCGCTGTTTCATCGAGATCGGCGGTGTCTTTCCCCACGAGGCGGTGCCGGCGGATCGCCTCCTCGAGCGACTGGAGGGATTCTCCGCCTGCCGCTGGGACTACTTCTATGCCTGATCAGTCGCGGCGCAGCCGGTCCGATACCGCGATGGGGGTCGGGTAGCGCAACACGATGAGGTAGGAAGACACCATGAAGCTGAGCAGGGTGGCGAACTGGATCAGGTACGAGGCTTGCTCGCCGATCACCCCGGAGCGCATGGCGAGGATGGCGATCAGCAGGGAGAATTCGCTGATCTGACCCAGTCGCACGCCGATTTCGCGAGAAAGCGCCGCGGTCTCGCCGCTGTGGATCCACAGATGCCTGAAGACCGGTGGCTTGACGAACAGACTGATGGCCGCAAGCACCAGCGCGGGAAGCAATACCTGGTGCACCGCAGACAGATCGAATGCCGCTCCCAGGCTGAAGAAGAACACCACCAGGAAGAAGTCCCGCAATGGCCTCAGGTTCTCCGCGATGAAGCGCGAAATGGGTTCGGCGGCCAGCGCGATGCCGGCGATGAAGGCGCCAATCTCGGGCGACAGGCCGATGGCCTGCGCCAGTTCCGCCATGCCCAGACACCAGCCGATGGCCAGCAGGAAGATGTATTCCTGGATGGTGTCGAAACGGGCCAGCAGGTGGATGAGAACGTAGCGGGAAAAGGCAAACGCGAACAGCAGCAGACCCGGCAGGCTGAGACCGAGCAGCAGCAGGTGATGCCAGCCTTCACCGGCGCTCGCGCCGTGCAGCAACAGCAGCACGAGAATGGCAGCCAGATCCTGGAGCAGCAGCACGCTGATGATGATCTCGCCGGCGTGCTGGTGGTGCAGCACCGTGCTGGGCAGCAGCTTGAGGCCGATGATGGTGCTGGAAAACATCATGGCGGCTCCGGTTACCGCCGCTTCCATGAGGGTGTAGCCGAACAGTCGTGCGGTTGCCGCCCCCAGGACCGCGAACAGCAACGAACTCAGCAGGGTGACCGCCGTGGCCTTGCGAAACATGTGCCACAGGTCCTGCGGATGGAGGTTGAGGCCCAGCAGGAACAGCAGGAACACGATGCCGACGTGGGACAGCTCCCCCAGCAGGCTGACATCCCGTACCAGTCCGAGCGCCGAAGGACCGATGGCCATCCCCAGCAGGATGTACGCCACCAGGATCGACTGGCGCGCATACAATGCCGCCGTGGCCAGCGCCGCAGCACCGGTAAAGATCAGGAATACGGAAAATACGATGGACTGGTCCAAGGTTCCTGTGGTGCTCCTTCCTCACGAGCGGGGCAGGGTCTGTCGGTGTCATGATCCTGTTTCTCAAGCCTAGCATAGCGCGGCGGAAACGTTCTTTGAGTCACCGTGGTCGAACGGGTATCCTGAAACCGGATCACTGGGGGTGTGCTTGAACGGTTTATCGAAGCGGACGGGTGTAGGGCGCGGTGCGGAAGGATTGTTCGTCTTTCTGCTGTCGTGGTGCCTGCTGATGCCCGTCGTCGCCGTGGCGGCGGACAAGCCGGTGGTGGTCGCCAGGGCCGCCCTGAGAGAGCTGCAGCCGGTCAACTGGTATATCGGTACCGTGATCAGCCGCGAGCGGGCACGACTGGCGGCGGAAGTATCCGGGCGTCTGCTGTGGGTGGCCGAGGTCGGCGCCCATGTTCAGAAAGGCGAGGTCGTGGCGCGCATCGACGACACTCTTCTTAAGGATGAACTCGTCGAGCGACGCGCGGACGTCACCCGTATCGAGGCGCAGCTGAAATTTCTGCGCGACGAGGTATCCCGTCTGCAACGGCTGGCCAAGCAGAACAATGCCGCCCGCAGCCAGCTCGAGAAGGCCATCTCCGAACGGGCTTCCGCACAGAGTGAACTCACGGCCGCACAGGCGCGGGTGCGACGCGTGGCGGAACAGGTGAAACGCAGCAGGCTCGAGGCACCCTTCGCGGGTATTGTCACCGAACGGCTGTTGCACGCCGGCGAGTGGGCCGATGAGGGTTCCGCGGTGCTGGCCATGACCGACCCGGTACACCTCGAGGTGCAAAGCTGGGTGTCGGTGTCTGCGCTGCCCTATATCGAGACGGGGCGGGAACTGGCATTCGTTTCCGCCGGCAGGCGTTACCGTGGAAAGGTGCGCACCCTGGTGCCGGTGGGAGATTTGCGTTCGCGACTCTACGAGTTGCGCCTCGGCCTCCCCGAGGGAAAGTGGAGGGTCGGTGAAAGCGTCCGTATCGCCGTGCCCGCCGCCGCTGCACGCAAGGTGCTGTCGGTTCCGCGCGATGCGCTGGTGTTGCGCCGCGGCTATACCGCGGTATACCGGATCGACGCCGCCGATCATGTCGCCCGCAAGGTGCTGGTGGACACCGGTGTCGCCAGCGGTCCCTACATCGAGGTGCAGGGTGAAATCCAGCCGGGTGACCTGGTCGTCATTCGTGGTGGCGAACGCCTGCGCGACGGCGACCGGGTCGCCATCCGCGAGCAGGAAAGCTCACAGTGATCCTGACGCGGTACGCGCTGGGCAACCCGGTTGCCGCGCTGGTGGTGGCGTTGCTGGTGATGCTGTTCGGCTTCATCAGCCTGCAGCGTCTGCCGGTCCAGCTGACGCCGGAGGTCGAACGTTCCGAGATCACCATCACCACGGCCTGGCGGGCGGCGGCGCCGGAAGAGATCGAGTCGGAAATCCTGGAACCGCAGGAAAAGGTGCTGCGCGGTACCCCCGGGATGACCGAGATGCTGTCGCGGGCCGAGCGCGGCCGGGGTGCCGTAACCCTCAGTTTTCGCGTGGGTACCGATCTGCGACGCGCCCTGATCGACGTGCTCAACCGCCTCAACCGGGTGAGTTCCTACCCCGATGATGCCGACGAGCCGCGCCTGTCCACGGTCGGTGCCCGCAACCGTCCCATCGCCTGGTTCATCATCAAGCCGCTGCCGGGCAATACGCGTTCCATAGAAAGCTACCGTACGCTGGTGGAGGAACTGGTTCAGACCGCCTTCGAGCGGGTGCATGGCGTGGGCCAGTCGCAGGTGCGCGGCGGACGCGGGAAGGAGTTGAGGGTTACCTTCGATCCCTACGCGATGGCGGCACTGGGGATCGAGTTGCCGGCGGTAGCGCGGCGGGTCAGTGGCAACAAGGACGTCTCGGCCGGGCGCGTCGACGTCGGCAAGCGACGGTACACCATTCGCTTCTCGGGAAACTATCCAGTCGACAGCTTCGGCGAACTGGTGGTCGACTGGCGCGAGGGACGACCGGTGCTGCTGCGCGATGTCGCGCAGGTCGAACTGCTGCCGGTGGATCGCGAGAGCCTGGTCATCAACCAGGGCGACGTGGCCCTGGCCGTGAACGCCTACCGCGAGCCGGGCGTCAATGTGCTCGACGTGATGCGCGATCTCAAGAAGGTGGCGGCCGGACTGGAGGAGCCTCTGCGTCAGGCCGGTCTGGGCATTCAGCAGGTCTACGACGAGACGGTGTATATCCACAATTCCGTCCGCATGCTGACCGCCAACCTGATGGCGGGGATCGCGCTGGCGGTGGGCGTGTTATGGTGGTTCTTCCGCCAGCTGCGCGCCACCCTGATCGTGGCCGCGGCCATCCCCCTGTGCCTGGCCTTTTCCTTCATCGTGCTCGACGTCAGCGGTCACACGCTGAACATCATCTCGCTGGCAGGTCTGGCCTTCGCCGTCGGCATGGTGCTGGATGCCGGCATCGTGGTGCTGGAGAATATCGTGCGTCTGCGCGAGCAGGGTGAAGCGGCCGACCAGGCGGCGCTCGAGGGGGCCGGCCAGGTGTGGGGTGCCCTGCTGGCTTCCACGGCCACCACGGTCGCGGTGTTCCTGCCGGTGGTGTTTCTCTCCGACGAGGCCGGACAGCTGTTCGCCGATCTGGCCATTGCCATCAGTGCTGCCGTGGTCGCGGCCCTGTTGATCGCGGTGTTCCTGGTACCGGTGGCGGCCCGCCAGTGGGTGGCGGTGTCGGCGATGCAGGACCGTCATGCGCACTGGTGGCGGGCCGCGACCGCCTGGATCATGCGTGCCACCGCCACGCGCCGGCGCCGCTATGCCGTCATCCTGCTGCTCATCGGCCTGCCGCTGTATCTCAGCTGGCTGTTTCTGCCGGAGGCCGACTACCTCCCGACCGGCAACCGTAACCGGGTCTCCGCCATCATCAGCGTCGCGCCCGGTCTCAACCTGGAGACCATCGAGAAGGAGATGGGCGAGGTCATCGCACGCCGCATGCAGCCCTACCTGGAAGGGAAGAAGCAGCCACGGATCCGGCACTATTTCTTCGTCGTCTACCGCGGCGGCGCCTTCCTGGGGGCGCGCGCTGCCGACGCCAGCGAGGTCGATCAGCTGGTGCCGGTGCTCAACAAGATGGTGCAGGGTTTCCCCGATACCCTGGCCTTCGCCCGCCGCGACTCGCTGTTCAGTGGTTTTGGCGGCGGCGGCAGCGTGGAAGTCAACCTGCAGTCGCGGCACCTCGAAGCACTGCTGGAGGCGGCGCGCAGCGGCTACGAGATGATCCGCGCCGCCATCCCGGGCGTGTCGGTGTCGCCCAAGCCCGGCCTGGAGATGGCCGAACCCGAACTGTTGCTGGAGCCCGACGAACGCCGCATCGCCGAGGCCGGCTGGGACCGGGATACGGTGGCGCGGGTAGCGCGCGCCTTCGGATCCGGTCTGTACGTGGGCGAGTATTTCGACGGCGAGCGCCGGCGCGACATCGTCGTGCGTGCCCGGCCCTGGTCGACGCCGGAACAGCTGGAGGCGCTGCCGGTGGTGACACCCGAGGCCGGGGTCCTGCCGTTCGGCGAACTGGTGCACCTGAAGCGCACCGCCGGTCCGGACCAGATCCGGCGCCTGGATCGCCGACGCACGGTTACCCTGCAGGTGCGGGCGCCGCAAGGCATGTCGCTGGAACGCCTGATGCGCGTGTTGCGCGAGCAGGTCGAGCCGCAACTGCTGGATCTGTTGCCAGGGGACGGCAGTATCCGTTACTCCGGCACCGCCCGGAAACTCGACCGGGCACTGCAGGCCATGGGCGGCAGTTTCCTGCTGGCGGTAGTGATCCTGTACCTGCTGATGAGCGCGCTGTTCCGCTCCTTCCTGGACAGCCTGCTGGTGCTGGTGGTGCTGCCGCTGGCGACGGTGGGGGGAACCCTGGCGCTGAGGCTGGTGAACCTGTTCACCTTCCAGCCCATGGACCTGCTGACCATGATCGGTTTCATCATCCTGCTGGGGCTGGTGGTCAACAACGCCATCCTGCTGGTGCACCAGACGCGCAGCGCCGAACGCGCCGGCCTGTCGCGGCGCGGGGCGGTGCAGCAGGCGGTGCAGCTGCGCCTGCGGCCGATCCTCATGAGCACGCTCACCAGCCTGTTCGGCATGCTGCCGCTGTTGCTGGTGCCGGGCGCCGGTACCGAGCTGTACCGCGGGCTGGCCGCCGTCATCGTCGGTGGCCTGGCGGTCAGCACGCTCTTTACCCTGGTGTTGCTGCCGGCGTTGCTGCGGCTGGGCGAATCCGTTTCCGAATCGCCCGCCGGCAGTGCTACCATGGCGTGATGAACTGGATGGAGAGGGCAGGCAGCGGCGCCTGGAGACTGGTGGAATCCTTCAAGGCGCTCCTGTGGCGTCTCAAGGAGCTGTACCATCCGGCCAACCTGAAACAGCGGGGGCTGTTCCAGTCCACCCTGCTGCTGCTGGCCGCAGCGCTGGTCATCGTCCTGGCACTGGGCTGGTACTGGAGCCGTCCCCCGGAACCCTTTGACGTGCGCGAGGTGGCGCTGCAGCGCGTTGGCGGCGACCCGGCGCGGCTGGTGGTGGGAACGGTCTACACCAGCACCCTGATTCACATCGGCGAAGTGCTGCTGGACAAGCCGGGCGGCTATCTCTCCAACGATGTGATGCCGCCGGGCGTATGGCTGGACAACATGCCCAACTGGGAATACGGCGCGCTGGTGATGCTGCGCGACGGCGCCGCGGCGCTGCGCAACCACTTCGCCCGTTCGCAGTCGCAGTCGGTCGAGGACAAGGCGCTGGCGGAGGCCGAGCCGCGCTTCAATTTCCGCAACGACTCCTGGATGTTCCCGGCCACCGAGAACGAGTACCGTCGCGGCCTGAAGGCCCTCGACGACTACCTGCAACGGCTCGACGACGCCGGTCAGCAGCAGGCGCAGTTCTATGCGCGCGCCGACAACCTGCGCTATTACCTGGAAATCGTCGAGAAACGACTGGGCAGCCTGTCGCAGCGCCTCAGCGCCAGCGTGGGGCAGCTGCGCATCAACACCGACCTCGCCGGCGACAGTGCCGCCCGCCAGTCCACCGGCGTCGGCGAGGCGGTGATCGTGAAGACCCCCTGGCTGCAGCTCGACGACGTGTTCTACGAAGCCCGCGGCGCCACCTGGGCCTTGCTGGAGCTGTTGCGGGCGGTGGAGTACGACTTCGCCGCCATCCTGAAAAAGAAGAATGCGCTGGTGTCGCTGCGCCAGATCGTGCGCGAACTGGAGGAGGCGCAGCAGCCCACCTTCAGCCCGGTGATCCTCAACGGCAGCGGCTTCGGCATCTTCGCCAACTACTCCCTGACCATGGCCAACTACATCGCCCGCGCCACCGCCGCCGTGATCGACCTGCGT
Organism: Gammaproteobacteria bacterium; assembly: GCA_011321775.1. Taxonomy (GTDB): domain Bacteria; phylum Pseudomonadota; class Gammaproteobacteria; order DSM-19610; family DSM-19610; genus Thiogranum. The sequence continues at coordinate 414 of DROT01000194.1, read as the reverse complement.
GATCTGCTGCAGAAAGGCTGATCAGTCGCTGCCTTCGTCGTCCTTGCGCCGCAGCGACGCCACGTCCAGCGGCACCACGACCTCGTCCCGCGGCTGGTCGCGATAGCGCGGACGCGCGCTGGTGTCGCGCCCGTGTTCCTCTGCCAGCTCCTGTTCGCGCGCCGCGATCAGCACCAGGCATTCACGGATACCCATGATGGTCTTTTCCGACAGCGGGTGCTTGATGCCGGGCTCGCAGGCGGTGTCCCTGGCGACGTCGGTCAGGGTGCGGCGCATCATGCGCAGGATGCGTTCTTCCTTGGTCAGTTCGGGTTCGCTCATGGGGCTGCTCTCACAGGGTGCTCGATGTCCTCATTGTGCCACAGTCGCCGCTGGCCGTTGTACCGGCGTCCTGGCCCCTCGTGCAATCCGGGG
>DROT01000193.1 GCA_011321775.1 Gammaproteobacteria bacterium | reverse complement strand
GGCTCGATGAGGGGCTCGGGCGCCAGTTCCCAGTCATCGCAGTCGTAGCCGATCAGCTCCATGTAAGGCTGATAAGCCGGCCTGAACAGCTCCACGTCCTCCTCGGTGAACCAGTGGCGCCAGTCGCCGGTCGCCTTCTTGCGGATCACCTTGGCCTTGCCGGTCGTCTGCGGCACCTCCTGGTCCGCCTTCACCTCGAAGCCCAGGTACTCGTTGAGGGCTCCGTAGTTGCCGGCCACCATGTCTTCGTAGGTAAACAGGAACCAGTCGTCTCCCAGTTCACCGACGAACTCGCACATGCGCCGGTAACGAACCACCTCCTCCTCGACCACCTCGCGAATGCTCAGCGGCCAGTGCTCGCCCTTGCCGCTGTAACGGCAGATCTCGCAGAAGGGAAGCGCACGCGGGTCCTCTTCCTTGGCGAGCACGCGCTGCAGGTGCGCCTCGAACTGTTTTCTGGCCCCGAGGATTCCGCCGTGCCAGCGGTACAGCATGCGGCTCACGGCGGCATCGCGCGGATCGCGCGCGATCCATATCTTGCGGTCGTACTGTTCCCGGCTCAGGTGTTCCCGGTACAGATCGAAGTCCTTGCCCTTGCGTTCCTCGTAGGTGTGCTTGTAGACGGCGTTCTCGTAGTCGCCCACGTACTTCCCCGGATGCCCGCCCGAGAAGGCCTGGCAACCGGGCAGGCCGCCAGCGACCTTGTACACCAGCGCCGTGGTACCGGACTTGCCCAGACCCAGGATGAGATTCTTCATGATGCCAGCTTCCTCTTGTGCAATTGCTCGTGGTCCCTGCCCACCGGGTCGAGCCGGAACACCTGGTCGGCGATCTCCCGGACATCGACCTCGAAGTTCCCGCCGAGCAGGTCCCGGAAACGTTCGATCTGGACGCACAGTTCCTCCAGACTGATGCCGGGATAGCGGTGGCGGTGGAACTCGGGTGGTGCGTGGCTTCCCGGCAGATAACGCTTGAACCACTTGACCAGCCGCCGGCCGTTGGCCAGCGACCACCCCGACAGCCAGCTCAGGGGGTCGGGTGACGGCAGCGTCTGTTCCTTGCCCGCGATGCCCTCGATGGCATCGAGCATGCGCTCGCAGGCCAGCGGACCTTCCAGCCCGACCAGGTATTCTTCCACCATGCGCCGGGCTTCCTCCCCTTCAGGAACCCGGACCCGACCATCCAGAACCCCCGCCACCGCATCCTTCAGCGCCGCTGCGTCGAAACACTGGTGGCTGAGGCGGTTCGGGAGGCGATAGAAACCCTCGTCGATGTCTTCGTCGACGACGGGCCGGTAACTCACTGCCGGCACCCCGACCAGGTAGGCCTCGACAGCCGTGGTACAGCCGTTATGGACCAGCGCCTCGGCCGCCATCAGCCAGGGGACGACATTGCCATCGTTACTCACCGTGACCCGGCGGCAGCGACGCGCCAGCTCATGATAGACGCCCGGGTTCTCGGTAGGGTGCGGGCGCACGACGATATTGACCCCTGGAAATGCGGCGTCGAGCTGTGGCACCAGTTCCAGAAAGTGCTCGAACAGGGCCTGCTTGTGTCGATGCAGGGCCTCGGCGAATGGCCGGCTCATGCCGCGCGCGGCCTTGCCGAAGGACGGCGGTTGCCCGGGCTGTTTCGCCGGCCGCAGCAGGTTCTGGGCCGGGTAGAAGGCGTTGACGTGGTTGAAATTGGTATTGACCAGGATAAAGCGGCCATGGCGACGACGCAGCGTGGCGGCATCCTCCTCGTAGAAGCGCCGCATCTCCGGTCGCAAGAGGTCGGCGCGCGGATTGCCGGTGAGGTGGATCGGCTTGTCCCCGGGCATCTGCGGGTAGCGGCGCCACATCTCGGCATTGTCCCGGCCCCAGGCAAACAGGTGTGAGACGTATTTCAGTGTCAGCGGCGACAACCGCCGCGAGTAGTACATGTCGGCCGGCAGGTGCACCAGTGCCTCCTCGTCCCAGGAGACGATCTTCTGCCCCAGGCGATGCATGATGCGGAACATCCTGAGGTTCATCACCGTGAAGCTCTTGCACAGATACAGGCTGCGCGGCAGGGAGGCGATACGGAAATCGATCTTGCGGTGGGAACCGATGATGGAGGAGAAACCGCGTTGCGCGGCGACGCAGGCCAGCAGCAGCTTCGGGTCCAGTTCGCGCACCTGGTTCTCCACCGGGATGATCAGCGGCACTCGCGCGTGCAGGCCCGCAGTCACGGCACTCACGCCTCCACCCGGAACAGGACGTCGGACACCGCCTCGACCTGAACAGGCTTGCTGAAACCCAGCAGATGCTGGAAACGGCCGACGCGTTCGCGTATGTCTTCCAGCGGCAGCTCGGGATAGCGATGCCGCTGGTACTCCGGCTTGTTGTGCGAACCCGGCAGGCGCGACTTCACCCGCCGCGCCAGACCCAGGCCCAGTGACAGCGCGCGCCGCTGCAGCGCAGCCGCCCGCGAACGGGACAGCGAGTCGTTCGGGGCGGACAACATCGACTCCAGTACGTTGACCAGACGTTCGCAGGCCAGCGGCCCCTCCTGCGCCGCCAGGTAACGGTCCACCAGCGCCTGGCGTTCCGCCCCCCCCGCCACCCCGAGATCGCCGTCAAGGATGGCCTGCAAGGTGGCGCGCAGCGCCGTGAAGTCGGAACAGCAGTGACTGAGGCCGTTCGGGAGGCCGTAGAAACCGCTGTCGTACTTCTCGTCCACCACCGGACGATAGCTGACCGCCGGCACGTCCATCACCCGGGCCTCGACTGCGGTGGTACAGCCGTTGTGCACCAGGGCCCGCGTCGCCATCAGCCAGGGCACCACATTGCCCTCGTTGGTCACTTCCACCCGCGAACAGGACGCGGCGATATCCTGGTAGACCCGATGGTTCTCCGTGGGGTGCGGGCGCACCACGATGCGGTGTTGCGGAAAGGCGCGTTCAAGTTGCGGAATGAGCGCCTTGAAGTGTTCGAACAGGGCCAGCTTGTGTTCGTGCAGGCCACGCGCATAGGCCCGGGTCATGCCGCGCGCCGCGCGCCCGAAACGCGGCTTTCCGCCGGGCGCCCTTGCCGGTCGGAACAGGTTGATATCGGGTCCGAAGGCGTTCACATGGTTGAAGTTGGTATTGACCAGGATGAAATCGCCGTAACGATCGCGCAGCCTGGCGGCATCGGCATCGTAATAGGCACGCATCTCCTTGCGCAGCAGGTCGCCGCGCGGATTGCCGACGGCGTGGATCGGCAACTCGTCCGGGAGTTGCGGATACTTGCGCCACAGTTCGACGTTGTCCTCGCCCCAGGCAAAGAGCCGTGCCACGTAACGGATGGCCGAAGGATGCAGGCGGCGCGAAAAATAGGTCTCCGGCGGCAGGTGCACCAGGGCCTCTTCGTCCCAGGCGACGATGCGGTGACCGAGACGGCGCGCGACCCGGAAGAACAGCAGGCTGCGGATGGTCATGCTCTTTGACAGGTAGATGGCGCGCGGGAAGGCGTTGATGTTGAACTCCATCTCGCGACGCGAACCGACGATGGAGGAAAACCCCCGTTGCGCCGCCACACACGCGAGCAACAGCTTGGGATCGAGTTCGCGTACCTGGTTCTCCACCGGTATCAGCAGCAGCGATTCGGCACCTGTACGGATCCTGCGCATGGCTCGCCCCTCAGGAAGCCGCCTCCAGCAACCGCCCCGGCACCGACGGCGACAGGCCGAGGATGCGTTCCGCCAGCGCCCGGCCGCTGAGGCCATGGTGTTCGAGCACCTCGGCGGGCGTACCGCAGGCCGGGTGCCCCTCGACGGCGAACTTCTCGAGCCGCCGGCCGCGCAGCCGTGCCGAGGCGTTCATGGCGTTGAGCAGCGAATCGCCCAGGCCACCAAAGGGCGAGTGATCGTCGAGGACGCAGACGGAACCGATGTCTCCGATGACCTCTTCCAGCCAGGCGCCATCGCTGCGGTTGAGCCAGGGCATGTTCACGACCTTGAGAGAGAAACCACGGCCCTCCAGCCGTTCGGCGGCCGTGAGCGCCTCGTGCAGCATCACCGGTCCGTAGGCGAACAGCACGGCGTCGCTGCCATCGGCCAGCACGGTGCCGCGCCCCGGCTGCAAGCGGTAATCCTCGCCCAGGTCGATGGACCGCGGCGAGGGCCCGATGGCGAGGCGCATCATGCAGCTGCCCGGCGCCTCCCCGACGCACCAGGCGAGCGCCTGGCGGGTCTCCTCGGCGTTGCCGGGCTGCAGCACCACCGTGTCCGGCAGGGCGCCGAACAGGGAGATGTCGCGCAGGCTCTGGTGCGACTTGCCGGGTCCCGCGGGAATCAGGCCGGCATAGTGGCACACGTAGAGGATGCGGCTGTGCTCGGTGGCGTTGTTGTAGATCTGCTCGTTGGCACGCGAGGCCAGGAACACGCCGAAGGAATTCACCACCGGCAGGAAGCCCTGCAGGGCCAGCCCGCCGGCGACCGACACCATGTCCTGCTCGGCAATGCCGTTCTCGATGAAACGCTGCGGCCAGGCCCGCTCGAAGGGACGCAGCCCGCAGTCGGCGGCCAGGTCCGCGTCCAGCACCACCAGTTCGGGGTGCTCGCCGCCCAGCTCGCGCAGCGCCTCGCCGTAGGCATCCACCACCTTCTCGGCGCTGTCCTTGAGGCGCGTGCGCCCCCCTTCACGTTCCTCGACCAGTTCGGTCTCGACCTCCCCCAGGCCGAGGCTACGGAAGCGACGCTCAACGCGCCCGATGATCTCGGCATAACCGGCCCGGTAACTCTCGTCGTCCGGGGCTCCCGAGTGCCAGCCGTACAGGCCCCCGCCCGCCGCCAGCGCCGCGGGCCCTTCCATGAAGGAGACGCCGCGCCCCTTGACGGTATCGGCGATCAGCGCCCGCGGACGGTCCTCGACCTGGTGCAATTCGGCGAAGGCCTGTTCGAGTTCGGCGAAATCGTGGCCGTCACAACGGCGCACGTGCCAGCCGAAGGCCGCGAATTTCTCCTCCAGGCCACCGAGGTCGATGATCTCCTCCACCGGACGATCCGACTGGATGCCGTTGCGGTCTACGATCATGGTGATGTTGTTCACGCCCTGGTGCGCAGTGGTCTGCAGCGACTCCCAGATCTGGCCTTCCTGCAGTTCACCGTCGCCGGTCATCACGAACACTTCACCGCCGGCGCCCTGGAGCCGCTTCGCCAGCGCCATGCCCCGGGCCTTGGAAATCCCCATGCCGAGCGAGCCCGAGTTGGTCTCGACGCCGGCGATGCCGACATCGGGATGACCGTCGGTGCCGCCGAGACGCCGCAGTCGCACGAAGCGCTCGCGCGGCAGAATGCCGAGCGAATAGAGCACCGAGTAGAAGGCCGGCGCGTCGTGCCCCTTGGACGAGAAATAGATGTCCCGGTCGGGATGATCGAGGCCGAGCGCCGTGGTGTTCATGCCCTCGTGGTAGAGCCAGGTGACGATATCCATGGAGCTGAAACTGGAGCCGAGGTGCCCGGAGCCGGCGCGCTTGACCGTCGCCAGGGTGTTGGCACGGCACATGTCCGCCAGCAGCCGCAGCCGCTGGTGCCGATCCATGTCGGTTTCACGTACGCGCCTGAATTCGCGCTCAGGGATGATTCTGATTTCCAGCATCGGCATGCCTCTCCAGCAGGTAGGGAAAACGATCGATGGCGGGCAGTGTCGCCTGCCCCGTTTCGACCAGGTGTTCGGCCAGCTTCCAGTCGTATTCGCTGTTGACGTCGAAACCTTCGTGGCCCTCGGTGACAAAGGGCATCAGTACCCCGCCGGCGATGGTCCCCTGGTCGCGGACCACCCGCGTCCAGGCGATCTCCAGGCTGGCGTTCTGCACCCATACCTCGGGCAGCGCCTGGTACTGGCTGCTGTGCCACGGCTGGTCACCGTTGCGCAGTGGCAGCAGCGGTGTCATCCGCCGCCCCTGCAGCACCCACATCTTGCCCGGGTGCTGGCTGCACTTCTCCACCGCCCGCAGCGAGTCCACTCCCGCTTCGGCCACGAACTGGCGCCAGGCTCGCTGTATGGTGGCGGCGAGGCGGAAGGGGCTGGTCGGCCGCAGGATACTGAAGCAGTCGTAATCGCGACCCGTCTTGCGCAGCTGGTCGAGGCTGTAGCGCACCCATTCGATGTCGGGTGACAGGTCACCCGCCAGTTCCGGCGGCCGCAGGAAGGGCACCTCGGCCTCGTAGTGGCGGGCGATGGCGGCGTAGTGCGGCGAGTCGGTCGACACGATCACGTCGCTGAAGACGCCGCTGGCACGCGCCGCGGCGATGCTGTAGGCCAGCAGCGGATGGCCGCCCAGGCGCCGGATGTTCTTGTCCGGCACCCGCTTCGACCCTGCCCGCGCAGGGATCAGCGCCACCACCGTGGGAAGCTGCGCGTTCATGTCACAGCGACTCCGGATCGATGTTGATGTAGATGTCCTTGAGCTCCGAATAGACGTCGAGCGCCTCGGTGCCGGGCTCGCGGAAACCGTTGCCCGACTGTTTCAGACCGCCGAAGGGCATGTGCGGCTCGCTGCCGTGGGTACCACCATTGACCACCGCCACCCCGGCCTCGACCCGACGCGTGAACTCGGTAGCACGGTGGATGCTGCGGGTGTGGATGCAGGAGGTGAGTCCGTAGGGCGAATCGTTGGCCAGCCGCAGCGCGGCCTCGAAATCGGGTACCCGGTAGAGACAGGTGATGGGACCGAACAGCTCGGTCACCGAGATGGCGGCGTGCGGGTCGACGTTCTCGATCACGGTCGGCGCCATGTAGCAACCGCCGGCGTGGGCCTCGTCCTGCAGCCGACCGCCGCCGGTCAGGACGGTCGCGCCGGCGGCGCGCGCCTCCTCCACCGCCGCGATCATGTTGTCCAGCTGGCGCCGGTTGATCACCGGACCGAGGTCGTCGCCATCCTCCGGACCGACCCGCAGGGCGCGGGTGCGCTCCAGCAGGCGCTCGCGGAAGCGCTCGTAGACGGCGTCGAAGACGATGATGCGGCTGGCCGCCGCGCAGCGCTGGCCGGCGTTGCTGAAGGCCGCCAGCAGGGTCCATTCGACCGCCCGATCGAGGTCGGCATCGTCGCACACCACCAGCGGGTTCTTGCCCCCCAGTTCCAGCGACACCTTCACCAGGCGCTCGCCGGCACTGGCCGCGATACGCCGTCCCACCGCCGTGGAGCCGGTAAAGCTGATGAGGTCGATGTCCTCGTGCGCCACCAGCGCCGCACCGGCCTCCTCGCCGAGCCCCTGCACGATGTTGAGCACCCCCGCCGGGAGACCGGCCTCCTCGGCGATGCGCCCGAACAGCCAGGCCGTGGCCGGCGTGTCCTCGGCGGCCTTGAGCACGGCCGCGTTGCCGCACAGCAGCGCCGGGAACACCTTCCAGGCGACGTTGGCGATGGGGGTGTTGGCGGCAATGACCAGGGCCGCCACCCCCAGCGGCTGGCGTACCGTCATGGCGTACTTGTTGGCGGTCGCGCTGGTGGTGGTGCGGCCATAGAAGCGCCGGCCCTCGCCGGCCATGAACTCGCCCTGGGCGACGGCGGCACCGGTCTCGCCGAGCGCCGCCTGCCGACTCATGCCGGTCTCCGCCGCCACCACCGCCGCCATCTCCTCGCGGTAGTGGTGCAGCAGGCGCGCGACGGCGAACAGTCGCTCACCGCGTTCCACCGGCGTCGATGCCGCCCACGCGGGCTGCGCCGCGCGCGCCGCCGCCACCGCGGCCGCAACCTCGGGCGCGCCCGAACGCGCCACCTGGAACAGGACCGAACCGCTGTGCGGCGAGCGCTTGTCGAAGGCGGCGCCGGAAGCGGCGGCCGTCTGCACGCCGTCGATCCAGTTGGGCACCGTTGCGGGAATGGAATCGGGAAGCGGATGCATCGTCTCGTCTACCAGGCGGTGAAGCCACCGTCCACCACCAGTTCGGTACCGGTGACATAGGAAGAAGCGCCCGAGGCCAGGAACAGCAGCGGCCCGGCGAGATCGCCGGACTCGGCCATGCGCCCCATCGGTACCCGTGCGCAGAACTTGCGCCGGAAGGTCTCGTCCTGGCCGCCCAGCACGCCGCCGGGCGAGAGCGCGTTGACGCGCACGCCGTGCGGCGCCCAGTGGGTTGCCAGGTAACGGGTCAGGTTGACCACCGCGGCCTTGGAGGCGCCGTAGGCCGGAGGCTTGAGAAAGGGCGGATCGCTCTCGATATGGTCATAGAAACGGGCATCGGGTGACACCCCGGCGTAGAGGGAAGCGACGTTGACAACCGAACCGCGTCGCGCCGCGACCATGCCGCGGCCGAACACCTGGCTTACGAGGAACATGCCGAGGGTGTTGACCTCCAGGATCTCGCGGTTCACTTCCAGCGGGATGTCCTCGAGACGGTGTCCGCTGTCCGCAGCCGCGGGCGGACTGTCGATACCGGCGTTGTTGACCAGCACCGAGGGGAGGCCCAGCTGTTGTTCGCACTGGCGGGAGGCTTCCTCCAGCGAGTCACGATCGCGCACGTCGGCGTATGCCAGCTGCAGGCGGTCGTTGCCGAAACGCGCCTGAAGTTCCCCGAACAGGGGGGTGGCGGGAACCCCCGGCCGGTCGAGCGCGAACACCGAAGCCCCGGCCTGCAGCAGGGCTTCGGTCCATACCGGCCCGAGCTTCCCCAATGCGCCGGTAACGACGGCGACCTCCCCTTCCAGGCTGAACAGCGTGCTCAAGAGGCGGCCAGCTCCAGCCAGCTCTCGCTGCCGTTGAGTGCCTCGTAGACGATGTCGTCGTCCTCCTTCAGCGGACGACAGGTGACACGCCCGATCACCTTGTCGATGTCGTAGGGCGGCAGACCGTCGCCCGGCGACTTGATGGCGATGTCCTCGCGCCGCAGGGTGTGGCCCGCGGGAAGGTCGCGCGCCGCCACCAGCTTCTTGCCCATCTTGGTGATGGCCTCGAGCTCGCTCGGATAGATACGCTTTACCCCGTCGCCGATGGCAACATTGAGACGCCGCAGGTCGCGCACCAGTTTGCGAAAGCCCTCGGGCTCCAGCGAAAAGGCATGGTCCGTACCCTTCCAGGTGTGATTGAAAGTGAAGTGCTTCTCCACGATCCTGGCACCAAGCATGTAGGCCGCGATAGCCATGGCGATACCGTTGTCGTGCGAGGACAGACCGACGGTGACGTTCGGAAAGCGTTCGCGGAAGGTCGTGATCACCCGCAGGTTGAGTTCCTCGAACTCGGCCGGGTATCCGGCAGTGCACTGCAGTATGCCGAGCTGCGGATTGACAGGCATGATGGCGTCATGGGCACGATTGACGTCATCCATGGAGGCACCGCCGGTGCTGATGATCATGGGCTTGCCGTATTCGGCGATATGGGTGAGCAGCGGTATGTTACGGAGATCGCCGGATGCCACCTTGAAGGCGGGCACATCGAGCTTTGCCAGAAATTCGGCGCTCGGTATATCAAAGGCCGTCGCCACCACGGTAACGCCGATCTCCTTGCCGTAGTCCATCAGTTCGCGGTATTCGTTCCAGCCGAACTCCAGGAACTCACGGTGTTCACCGTACGTCCTGCCAAAGCTGTTGGCGTGCTCGTAGGGCTTGTTGTAACCGGCGCGGGTGAACAGACGGCGGTTGTCGCGCTTCTGCAGTTTCACCGCATCGGCACCGCACTCGCGGGCCACACGGAACATCTCCATCGCGGTCTCCAGGCGACCCTGGTGGTTGTGACCAATCTCGGCGATGACATAACAGGGACCGTCGTCCACGATGTTTTTCCCGTCGATCGTAAGTGTCCGCATGCGGATCTTTCTCCTTGGCAGCCATGCAACAGCGTCGGAGTATAGGGGCGCCCCTATGCCACTTTGAATCGTCCCCCCAAGTCTAGCGACAGGACAAAAGCCGGCGTCGTATGCTGTGCAGCAACGGGGATCGGGTCCCTCGGGGTCACTTCGATGGGTCGTATACTTTTCAGAAAACAGGCACGCCGACTGCCCTGCTTGCGCTCGGCAGGTCGCTATGGAGAAGCCGGAATGCTGTACCTGTTCTGGCTGCTGACCGGCGTATTGAAAGCGGAACGCGCATCCGTCGCCGGGATGCGACTGATGCAGTGGCTGGGGCCGAAGACTCACCGGCACCGCACCCTGCTCGCCAACCTGGAGCTGGCATTTCCGGAGCTTGACGAGGACGAACGCGAACGGCTCGCGAGGAAGATCTGGGGCAACTTCGGCAGCGTGCTGGCCGAATATCCCCACCTGGACCGTTTCGCCCCGGGCGAGTCGCCGGCCGGATTCGAACTGCAGATCGATCCTGAATCACGCGTCGTGATCGAGAGCCATCGAGCCGCCGTGTACGTGAGCGCCCATACCGCCAACTGGGAACTGGTCGGGGTGACACTCACCGGCCTGGGAGTCTCACTGAGCGTAATCTACGGTCCGCAGAGCAACCCGATACTCGAACAGGCCATCCAGAAACAGCGCCGTCGGCTCGGCTGCCGCCTGGTACCGAAGGATCAGGCCATGCGCCGGCTGGTGCGCGAGCTCCGCAGCGGTCGTTCCGTCGGTCTGCTGCCGGACCAGCGCCTCGACTCGGGCGAGAGCCTCCCTTTCTTCGGCCTGAATACACCGACCGGTACCAGCCCCGGCCGGCTGGCGGCAAGGCTTCACTGTCCGGTGATACCGGTACAGGTACAACGCCTGCAACACGGCCGCTACCGTGTGCGGATCCATGCGCCACTGACGGACACCCGCGACGATGGCAGCCGCCGCGACGCCATCGAGATCAGCACCGAACTCAACCGGTTGTTCGAAGGCTGGATACGCCAGCACCCGGAGCAATGGCTGTGCCTGAAGCGCCGCTGGCCGAAGGCCTTCTATGCGCCATAGGCCGGGCCGAGCACAGCGAAGCTCAATGGCCGCCCGATTTCCTCGTGATTCCGTAGCCGTGTGCCGCCAGCACTACTTCTCCGCGCTGATCATGCAGATCCAGCCCGGATCGGCCTCGCCGTGTTCGGTGGGCTCGAACACACCGTCCGGCTCGTCGTCCTCGTCCCAGCCCTGCCAGTAGATGGTGACGTTGGAGAAACCGGCGTCCAGCAGGATTTCCTTCAGTTCCGGCAACCCGTACAGGCGCCATTCGTAGCTGAAGGCCTTCCTGATCTTCGAGCCGTCACCGAAATGGAAATGGATGTGGCACACCATGTGCCCGGTAACGGGATCGTAACTGGCCTGCTCCCACACGTAGGTAAAACCCTTGTGGCGGGTCTTCTCCTCCAGTTCCTGGTAGGCCTCGTAGCCGCCGAAGGCATCCATGAACAGCACGCCGTCGTCGACCAGGCTGTCGCGGACCGAACGGAAGTAGTCACACAACACCTCCCGCTGCTCGAAGATCTGCCAGCTGAAGTTCATCGCCAGCACCATGTCGACCGGCTCGGTCGACACCTTGCGCACGTCTTCCTGCAACAGGCGCACGCGCTGCTGCTGCTCCGCTGTCAGGGCGGCGATGTGATGTTCACGGCTCCAGGCCAGCACCTCTGGATCCAGGTCCACGCCGATTGCGCGGTTGTCCGGCCGGCCGCGCACCCACTCGCAGCACATCTGCGCAGTACCGCAGAAATCCTCCCTCAGCGTGCGGGCGGTGCGTCCGCGCAGGCGCCGGAAGTTGCTGTCGACGAACTCGTACTCGAAATCCGTCGACTGCACCGACTGTTCGTACAGGCGATACTTGTCGGCGGTATCCGCCTTGCGTGGCTTCTTCGTCTTTCTTTTCCTCGCATTCTTCGCGGAATCCCGATGGCGGGTTTTCTTCATGTTCATGGACGCCCTTTGTGTCACAATAGAGGAGTGCAGTCAGCCGACAGGCGATCATACCAACTACCCTCTTCCATTCAATGCTACCGACCGATCTCGATACACTGGCAAGGATCGTACGCGAGACCGCGGACCGCGAACTGCCCCCGCGCTTCTGCTGCCATAGCGGTTCGCGCAAGGCCGACGGCAGCCTGGTCACCGAGGCCGACGGCGTCATGCAGTCCGCGCTGGCAGATGCCCTGAAACGACAGTGGCCCGCCTACGAGCTGCTTGGCGAAGAGATGGAACGGGAGCAACAGGTGCGAGCCCTGCAGCACACCGATACCGGCGTCTGGTGCGTCGATCCGGTGGACGGCACCAGCAACTTCGCCGCCGGCATTCCCTACTACGCGGTGTCGGTCGCCCTGCTGCTCGACGGGC
>DROT01000192.1 GCA_011321775.1 Gammaproteobacteria bacterium | reverse complement strand
GTGCCGAGTACGTGGTGGATTTCCTGCCCAAGGTGAAGCTCGAGGTGGCGGTCAAGTCCGAGCTGACCGAGCAGGTGATCGAAGCCATTTCCGGCGCGGCCAACACCGGCAAGATCGGTGACGGAAAGATCTTTGTATTTCCCCTGGAGCAGACGATCCGCATTCGCACCGGCGAACGCGGACCCGATGCCCTCTAGCGCGCAACTGGAGAGATAACATGATTGTCAACAGACTTTTCAAACGTTCGGCCATGTGGGGCCTGGGTCTGGCCGCGATGTCGCCGGCGCTGGTGCTGGCCGACGACCAGCTCAGTGCCGGCGACACGGCGTGGATGCTGACCGCCACCGCCCTGGTGCTGTTCATGACCATTCCCGGTCTGTCGCTGTTCTATGCCGGCATGGTGCGCAGCAAGAACGTGCTCTCGGTGATGATGCAGTGTTTCGCCATCACCGGCGTGGTCACCGTGCTGTGGGCCCTCTACGGCTACAGCCTGGCGTTCGCCGATGGCGGTTCGGCCAACGCCTTCTGGGGCGGTTTCGACAAGGCCTTCCTCGCCGGCATCGGCGTCGATACGCTGTCGGGGACCATCCCCGAGACCGTGTTCGTCATCTTCCAGATGACCTTCGCCATCATCACGCCGGCACTGATCGTCGGTGCCTTTGCCGAGCGCATGAAGTTCTCCGCGCTGCTGCTGTTCACCATCCTGTGGGTCACCCTGGTCTATGCGCCGGTATGCCACTGGGTGTGGGGCGGCGGCTGGCTCGGTGACTACGGCGTGCTGGATTTCGCCGGTGGCACGGTGGTGCATATCAACGCCGGTATCGCCGGCCTGATGGCGGCCCTGGTCATCGGCAAGCGCAAGGGCTTTCCGACCACGGCCATGCCGCCCCACAACCTGACCCTGTCGGTGATGGGCGCCGGCATGCTGTGGGTGGGCTGGTTCGGTTTCAACGCCGGCAGTGAGCTGGCGGCCGACGGTACCGCCGGCATGGCGATGGCCGTCACCCAGATCGCGACCGCCGCCGCCGCGCTGGCGTGGATGTTCGCCGAGTGGATGGTGAGTGGCAAGCCGAGCGTACTGGGCATCATTTCCGGTGCCGTGGGTGGCCTGGTGGCCATTACGCCGGCGTCCGGTTCCGTGGGCCCCATGGGGGCGCTGGTGATCGGCCTGGCGGCAGGTGTGGCCTGCTACTGGGGCGCAACCAGCCTCAAGCGCGCCATGGGCTATGACGATTCGCTCGACGCCTTCGGTGTGCACGGCATCGGCGGCATCGTCGGCGCCCTGCTGACGGGTGTGTTCTCCGCCACCAGCCTCGGTGGTGCCGGTCTGGCCGAAGGCCACAGCACCATCGGCGAGCAGGTGACGGCCCAGGCCATCGGCGTGGGCGCCACCCTGGTGTACACGGCGATTGTCACCCTGATCATCCTCAAGGTCATCGATGTGATCGTCGGTCTGCGGGTCTCCCCGGAAGACGAGACCGAAGGCCTCGATGTCACGCAGCACGAGGAGCGGGGTTACATCCTGTAACACCCATGCCCCTGCCGGGCAGGGGATCGCTGTCCGCAAGGATGGTCGTTACGACGGGCGCTTCGGCGCCCGTTTTTTTTCGTCGTCACCGGCCTCGGCTGTATTCCCGCGGGTGTTTACGCGACAATCCTTTCACTCCACCAAGGGCAGGCAGCGTGTGACATTCTTCGAAGTTCGCCATCTTTCCCGACCCGGCCTGAAAGCGATCTCCTTTTCGCTGGCCGCCGGTGAACTGGTCTGTCTGTCGGGGCCCAGCGGCGCCGGCAAGACGCTGTTGCTGCGCGCGCTCGCCGATCTCGATCTCAACCAGGGCGAAGTGCTGCTGGAAGGGCGGCCGCGCGAACAGTACCCGCCCACCGAGTGGCGCCGCCTGGTCGCCTACCTGCCGGCCGAGAGCCGCTGGTGGTCGGCCACGGTGGGCGAACATTTCGACAGCCGGCCCGGCGAACTGCTGCAAAGGCTCGGTTTCAGCAGCGCGGTCCTCGACTGGCGCGTGGACCGTCTCTCCAGCGGCGAGAAACAGCGTCTGGCGCTGGCGCGCTTGCTGACGCGGGAGCCGCGCGTGCTGCTGCTGGACGAACCGAGTGCCAACCTCGACGCCGCCAATGCGCGGCGTGTGGAGGAACTGGTGGTCGACTACCTGCAAGGCCGGGATGCCGCCTGCCTGTGGGTAACGCACGCTTCCGACCAGATCGAGCGTCTTGCGTCACGGGTACTCTATCTGGCCGACGGTCGTCTGCGGCAGGAGCTGGCGGCGTGATTCACCTGAGTGTCGCCGACCTGTCGCTGGCGGCCCTGCTGGTGCTGGCGCTGGCGCTGACCTCGCTGCGCGTCTACCCCGGCATGGCCCGCCAGTTGCTGGTGGCGGCGCTGCGCACGGCCATACAGCTGACCCTCATCGGTCTGGTGCTCAAGGCACTGTTCGCCAATGCCAGCCTGCTGTGGGTGAGCCTGCTGTCGCTGGCCATGCTAGCGGTCGCCGGTCACGAGGTGATGGCGCGTCAGCACCGGCGTTTTGCCGGCAGCTGGGGCTATGCCATCGGCGTGGTGTCGATGTTCGTCTCCTCGTTCACGGTGGCGGTGTTCGCGCTGGTGGTGGTGGTCGGCAACCAGCCCTGGTACCAGCCGCAGTATGCCATCCCCCTGCTGGGCATGTTGCTGGGCAACACCATGAACGGCATCGCCCTGGCACTGGACCGTCTGACGCAGTCGGCGTGGGAGCAGCGCGAGGTCATCGAGGCGCGCCTGATGCTCGGCTACAGCGCCACCGAGTCGGTGTCCGACATTCGCCAGCAGGTGTTCCGCAGCGGGCTGATTCCCATCGTCAATGCCATGGCGGCCGCCGGCGTGGTCAGCCTGCCGGGCATGATGACCGGCCAGATCCTCGCCGGCGCCGAACCGGTAGAGGCGGTCAAGTACCAGATACTGATCATGTTCCTGATTGCAGGCGGGGCCGGTTTCGGCACCTTGGCGGCGGTTCAGCTGGCGGTACGACGGCTGTTCGACGAGCGCCAGCGCCTGCGGCTGGACCGTCTGCGCAAGTGAGCGCTCAGTCGATGTCGAAGAACGGCGGCTGCGCCAGCGCCGCCTGGTGGATGTCGGCGTTGTAGTAGCGGGTCGCAAAGCTCTTGTGGCACGCATCGGCTTCGCGGAAACGGCGGATGTCGCCCTTGCCCGCCATGGTCGCCGTCCACCAGCCCGAGGGATAGCAGGGTTGCGGAAACTGCAGGCTGACGCTGTCGCCGAATCCGGCGCCACGCATGGCGGTGTGCATCGGCCGGATGATGCTGTCGTAATGGTACAGTGGTGACTCGCTCTGTTGTACGACGATGCCGGCGTCGCCCAGCGCCAGGTGGCAGTCGCGGTAGAAGGCTTCCGTGAACAGTCCCTTTGCCGGCCCGATGGGGTCGGTGCTGTCGACGATGATGACGTCGATGCTGCCGGCGGCCGTGTCCTTCATCCAGCGGATGCCGTCACCGAAGTGGAACCGCACGCGCGGGTCGCCGTTGGATTCGCACAGTTCGGGGAAATAGCGTTCCGACAGCCGCGTCACGCGCTCGTCGATCTCGACCTGGGTGACCTGTTCCACCGAGGAATGGCGCAGCACCTCGCGCAGCGTGCCGCAGTCACCCCCGCCGATGATCACCACCCGGCGCGGATCGGGATGCGCGAACAGGGCGGGGTGCGCCATCATCTCGTGGTAGAGGAAATTGTCCAGCGCCGTGAGCATCACGAAACCGTCGATCACCATCAGGTTGCCATAGTGGCTGGTGGAGTAGATCTCGATGTGCTGGTAGTCGCTGGTCTCGTCGTGCAGTTTTTCACGGATCTGCAGCGAGAAGGCGGAGCCGCCTTCCTCGCAGACCTCGGTGAACCATGTGCCGTCGTCGAGTCTGTTGCTCATGACCATCATTTCCCGGTAATGCCTGACCATTGGTTATACTACCTGTACCCGCTCTGCGGTGCACAGACAAGACCATAGAGAATCACTGCATGCACGCGCTTCCATGAACTGGTCGATCCGGCAGTCGCGCCACTGCTACCACCTCCAGGGCTGGAGTGAGGGCTATTTCGACATCAACGATGCCGGTCATATGACACTGCAGCTGCGGCGTCCATCCGGCGACGCCGAAGTCGACCTGTACGAACTCGCCCACGAGATCCGGCGCTCGGGGCTCAACTGGCCGGTACTGGTTCGCTGTACCGGTATCCTCGAGCACCGTCTCGACCAGCTGGGAGCGGCCTTCGAGCGTGCACGCGTGCGTCACTGCTATGCCGGCGCCTATACGGCAGTGTATCCGGTCAAGGTCAACCAGCAGTACACGGTGGTGCGCCACATTCTGGATCACGGTGCCGGGCACGTTGGACTGGAATCCGGCAGCAAGTCCGAGTTGATGGCGATACTCGGGCTGGCGCGCCGGGACAGCCTGCTGGTGTGCAACGGCTACAAGGATCGTGAGTACGTACGCCTGGCGCTGATCGCGCGCAAGCTCGGCCTGCGTATCTACCTGGTGGTGGAAAAACCGTCGGAACTCGAACTGATCATTCAACAGGCGCGCGAACTCGAGGTGGCCCCCCTGCTGGGCGTGCGCGTGCGCCTGGCCTCCATCGGGGCGGGTAACTGGCAGAATACCGGCGGCGCCAAGTCCAAGTTCGGTCTGCAGGCTGCGCAGGTGCTGGACATGGTGGAGCGGCTGCGTGCGGAAGGGATGGTCGATCGTCTGCGCCTGCTGCATTTTCATCTGGGTTCACAGCTGCCGCGCCTCGAGGACATCCGCACGGGTATGCGCGAAGCGACGCGCTTCTATGCCGAGCTGCACGACCTGGGCGTGCCACTGCAGGTCATGGACGTGGGTGGAGGGCTGGGCGTGGATTACGAGGGTACCGCATCCCACGGTTTCTGTTCGGTCGATTATGACCTGGACCAGTATGCGGAGACAATCGTCGCCGCCATCGGTCGCTGTTGCTCGGAGAACGGACTGGCCCATCCCGAGCTGGTCACCGAGTCGGGCCGGGCGATGACGGCGCACCACGCCCTGTTGATCACCAATGTCATCGACACCGAGCAGGCCGCCACTACCGGGCTGCCGCGGCTGCCGGAAGGGCCGCTGCCAGACGCGGTGGAGCGGCTGGTCGAGATCCATGCCGCTCTGCAATCGAGGACCCGGAGCACGGACTACGACGAGTTGCAGGAGGCGCTCGCGGCAGTGCAGGATGCCTTCGGTCGCGGTCTGCTCGATCTCGGGCAGCGCGCGCTGGCGGAGCGCTATTATCATGCCGCCCTGCGGCTGATGTGGCAGCACCTGCAGGCGGACGATCGTGCCGCGCCACCTCTGCTGGATGAGATCGAAAGCCGGCTGGCCGACAAGCTGTTCTGCAACCTGTCGATCTTCCAGTCGCTGCCGGACGTGTGGGCGCTCGACCAGATCTTTCCGGTTGTCCCGCTGCAGCGTCTGGACGAGGAACCGCGTCGACGTGCCGTGCTCGAGGATCTGACCTGCGACTCGGATGGCCGTATCGACTTCTATGTGAGCGGTGACGGCATCCGCAACAGCCTGCCGGTCCACGAGATCGACGGCGGTGAGCCCTACCTGCTGGGGATCTTCATGGTCGGCGCCTATCAGGAGATTCTGGGCGACAGGCACAACCTCTTCGGCGATACCGACGCGGTCAACCTCGATGTGTTCGCCGACGGTTCCTGGCGCCTGTCGCAGGAGGAGCACGGTGAGCGGGTGGACGAGCTGCTGCGCTACGTGCATTTCGATCCGGATCGACTGCGCGCCGTATACCGTCAGCGTGTCAAGGCGGCCGGCCTGCCGGAAGCGCAGGCGCGGCAGTTCCTCATGGAACTCGAGGCCGGCCTCACCGGCTACAGCTACCACGAAGATTGATGGCGTTCCTGCCGGACTATTTTTTCAGGCGGATGAGAATGGTATCGATACCGTTCTTCTTCAGTTCGCCGCGCGCGCGGTTGAGTTCCCGCAGGTTGCTGAAGGGACCGACGCGTACCCGGTGCCAGGTCTGGTTGCCGGCCACGCTCACGGACTGGATGCTCGTTTCCATGCCCAGCATCGCCAGGCGCGCGCGCAACTGATCGGCCTGCTTGCGGCGGCGGAAGGAACCGGCCTGCAGCAGGTAGGTGCCGGGCCGCTCCACCCTGCGGACACCCTCGTGCGTCGGTGTGCCGCGGATTTCCTCCTCCGGCACCACGACTTCCATCGACGGCAGGATGTCATAGAAATCGAAGCGCGGTTTCTGCGGCGGCGGAGGCGCCTTCGGCTCAGGCTTGCGCACCACGCGCGTGTCCTGCGGGGCCGGCTTCTCCAGCACCATGCTGATCTCGCCGGTGGACGGTTTCGGTTGAATCTGCAGGAAGACCAGGAAGGCGACGAACAGTCCGACGACAACCCCGGTCAGCGCCCACAGCCAGGGCGAGGGCGCGCTCTTCCTGCGCCTGCGCCGGCCGCGATGCTTGTAGTCCCTTGCCACCGATCCGCCCGCGCTGCGACTACATGCTGTCGGGTGCCGAGACACCCAGCAGTTCCAGGCCGTTGGCGATGACCTGGCGGGCCGCCTGGATGAGATTCAGGCGAGCGTCGCGCAGTGCCTGGTCGTCGACCAGAAACTGGTGCGCGTTGTAATAGGTGTGGAACTCGTTGGCGAGGTCGCGCAGGTAGTGCACCAGCAGGTGGGGTTCGTGATGTACCGCGGCGGCTTCCACCACTTCGGGGTAGCGTGAAATGCTGACCATCAAAGCGTCCTCGTGGGCCTCCTCGAGCAGGTGCAACTGGCGCTCGCCGTGGTCGCGGTCCCACTGCAGGCCCTTTTCCTCCATCTGGCGCATCACGCTCGCCACGCGGGCGTGGGCATACTGGATGTAGTACACCGGGTTCTCGTTGGAACGCGACTTGGCGAGATCAAGATCGAAATCCATGTGCTGTTCGCATTTGCGCATCACGTAGAAGAAGCGCGCGGCGTCGTTTCCGACCTCGCGGCGCAGTTCTCTCAGGGTGACGAATTCGCCGGAGCGGGTCGACATCTGCAGTCGTTTCCCGCCGCGGTAGAGGATCGCAAACTGCACCAGCAGCACGTCCAGGCGGTCGGCATCGTCGCCCAGTGCCTGCAATGCGGCCTTCACCCGCGGCACGTAGCCGTGGTGGTCGGCGCCCCAGATGTCGATGACGCGCTCGTAGCCGCGCTCCAGCTTGTTCATGTGGTAGGCGATGTCGGAGGAGAAATAGGTGGTCTGGCCGTTGTCGCGCACCAGCACCCGGTCCTTTTCGTCGCCATAGTCGGTGGAGCGGAACCACAGGGCACCGTCCTTCACGTAGGTATGACCGGAGGCTTTCAGCCGCTCGATGGCCCGCTCCACCGAACCGTCGTCCACCAGCGAGCGTTCGGAGAACCACTCGTCGTAGTGCACGCCGAACTCTTCCAGGTCGCGGCGTATGTTGTCGAGAATGGACTCCAGGCCGAGGTCGAAGACCTCGCGGTAGCGCTCCTCACCGAGCAGCTGGCGGCAGCGCTGTATCAGGCCATCGATGTGTTTTTCCTTGTCTCCGCCCTGTGCTTCGTCCGCGGGCACGCCGCGGAGCAGTTCCGTCAGCGGCTGACGCAGCGCATCACCGTACTTGCGGTGCAGGGTGGCGCCGATGTCCCATACGTAATCGCCCTGGTAGCCATTGGCGGGAAAGCTCAGATCCTCTCCGCACAGTTCCAGGTAGCGCAGGTAGATGCTGGTGGCGAGGATATCCATCTGACGGCCGGCATCGTTGACGTAGTACTCGCGGTGTACGCGGTAGCCGACGGCTTCCAGCAGATCGGCGACGGTGGCGCCGTAGGCGGCACCGCGGCCGTGGCCGACATGCAGCGGGCCGGTGGGGTTGGCGGATACGAATTCCACCTGCAGCGGCCGTTGCCGCCCGAGGTCGCTGCGCCCGTAGTGCTTTCCCTGCTGCAGGGCCTGCATGACGGCCCGGTGCCAGGCGCTGGCAGCAAGAAAGAAGTTGATGAAGCCGGGACCGGCGATCTCGACGCGTGCCACGGTTTCCGATGGCGGCAGCGCCTGCATCAGCTTGTGCGCCAGTTCGCGCGGGTTGGTGCGGGCGGTTTTCGCCAGCACGAGGGCCAGGTTGCTCGCGTAGTCGCCGTGCTGGCGGTCGCGGGTGCGCTCCACGGCAATGTCCACCTCCAGATCGGCGGGCAGGGTACCGTCGGACCTGAGCTGGTCCACGGCGCGGGCGAGCAACTGCGAGAGCTGATGTTTCATCGACTTGGGTTCGGCTGGAAAGGCGCCTATTATCCTCGCTGCGGGAGGCTATTCAACAGTGGCGCGCGCGACGTCGCCGGACGGCGACGGATCGTGCTGCCAGGAGGAGGGGAGCAATGAAAACGGGCGGGATCGGTATCGGCCTGATACTGGCATCGGCCGCGTCGCTGGCGCCGGCGCAGGGTTTCTACGCGGCCGCTACGGCGGGCCTCATGGATGCCGACATCGACGGCTACGACCCGGCCACCAATGCCGGCGTCCTGCTCGGTTACGAGTTTTTCCGGCGCGAGATCGTCTACCTGTCGGCCGAGGCCGAATTCACCACCACGCTCAGTGACGGCGATCTCGATCACGGCGGTCGCAGCGGTCACTGGGACATCGACAGTCGTGCGGCCTATCTGGCCGCCCGGGTTGGCGAGCGCTTCTACCTCAAGGTGCGCTACGGGGTCTCCTGGACCGATGTCGGTACCCGCTTCGAGGGCCGCTCGCGCAGCAGTTCGGATTCCTCCGGCTCCTGGGGCGGCGCCCTGGGGTTCAATTTCAGCGATCACTGGGGCGTGCAGGCCGACGGGGTGCTGGTGGACCCGGACGTGACCTACTGGAATCTCGGTGCCGTCTACCGCTTCTGAGCGATTTCAGTACAGGTCCACGGGATCGACGTCGATCGACCAGCGCACCCGCCGCGCTTCCTTCAGCTTCTCGAAGGCGGGCAGCCAGCCATCCAGCAGTCGTTGCAGCGCGGCACGCCGGGTGCTCTGCAGCAGCAACTGGGCGCGGTAACGGCCGGCGCGGCGTTCCATGGGGGCGGCTACCGGCCCCCACAGCTGTACCTCCGTTCCGAGCAGGGGCTCGGCCAGTTCGCGCGCCCGTTCCAGGAACGCCCGGGGGTAGGCCGATTGGGCCGCCTCGGCGCGCAGCAATGCCATGCTCGACCAGGGTGGCAGGCCGGCCTCGCGGCGTTCCTCCAGCGCCGCCCGCGCGAAGGCGGGATAGCCCTCCTGTACCAGCTGCAGCAACAGCGGGTGCTCGGGGTTGTGGGTCTGGATGATGACTTCGCCGGGGCGGTCGGCGCGCCCGGCGCGCCCGGCGACCTGGATGATGAGCTGTGCCAGGCGTTCGCTGGCCCGGAAGTCGGTACTGAACAGGCCCTGGTCGGCGTCCAGGATCGCCACCAGGCTGACATTCGGGAAGTGGTGCCCCTTGGCCAGCATCTGGGTGCCGAGCAGAATGGGGAAACGACCGGCCTCGGCATCGGCCAGCGCTTCCTCGAGGCGCCCCTTGCGACGGGTGGTGTCGCGGTCGATGCGCAGCACCGGACGGTCCGGGAAGCGTTCCCGCAGCGCTTCCTCGATACGCTCCGTCCCCTCGCCGATGCCGACCAGCTCGCTGCTGCCGCAGGCCGGGCAGAAGCGGTCCACGCGCCGCTGGCTGCCGCAGTGGTGGCAACGCAGTTCCCCGTGGCGCTGGTGCAGGGTCATGCGCGCATCACAACGCCGGCAGTCGGCGACCCAGCCGCAGGCGTGGCACAGCAGCAGTGGCGAAAATCCACGGCGGTTGAGGAACAGCAGTACCTGGCCGCCCCGCTTCAGGTGCCTGTCCATGGCTTGCGCCAGCGCCTCGCTGAGGAGGTGACGCATGGGCTGATTGCGCAGATCCAGCAGCCGCATTCGCGGCGGGCGGGCCTGTCCGGGTCGTTGCGGCAGTGACAACAGGCGGTAGCGACCCTGCCGGACGTTGTAGAGACTCTCCAGTGAGGGGGTGGCCGAGCCCAGCAGCACGGGGATGTCCAGCTGCTGCGCGCGGGTCACCGCCAGGTCGCGCGCAGAGTAACGGAAGCGGTCCTGTTGCTTGAGCGAACTGTCGTGTTCCTCGTCGACGATGATCAGGCCGGGGTCTTTCAGCGGCGTGAACACCGCCGAGCGGGTGCCCAGGATCAGGCCCGTACGGCCCTGGCGCGCCGCCTCCCAGGCTGCCAGCCGGCGGCTGTCGTTGAGGCCGGAGTGAAGCACGGCGACGTCGGTATCGAAGCGTTCCCGGAAACGGTTCACCAGCTGCGGCGTGAGGCCGATCTCGGGCACCAGCACCAGCACCTGGCGACCGGCGTGCAACAGCGGCGCAATGAGCTGCAGGTAGACCTCGGTCTTGCCGCTGCCGGTGACGCCCTGCAGCAGAAAACTCTGAAAGCGACCGAAGGACTCGCGGATCCGTTGCACGGCTTCCTGCTGCGCGGCGGTCAGGGCGTAGGGGCTTGCCGCGGTGTCGACCGCCGGCGTCGGTTTCTCGACCGGCCGTATCCAGCCTTTCCGGTGCAGCGTCGTGATCACCGCCAGCGGCGCTTCGAGTCGCTCGCGCGGCAGTCCGGACGCGGCGGCGGCGAGCGTTTCCAGGAGCCGCTGCTGTCGCGGCGCGCGCGCCAGGCCGCTGGCGGCCTGGCGCCGACCTTCCTCCGTCAGCTGCCAGCACTTCGACGGCGGC
>DROT01000191.1 GCA_011321775.1 Gammaproteobacteria bacterium | reverse complement strand
TCCCTCAGACGACCGCTTGTTTCCTTGAAATGGGCCGGATTTTCCGGGCCGGCCTGAACTCGCTGCGCTCAGACAACGGCCGGCTTTTTCCGGAAAATCCGGCCCATTTCAAGGCGCGGTCGATTCGGTCAGAGGCATCCCCCACCCTCGCCGTGCTGGATAGTTACAGCCGGCATTCCGTCAAATACCTCTCCCTTATCCCCGTCAAAAGTCCGGCGATACCCTCGGGAAAGGATTGTAACCATTTGATATAAAAGTAGAATAATATGATGCCATCTGTGGCATACGTCTTGCTATCCCTGTGATGAGAGTGAAACGAGGGATGGACCCATGGCACAGCAAGACGATCTGGATCTGGACGTGGAAGGCGGCTCGGCGCCGAAATCGAAGTCCAAGTTGTTCATCATTATCGGTGTCGTAGTCCTGTTGCTGGGCGCATCTGCAGCCGCCACCCTGGTGCTGACCGGCGCCCTGTCGGGGGACGAGGAAGAGGTCGCGGCGGCACAGGATGAAGGCAAGGGCAAGGCGGCCGACAAGAAGAAAGCGAAGAAGAGCGCGAACAAGGCGCCGTTGAACTACGTGCCACTGGATCCCCCCTTCGTGGTCAATTTCAGCGCCGATACCGACATCCGTTTCCTGCAGGTCACGGTCGAAGTCGGTACCCGCGATCCCGACGCCGTCGACAAGATCAAGGAACAGCGTCCGGCCATCCGCAACAACCTGGTGATGCTGTTCAGCAGCCAGGATCCCTATGAACTGAATACCCGCGAAGGCAAGGAAAAACTGCGAGCGCAGGCGCTTGCCGAGATCCAGAAGGTCATGAAGGCGGAGACCGGATCACCCGGGGTGGAAAGCGTCTTCTTCACCAGCTTCGTGATGCAATAGGGTGGGGCGGTGAACGATCTTCTTTCACAGGACGAAATCGACGCACTGCTGCACGGTGTCAACGGTGGTGACGTAGAGACCGAGAGCGACGAAGAGGTTCCGGAGGGCGAGATCCGGGGCTACGATTTCACCAGCCAGGACCGCATCGTGCGCGGGCGCATGCCCACGCTGGAGATGATCAACGAGCGCTTCGCGCGCCACTTCCGCATCAGTCTCTTCAACATGCTGCGCCGCAGCGGTGAAATCTCGGTATCCGGCGTGCAGATGCTCAAGTTCGCCGAATACGTGCACAGCCTGTTTGTCCCCACCAGCCTGAACCTGGTACGGGTACCGCCCCTGCGCGGCACCGCGCTGTTCGTGCTGGAGCCCAAGCTGGTGTTTGCGCTGGTGGACAACTTCTTCGGTGGCGGCGGCCGCTTCCATACCAAGATCGAGGGACGGGAGTTTACGCCGACGGAGCTGCGCGTCATCCAGATGGTGCTGGATATCGCCTTCTCCGATCTGCAGCAGGCCTGGAAACCCGTGCTCGACCTGTCCTTCGACTACCAGGGTTCGGAAGTCAATCCGCACTTCGCCAATATCGTCAGCCCCACCGAAGTGGTGGTGGTGAACACCTTTCGCATCGAGCTGGATGGTGGTGGCGGGGACCTGCACGTCACCATGCCCTACTCCATGATCGAGCCCATACGCGAGCTGCTCGATGCCGGGGTGCAGAGTGATCGCAGCGACCAGGACGAACGCTGGTCGCGCTCCATCCGGGAAGAGATGAAGGAGGCCTGCGTGGAACTCAGCAGCACGCTGGTGGAGACCACCCTGAGCCTGCGCGAACTCAACGAACTGAAGCCGGGCGACGTGATCCCGGTCGATCTGCCGGAACTGGTGACGGTCGTGGCCGAGGATACGCCGATCTTTCGCGGTCGTTACGGTATCCAGAACGGCAGCCGCGCGATCCGGATCGAACAGAAAGTCCTTCCCAAACAGCTGGATCAATGATGTTGGCAGCGGGAGAAGCCGATGAGTGAGAACACAGACAAGCAGGAAACCGAAACCACCGACGACTGGGCCGAGGCGATGGCGGAGCAGGCTGCGGCCGAGACCGCGGTTGCCGAAGAGAATGCTCCGGCGGCGGCCTTCGACGAACTCGAGGATACTTCCGCCGGTCCTGCCGGTGAGGAGGCCAACCTGGACGTCATCCTCGACATACCGGTGACCATATCCATGGAGATCGGGCGGACCCATATCAGCATCCGCAACCTGTTGCAGCTGAACCAGGGCTCGGTGGTGGAGCTCGACCGGCTGGCCGGCGAACCCATGGACGTGCTGGTCAACGGGACCCTGGTGGCACATGGCGAGGTGGTGGTGGTCAACGAGAAGTTCGGCATCCGTCTGACCGACGTGATCAGCCCCGCCGAACGCGTCCGCAAGCTCAAATAGGAACGACCATGCAGCCATCCGTCTCCCGAGTGTTGCTGCCGAACTGCGTTGCGATGCTGTTCTCCGGCATTGCCGCCGCGGCTACCCAGCCCGGTGATGCGCCCGCCGGGCATGATGTCGCCGGTTCACTGGCACAGGATCCGCTGGCCATGAACAGCCTGTGGCAGCTGACGGCGGGCATGTTGCTGGTACTGGGACTGATACTCGCCATCGCCTGGCTGCTCAAGCGCAGTGGCCGTTTCCAGGCGGGTGCCGGCGGCGGCATGCGCATCCTTGGCGGCCTGTCCATGGGTACGCGCGAGCGCGTGGTACTGGTGCAGGTCGGAGAGACGCAGCTGTTGCTCGGCGTGGCGCCGGGCCGTGTGCAGACGCTGCACGTGCTCGAGCAGCCGCTGGACGCCGGGAACGCCATGCCTCCGGCCGCGGGTGGTTTCGCCGACCAGCTGGGTCGTCTGCTGAAGAAGGAAAAAACATCGTGAAACGCTGGTTCCCCTGGACTGTCCTGATTCTTCTCTGCCTGCCGGTGGCGGCCATGGCGGAACCGGGGCTGGCGGCGCTCAAGGTGCAGCCGGGCGCCGATGGCAGCGAGACCTACACCGTGAGCATACAGGTACTGCTGTTCATGACGGCGCTGAGCCTGTTGCCGGCGGCCCTGATGATGATGACTTCCTTCACCCGCGTGATCGTGGTGCTGGCGATCCTGCGCCAGGCACTGGGTACGCAGTCCTCGCCGTCCAACCAGATTCTCATCGGCCTCGCCCTGTTTCTCAGCCTGTTCATCATGATGCCGGTGTTCGACAAGGTCTACGACGATGCGCTCAAGCCCTATCTGGAAGAACAGCTGCCGGCCACCGAGGCGCTGCAACGCGCCGCGGTCCCGTTCCGCAGTTTCATGCTCGGGCAGACGCGCAACGACGACCTGATGATGTTCGCCAATATCGCCCGCAGCGAACCCTTCGACAGTCCCGATGACGTGCCCTTTTCCCTGCTGATGCCGGCTTTCGTCACCAGCGAGCTGAAGACCGCGTTCCAGATCGGCTTCCTGTTGCTGATCCCCTTTCTGGTCATCGACCTGGTCATCGCCAGCCTGCTGATGTCCATGGGCATGATGATGCTGTCGCCAATGATCATTTCATTGCCGTTCAAGATCATGCTGTTCGTTCTCATCGACGGCTGGTCGCTGATCATGGGCACGCTGGCGAGCAGTTTCGCGGTTTGACGCGCTTATCGGCCGAGGAGGCGCCATGACACCTGAAACAGTACTCGAGGTTGGGAAACACGCCATGGAAGTCACGGCGCTGCTGGCCGCTCCCCTGTTGCTGTCGGCGCTGGTCGTCGGTCTGCTGATCGGCATGCTGCAGGCGGCCACCCAGATCAACGAGATGACGCTGACCTTCGTACCGAAGCTGCTGGTGGTCGGCCTGGTGCTGTTGCTGGCGGGACCGGCCCTGCTGCGAACCATCATGGGATTCACCATCGGCCTGATCGAGGGAATCCCGGACATGATCGGCTGAGCGGGGCACGGTTGCGGGCCATGTTGTTCACCAGCGCCGACATCGTCACCTGGATCGGGACCCTGTTCTGGCCCTTTGTCCGCATTGCCGCCATGCTGGCGATCGCGCCCGTCTTCGGTGCCCGTTTCGTACCGGTACGCATACGCCTCATCATCGCCCTGCTGCTGACCTGGATCGTGCTGCCCCTGCTGCCGGCGGTACCCTCGCTCGACCCCCTGTCACCGGCCGGGATCCTGGTGACCGCCCAGCAACTGCTGATCGGACTGGCGATCGGCTTCGCCATCCAACTGGTGTTCGCCACCCTGATCCTGGCGGGGCAGACCATCGCCATGGGGATGGGGCTGGGATTCGCGTCCATGGTCGACCCGCAGAACGGCGTCAACGTGCCGGTGATCGGCCAGTACTACGTGGTGGTGGCGACGCTGCTGTTTCTCGCCTTCAATGGACACCTGGCGCTGATACAGGTGCTGGTCGACAGTTTCCACAGCCTGCCCATCGGTATTGGTGCCCTGGGGCGTGACGATCTGCTGGCCATCGCCCACTGGGGCACACGGATGTTCGCCGGCGCGATGATGGTGGCGCTGCCGGCGGTCGGTTCCATTCTGCTGGTCAACCTGTCCTTTGGTGTGGTCAGCCGCTCGGCACCACAGCTGAACGTCTTTGGTGTCGGTTTCCCGGTAACCCTGACGCTGGGTTTCGTGATCATCGTGTTCGCGATCGCCAACCTGCTGCCGCAGTTGCAGCAGTTGACCGATGGCGCACTGACGGCAGCCAGCCTGCTCGGCCGCGGAGGACACTGAGGTGGCCGAGAACCAGGACGGGCAAGAAAAAACAGAACAGGCGACTCCCAAACGCCTCGAGGAAGCGCGCCGCAAGGGCCAGGTCCCGCGTTCGCGGGAACTGACCACCATGGCCATGCTGCTGGCCGCGGCCGTCAGCCTGAGCCTGATGGGCGGGAAGATGATCACGGAGATGGGGGCGGTCATGCGCCTGGGCCTGGACGTCGAACGGTCGCGACTGTTCGATCCGGCAGCGGTGCTGGAGATCGCCGGTCATGCCCTGATACAGGCACTGCAACTCATGGTGCCCTTCCTGATCGTCATGCTGCTGGTGGCCGTGGCGGCACCGATCGCCCTGGGAGGCTGGTCCTTCAGTACCGAGGCACTCGGTTTCAAGTTCGACAAGCTGAATCCGCTGTCGGGGCTGAAAAAGATATTCGCGCTGCGCGGTACCGTGGAACTGCTCAAGGCGCTGGCCAAGTTCCTGCTCATCGGCACCGTCGGTGGCCTGTTGCTGTGGCATTTTCTGCCGCAGCTGATGGGGCTGGGGCGCGAGGAGGTACACGCCGGCCTCGCCCACGTGGGTAACATCCTGTCGACCTCCTTCATCTGGCTGAGCGCCTCGCTGGTCGTCATCGCCGCCATCGACGTGCCCTTCCAGCTGTGGGAACACGCGAAGAATCTCAAGATGACGCGCCAGGAAGTGCGTGACGAGAACAAGAACATCGAAGGCAAGCCGGAGGTCAAGGCGCGGGTGCGTTCCCTGCAGCGCGAAATCGCCCAGCGCCGCATGATGAGCGAGGTGCCGAAGGCCGACGTGGTGATTACCAACCCGACGCACTACGCCGTGGCCCTGCGCTACGACGCCGACAACATGGCGGCACCGATCGTGGTCGCCAAGGGCGTCGAACTGGTGGCGAGCCAGATCCGCACCATCGCCCAGGCCAACGACGTGCCGCTGTTCGAGGCTCCGCCGCTGGCGCGTGCCTTGTATTACAGCACCGAGATCGAACAACCGGTTCCGGCCGGCCTCTACCTGGCGGTGGCGCAGATCCTGGCCTACGTGTTCCAGCTCAGGGCCAGCGCGCGCGGCGGGGTGGTGCCGGAGCGGCCGCAGGACGTGCCGGTGCCGGACGAGTTCTTCCAGGGGCCCGCGGGCGATCAGCCCGGAGACCACTGAGCGTGCCGGTGTATCCGGCCCGCAACAGGTACAGCATGAAAGAGGTGATACGACATGGCAACTGAGGCGGCAACACTGAATCTGCGCGACATCGGTCGCAGCGGGCTGGGGGCACCACTGCTGCTGGTGATGATGCTGGCAATGGTGATCATTCCGCTGCCGCCGATCGCACTGGACATGCTGTTCACCTTCAACATCGCCCTGTCGCTGGTGATCCTGATGGTGGTCATCTACGCCTTGCGTCCGCTGGACTTCGGCATCTTTCCCACCATTCTGCTGGTGGCGACGCTGATGCGACTGGCGCTCAACGTCGCCTCCACGCGGGTAGTGCTGCTCAATGGTCATACCGGCACCGGTGCCGCCGGCAAGGTGATCGAGTCCTTCGGCGATTTCGTGGTGGGTGGCAACTATGCCGTCGGCCTGGTGGTGTTCGCCATCCTGGTCATCATCAACTTCGTGGTGGTCACCAAGGGCGCCGGGCGGGTATCGGAAGTCAGCGCGCGGTTCACCCTGGACGCCATGCCGGGCAAGCAGATGGCCATCGATGCCGACCTGAATGCCGGTCTGCTGACCCAGGAAGAAGCCCGCAAGCGGCGTGACGAGATCGCCCAGGAGGCCGACTTCTATGGTGCCATGGACGGTGCCAGCAAGTTCGTCCGCGGGGACGCCATCGCCGGCATACTGATCCTGTTCATCAACATCATCGGCGGCCTTGCGATCGGCACCTTGCAGTACGATCTGCCGGTCGCCGACGCCATGCGCAACTATACCCTGCTGACCATCGGTGACGGCCTGGTTGCCCAGATTCCCTCGCTGGTGCTGTCTTCGGCGACCGCCATCATCGTCACGCGCGTCTCCAGCGAACAGAAGATGTCCGACCAGATGCTCAGCCAGCTGTTCGGCAATCCCATGGTGCTGGCGGTATCGGGCGGCATCATCGGTTTCATGGGACTGATCCCCGGCATGCCCAACCTGGCCTTCCTGAGCCTGGCGGCCGTGGCCGGTACCGGTGCCTGGTATTCGTGGAAGCGCCAGCAGCAGGAACTGCTGCCGGCTGCCGAGGAGGCCTCGGCGGACGAAGTGGCGCCGGAGGCGCGCGAGCTCAGCTGGGACGACGTCGGTCCGGTGGACATCATCGGCCTGGAGGTGGGCTATCGCCTGATCCCGCTGGTGGACCGCAACCAGGGCGGGCAGATGATGGACCGCATCAAGGCGGTGCGCAAGAAACTGTCCCAGGAACTCGGTTTTCTCATCCAGCCGGTCCATATCCGCGACAACCTGGAGCTGGCTCCCACGGCCTACCGCATCCTGCTGATGGGCGTGCCGGTTGGCGAGGCGGAGATCCACCCCGACCGGGAACTGGCCATCAATCCGGGAAGGGTGTTCGGTACCCTCGAGGGTATCGAGACCCGCGACCCCGCCTTCGGGCTGGAGGCCGTGTGGATCCAGCCTTCGCAACGCGACCAGGCCCAGACCCTGGGCTACACCGTGGTCGACGCCAGTACGGTGGTGGCGACTCACCTGAGTGAACTGCTGCAGGGACACGCCCACGAGCTGATCGGTCACGAGGAGGTACAGCAGCTGCTCGACGTGCTCGCCAAGTCGGCGCCCAAGCTGGTGGAGGACCTGGTTCCCAACACCCTTTCCATCGGCGTGGTGCTGAAGGTGCTGCAGAACCTGCTGGAGGAACGCATCCCGGTCCGCGACATGCGTACCATCGCCGAGACGCTCGCCGAGTACGGGCCCAGGAGTCAAGATCCCGGCGCCCTGACGGCCGCGGTGCGCGTCGCCCTCAGTCGCTCAATTATTCAGCATATCAACGGGATGGGGCCGGAGGTCCAGGTCATCACCCTCGATCCATCACTGGAACAGATATTGCAATCGTCCATTCAGGCGGTCTCGGAGGGCGGTGCTGGCATCGAGCCCGGGCTGGCCGAGCGGATGCATGCCTCGCTGGCCGACAGCGCCGCCAGGCTGGAAGCCTCCGGGCAGACGCCGATTCTGCTGGTCACGCCGCCGATCCGGCCATGGCTGGCGAAGCTGGTACGGCACAGCATACCGGGGCTGCACGTACTGGCCTACAACGAGATACCGGACAACAAGCAGATCAAGGTGGTTGCCAACATCGGACAGGAGACGCCCGGCATCGCGGCCCCGCAGAATGCGGCAGCCGGGTGAAGCGCGGGGCGAACAGAACTCCTGGACGGTGACCACGATCTCTGACGAGGTGCTGGAATGAAGGTAAAACGCTTTTTTGCGCCCGACATGCGCCAGGCCATCCGCCTGGTACGCGAGGCCCAGGGACCGGATGCGGTGATCCTCTCCAACCGCAAGGTCGACGGTGGCATCGAGATCATCTCCGCCATCGACTACGACGAGTCTCTGCTGGCCGGTGCCGGGGCGGCCTCTTCGCGACCGGCATCTCCGTCGCCGCAGGCAGAACCGGTGCCGGAAGAACCCGCGGAAGCCGTCGCACCGGCATCCCGTCCACAGGTCGACTGGTCACAGGATCCCGCCATCGTCGCCATGCAGGAAGAGATACGCCAGATGCGCGGTCTGCTGGAGAACCAGCTGGCCCATCTGGCCTGGGGCGAACGCCAGCGCCAGCAACCGTTTCGTACCGAGGTCATGCGCCGACTGAGTCGCATGGAACTCGACGGCGACCTGGTCGAGCGCCTGTCCGCACCGGCCGTGCACGCGCGTGACGAGGATCACGCCATGCGTCTGGCGCTGTCGGAACTCTCGGCCAGGCTGCCGGTGTCCGAACAACAGTTGATGGACCAGGGCGGGGTGGTGGCGCTGGTCGGTTCCACCGGCGTGGGCAAGACCACCAGCGTCGCCAAGATCGCCGCCCGTTTCGTGCTGCGCCACGGCCAGCGCCACGTGGCGCTGGTGACTACCGACAGCTACCGGATCGGTGCCCACGAACAACTGATGACCTATGGCCGCCTGCTGGGCATCCCGGTCCAGGTGGCCTCGAACGACCGCGAGCTGCGGACCACGCTGGACAGTCTCGCCGACAAGCGCCTGGTGCTGATCGACACCGCCGGCATGAGCCAGCGCGACCTGCGCCTCAGCGAGCAGTTCTCCACCCTGGAAGACGTCGGAGTTCCGATCAGCACCCTGCTGGTGCTGTCCGCAACCGCTCACGCCTCGGTATTGCAGGAGACGGTCCGGGCGTTTTCGGGGGTGCCGCTGGACGGTGCCATTCTCACCAAGCTCGACGAGGCGGCGAGCCTCGGCGGCGCCCTGTCGGTATTGCTGCGCAAGCAGCTGCCGCTGATGTTCGTTACCGATGGCCAGCGGGTTCCGGAAGACATGCATCCGGCCCGCGCCACGGACGTGGTACAGCGGGCGGCACAGCTGGCCGAGGGCGGGGAGGCGCCGCCGGAATCCATGATGGCGGAACGTTTCGGGGGGATCCGGACGGATGTTCATGTCTGAAGCAGGAATGGATCAGGCAGCCGGACTAAGACGCATGGCACAACCGAACCCCGTACAGGTAATTGCGATCACCAGCGGCAAGGGCGGGGTCGGCAAGACCAACGTCTCGGTCAACCTGGCCGTGGCGCTCGCCAACGCCGGCAAGCGGGTCATGTTGCTGGATGCCGACCTCGGGCTGGCCAATGTCGATGTTCTGCTGGGGCTGCAGCCCAGAAGCAACCTGTCGCACGTCATCGACGGTGAGCGCAGCCTGGAGGAAGTCATCGTCGAGGGGCCCTCCGGCATCATGGTGGTGCCGGCCGCCTCGGGAGTGAAACGGCTGGCCGAGCTTTCGACCATGGAGAATGCGGGCCTCATCCGCGCCTTCAGCGAGCTGAACCACGATGTCGATATCCTGCTCATCGACACCGCGGCCGGAATCAACGAGAGCGTGACCAGTTTCAGTCGTGCGGCCCAGGAGACGGTGGTCGTGGTGTGCGACGAACCGGCATCGATCACCGATGCCTATGCGCTCATCAAGGTGCTGAGCACCGAATACGACCAGCATCGTTTCAAGGTGCTGGCAAACCAGGTTCACAGTGCACAGGAGGGAAGGGAATTGTTCAACAAGATTTCCCGGGTAACGGACCGTTACCTGGACGTGACACTTGAGTTCATGGGGGTAGTCCCGCACGACGACTACCTGCGCAAGGCGGTACGCAAGCAACGTGCCGTGGTACAGGCCTACCCGCGCAGCCGTGCCTCCATGGCATTCAAGAACCTGGCGCAGAAAACCGATAAATGGCCAGTACCGAGCGTCGCTGGCGGACACCTGGAATTTTTTGTAGAGCGTCTGATCCAGTCGCGTAACGAATGCATGGAGATGCCGGTATGAATGGAGCTGCTATGTACGTTGTAAACACCGAACTCGAAAGTGACGATCTGGTATCGAAGCACGCCGCCCTGGTGAAGCGGATCGCCTACCACCTGATGAGCCGGCTTCCCCCGAGCGTACAGGCGGACGACCTCATCCAGGCGGGGATGATCGGACTGCTGGAAGCGTCGAGGAACTACGATGCCTCGCAGGGAGCCAGTTTCGAGACCTATGCCGGCATCCGCATTCGCGGCGCCATGCTCGACGAGATCCGTCGCACCGACTGGACGCCGCGCTCGGTACACCGCAAGGCACGACAGGTCGCCGAAGCCGTGCGCGAGATCGAGAACAAGGAAGGCCGTGACGCGCGCGACGTGGAGGTCGCGGAGAAGCTCGGCATCGAATTGCACGAATACCACAAGATCCTGCAAGACTCGACCGGTTGCCGTGTCTTCAGTATCGACGACTCCGGCATAAACGGTGACGAAACCCCGCAGCCGGTGGCCGACACGCCGCGGAACGAGCCGCTGGACAACCTCCATTCGGCGGACTTCAAGGCCGCCCTGGCCGAGTCGATCGCCGGCCTGCCGGAGCGGGAACGCCTGGTGATGGCCATGTACTACGACGAGGAGCTCAATCTGCGCGAGATCGGTGAAGTGCTGGGCGTGAGCGAGTCGCGGGTATGCCAGATTCATGGCCAGGCCCTCATCCGCCTGCGGGCGCGCATGACCGAATGGACCAGCGACTGATGGACACCAACAGCGGCAGGGGAGGCTTCCCGGTCACGGGAACGGGAACAGAGAACACAGCGGGAGGTCGCTTTGGACACTGACATGAAGATACTGATCGTGGACGATTTCTCCACGATGAGGCGCATCATCAAGAATCTGTTGCGCGACCTGGGCTTCAACAATACCCAGGAGGCCGACGACGGCAACACCGCGCTGCCCATGCTACAGAATGGCAACTTCGATTTTCTGGTCACCGACTGGAACATGCCGGGAATGACCGGTATCGAACTGCTCAGGGCCGTGCGCGAGGATGCCAAGCTGGCGTCTCTTCCGGTACTCATGGTGACCGCGGAGTCCAAGCGTGAACAGATCATCGAGGCAGCGCAGGCCGGCGTGAACGGTTACATCGTAAAGCCCTTCACGGCGGTTACCCTCAAAGAGAAGATCGAGAAGATCTTTGAACGCGTCGAAGCGACAGCGGGGTAGGCCATGGAAGCGGCAAGCAAACTCGATAGTGACGGGTTGCTCGAGCGTGCCCGCGCGCTGGTTGCGGAACTGGAAGCCGGGGACGTCGAGGCAGCCGATCGACTGATCCTCGAACTGGGACGCCAGCGAGAGAGCGGCCTGTTCCAGGAACTCGGCAAGATGACGCGCCAGCTGCACGATGCGCTCAACGGCTTCGAACTGGATGCACGCATGCAGGCGCTGGCGGAAAACGACATACCGGACGCCCGTCTGCGTCTCAATCACGTCATCGAAATGACCGAATCCTCGGCCAATCGCACGCTGACCGCCGTGGAGCAGACCCTGCCCATCGCCGAGCAGTTGCAACAGGTCTCCAACGGCCTGCACGAGAAATGGGCGCGCTTCCGCAAGCGCGACATGGGCGTGGACGAGTTCCGCCGCATGAGCCGCGAGATCGACGACTTCCTGGGTGTGACCTGCCGGCATGCCGAACAGATTCACGGCAACCTCTCCGAGGTGATGATGGCACAGGACTTTCAGGACCTGACCGGGCAGATCATCCGCCGGGTGATCACGCTCGTTCAGGAGGTGGAAGAGCGGCTGGTTGAGCTGATCAGGCTCTCCGGCGGCGTCGAGTCGGGAACGGCGAGCGAAGACGGCGGCGCGGTGAAGCGCGACGAGGAGCAGCTGATGCGCGGCATCGGACCCAAGGTCCCGGGCGTCGCCACCGAGGGCGGTTCGGTCTCCGGTCAGGACGAGGTCGACGACCTGCTCTCCAGTCTGGGCTTTTGAAGGAACGACACATGAGTCTTGATACCGACGACGAGATCCTGCAGGACTTCCTGGTCGAGGCCGGAGAGATACTGGAGCGCCTCAACGAGGAGCTGGTGGAGCTGGAGCAGCGCCCCGGCGATACGGAACTGCTCAATTCGGTATTTCGCGGATTCCACACCATAAAGGGTGGCGCGAGCTTCCTCGGACTGGAGGGGCTGGTTCAGGTCTGTCATCGTGCCGAGGACGTGTTCAATGTCCTGCGCAACGGGGATCGCCAGGCCGACACCGTGCTGATGGATACGATCCTGCAGGTGCTCGACGTGGTCAACGGCATGTTCGCCGAGGTCCAGTCCGGGGAAATGCCGACCCCGGCCGACCCCGGCTTGCTGCAGACGCTGGAAGGACTCGCGGTTCCGGCCGCGGAGGAGCCGGAGGCGGCCACGACGGAGGACGGCGAGGAAGCGCAGCCGGTCGACGAGGCCGAGGCGGCGTTCGAGGCCATGCTGGACGAGGCCGCTGCCGCGTCCCCGGAAGTGAACGCTTCGGACGACGAGATCACCGAAGAGGAATTCGAGGCACTGCTGGACGAGCTGCACGGAACCGGCAAGGCGCCGACACCCCCGGCCGGCGGCAAGGCCGGAGAGTCCGCGGACGACGAGATCACCGAAGAGGAGTTCGAGGCCTTGCTGGACGAACTGCACGGCAGCGGCAAGGCGCCGACCCCGCCGAAGCAGTCGCAGCCGGCTGCTGCCGCACAGCCGGCGACGCCGAAGCCCGGGCACGCCGGCGCGGCCGCGGGTAAGGCGGCGGCCGCCGCGCAGCCGGCGCGGGCCGAGGCGACCGTGCGCGTGGACACGCGCCGGCTCGACGACATCATGAACATGGTCGGGGAGCTGGTGCTGGCGCGCAATCGCCTGGCGACGCTGAAAGAGACGCTCGCCAACGAGGACATGGCCAAGGCG
>DROT01000190.1 GCA_011321775.1 Gammaproteobacteria bacterium | reverse complement strand
GACGAGATCACCGAAGAGGAGTTCGAGGCCTTGCTGGACGAACTGCACGGCAGCGGCAAGGCGCCGACCCCGCCGAAGCAGTCGCAGCCGGCTGCTGCCGCACAGCCGGCGACGCCGAAGCCCGGGAACGCTGGCGCGGTCGCGGGCAAGGCGGCGGCCGCTGCGCAGCCGGCGCGGGCCGAGGCAACCGTGCGCGTGGACACGCGCCGGCTCGACGACATCATGAACATGGTCGGGGAGCTGGTGCTGGCGCGCAATCGCCTGGCGACGCTGAAAGAGACGCTCGCCAACGAGGACATGGCCAAGGCGATCACTAACCTGGACGTGGTGACCGCCGACCTTCAGAACGCCGTCATGAAGACCCGCATGCAGCCGGTCAAGAAGGTGTTCGGCCGCTTCCCGAGGGTGGTGCGTGATCTGGCGCGCAGTCTCAACAAGGAAGTGAAGCTGGAACTGCGCGGCGAGGATACCGACCTCGACAAGAACCTGGTGGAAGCGCTCGCCGATCCGCTGGTGCACCTGGTGCGGAACGCCGTGGACCACGGTATCGAGAGCCCCGAGGAACGCGAGGCAAAGGGCAAGCCGCGCACCGGCACCGTGGTACTGGCCGCCGAGCAGGAAGGTGACCATATCCTGCTTTCCATCGAGGACGACGGCGCCGGCATGGATGCGGAGGTGCTGCGGCGCAAGGCGGTGGAAAAGGGGCTGATGGACGAGGATTCCGCGGCACGCCTCGACGACAGGGAATGCTACAACCTCATCTTCGCGGCCGGCTTCTCGACCAAGGAGGAGATCTCCGACGTCTCCGGACGTGGCGTCGGCATGGACGTGGTGAAGACCCGTATCGGCCAGCTCAACGGGGCGGTCGAGATCGATTCCGAACCGGGCAAGGGCAGTCGTCTGACCATCCGCGTGCCGCTGACGCTGGCAATCATGCCGACGCTGATGGTCAAGCTGGGTGACCAGCCCTTTGCCCTGCCGCTGGGCAGTGTCAGCGAGATCTTCGACCTCGACGAGAGCCGCACCAACACCGTCGACGGGCAGCTGGTGGTGATGGTGCGGGAAAAGGCCCTGCCGCTGTTCTATCTGCGCAACTGGCTGGTCAATGGCGCCGGCCCGGAGAACGGCGAGACCGTGAGCCACGTCGTCGTGGTTCACGTGGGCAGCCAGCGGGTCGGGTTCGTGGTCGAACAGCTGATCGGTCAGGAGGAAGTGGTCATCAAGCCCCTGGGAGCCTTCCTGCAGGGACTCGCGGGTTTTGCCGGCGCCACGATCACGGGCGACGGACGGATTGCGTTGATACTGGACGTGCCCGGTCTGATGAAAGCCCACGCCGGGCACCTGTGATGACGCCGTCCGGCGGGCCACCGGTGGCCGTTCACCAGGGGACGGGGGGGCAGCGGCATGGTCCGCTCGCCGCTTGTTGACAGGGGATTCAAGGGACGGGATCCATGGTAGCGCGTGCACTGGTGGTCGACGATTCCGGATTCTTCCGGCGTCGCATCGTTGAAATACTGGAGGCGGACCCCCGCATCAAGGTGGTCGGTACCGCCGCCGACGGCCGGCAGGCGGTCGAGCAGGCGGAGCGCCTCCGGCCCGACGTCATCACCATGGATATCGAGATGCCGGTAATGGACGGCATCGAAGCCGTGCGCCGCATCATGTCTTCCCGTCCGACCCCGGTACTCATGTTCTCTTCCCTGACCCACGAAGGCGCGCAGGCCACCCTCGAGGCGCTGGAGGCGGGTGCCATGGACTTTCTTCCCAAGCGTTTCGAGGATATCGCCCGTGACCGGGAACAGGCGACTGCGCTGCTGCGCAGGCGCATCCTTGCCGTGGCCCGACGCGCGCCGGCGGCCGGAGCCGCGACGCCGCGGCCGAAACCGGCCACCAGCGCGACGGGCGAGGCCCGCGGTCATTTTCGCGTGGTCGTCATTGCCAGTTCCACCGGCGGTCCCGTGGCCCTGCAGCAGGTGCTGAGCCGTTTGCCGGCGGACTTCCCCTGTCCGGTGCTGGTGGCGCAGCACATGCCGGCAAGCTTTACGCCGGCCTTTGCGGCGCGCCTCGATCAGCAATGTGCCGTGGCCGTCAAGGAGGCCGCCGACGGAGACCGGTTGCGCGCGGGTCAGGTGTACATTGCGCCGGGAGGGCGCCAGATGACGCTGGAGCAG
Source organism: Gammaproteobacteria bacterium (assembly GCA_011321775.1). Taxonomy (GTDB): domain Bacteria; phylum Pseudomonadota; class Gammaproteobacteria; order DSM-19610; family DSM-19610; genus Thiogranum. The sequence continues at coordinate 20,381 of DROT01000190.1, read as the reverse complement.
CAGGGCGGCGACGTCCTGGTACGCATCGGCGACGGCTCGCCGGCCCTGCACTACAAGCCCTGCGCCGACATCACCTTCAACTCCGTGGCTTCCGTCTATGGCGGGCAGGCGCTGGCGCTGGTGCTGACCGGGATGGGCGCCGATGGCCGTGAGGGTGCGCGCATTCTCAAGCAGCATGGTGCCCTGGTATGGAGCCAAGACGAGGACAGCTGTGTCATCTACGGTATGCCCATGGCGGTGGCCGAAGCCGGGCTGAGCGACCAGGTGTTGTCGCTGCGCGATATCGGCCCGGCGCTGGCGGAGGCGGCGGGACGCTGACATGGATATCCTGAGCACCATCGGCATCCTGCTGGCGCTGGTCGCCATCCTCGGCGGCAACGTGCTCGAAGGCGGGCATGTGGCCTCGCTGGTGCAGCTGACCGCCTTCGTCATCGTGGCTGGCGGCACGCTCGGTGCGGTCATGGTGCAGACCCCCATCCACACCTTCGTGCGCGCCATGAAGATTGCGGCCTGGGTGCTGGTTCCGGTTCGGCTCAACCCGCGCGAAGCGGCCGAGAAGATCGTCAACTGGAGCAATATTGCCCGTCGTGAAGGTCTGCTCGGCCTGGAAGCCGTCGCCGAGGAAGAACCCGACCTGTTCGCCCGCAAGGGGCTGCAGCTGCTGGTCGACGGCAGCGAGCCGGAAGTGATCCGTTCCATCCTGGAGGTGGAGATCGACAACAAGGAACACCAGGATCTGCAGGCAGCCAAGGTGTTCGAAGGCATGGGCGGCTACAGCCCGACCATCGGCATCATCGGTGCCGTCATGGGACTGATCCACGTCATGAACAACCTGGCGGATCCCTCCAAGCTCGGTGGCGGTATTGCCACCGCCTTCGTGGCGACCATCTATGGTGTCGGTTTTGCCAACCTGCTGTTTCTGCCCATGGCCAACAAGCTCAAGAGCCAGGTGCAGAGCCAGACCCGCTTCCGGGAAATGGTGGTCGAGGGCGTGATCTCGATTGCGGAGGGTGAGAACCCGCGCAACATCGAGACCAAGCTGCAGGGTTATTATCACTAGTCCCGCAGACGCGGCTGCGGACGTACTCCACTTCGGGCACGGTGACATGGCAAGAAAGAAACGTACCGAGGAACACGAGAACCACGAACGCTGGCTGGTGTCCTACGCCGATTTCATCACCCTGCTGTTCGCCTTTTTCGTGGTGATGTATTCCATCTCCTCGGTCAACGAAGGCAAATACCGTGTGCTTTCCGATTCCATCGTCGCCGCCTTCCGCGATCCGGCGCGCAGCCTCGATCCCATACAGGTGGGTCAGCTGGTGCGCTCACCCCGACAGGTCGACGAGTTGATGGAAGGGCCCAAACCGATGATCGAGCTGTTCAAGGTGCCGCTGCCGGCTCCGGTCAGGACTCCGGTGAAGGAAAAGCCGGCCTCGGACCAGGCAGAGGCACCGAAGCAGGAGCTCGACCAGGCTTCACAGGATCTTGCGGACGCCATCGAGGAGGCGATGTCGGATCTGGTGGACGAGGGCCTGATCGATGTGCGCCGGGACAAGCGCTGGATCGAGGTGGAGATCAAGTCGAGTATCCTGTTCGATTCCGGAAGTGCGGAACTGTCGCGCCAGGCTGTGCCTGTGCTGCGCAAACTCGCCGACAAACTGAAGGGCCTGCACAACCTGATTCATGTCGAGGGCTTCACCGACAACGTGCCGATCCGGAATTTCGATTTTCCATCCAACTGGGAGCTGTCGGCGGCCCGTGCAGCCAGCGTTGTCCACCTGTTCACGCGCCTGGGCGTGGATCCGCATCGCATGGCGGCCATCGGCTATGGCGAGTACCGGCCGATCGCCAGCAACGAGACCGCGGAAGGGCGTGCGCGCAACCGTCGCGTGGTACTGGTCATCATGTCGGGCTCGGATCAGCGCGTCGGCGGAGCGCTCGATCACCTGCAGACGACGCGTGAGGCTGACGACGGCACGCCTTCGCGGAAACCGTCCGCGGCATCCGCGGCGGCGATCCAGGCCCCCGTGAAGAACACCGCTGCACGGGCCGACGCCGGGGTGACACCGTGAAGGTATGGACCGTGTCCAATCAGAAGGGTGGCGTGGGGAAGACCACCACCGCCGTTACGCTGGGTGGGCTGCTCGCCGCCCAGGGACAACGCGTGGTATTGCTCGACCTCGATCCCCAGGGCTCTCTGACTTCGTATTTCCGCCTCGACCCCGAGACCACGGAACGCAGCGTCTACGAGCTGTTCCGGGCCCAGTCCGATGGTGCGGAGCCGGTCGAGGTGCGCTCCTTGCTGCGGGCGACCGGCGTGGATCGGCTGTCGCTGATGCCGGCCTCCACGGCCATGGCCACGCTCGACCGGCAGCTGGGCCAGCGCAGCGGTATGGGGCTGGTGATCCGGCGCGCGCTGGCCCGGCTGCAGCCGCACTGCGACTACGTGTTGATGGACTGTCCGCCGATGCTGGGCATATTGATGGTCAACGCCCTGGCCGCCTGCGAGCGCCTGCTGATCCCGGTGCAGACCGAGTTTCTGGCGCTCAAGGGTCTGGAGCGCATGCTGCGTACCCTGGAAATGGTCGGTCGTTCCCGTGGCGGCGTCCCGCCCTGTACCATTGTTCCGACGTTCTTCGACCGGCGAACGCGCGCTTCCACCGAGGCGCTGCGCAATCTGCGAGACCGCTACGGCGAGCAGCTGTGGCCGCGGGTAGTGCCGGTCGACACCCGTTTCCGGGAAGCCAGCCGGGCTGGACTGCCGATCAACCTGCACAGTCCCGGGGCGCGCGGCAGCGAGGCCTATGCGTCGCTGTTGCGCTGGCTGCAACAGGCCTCGGCGGAGCTGCCCAGGGTGGCGGCACGATGAACGCCTGGGACAAGGAAACCGCGTTGCTGGATCCGCAGCGTGCGCTGGGTGCCTGGATGGATGCCCTGCTGGATGACAGGGCGCCTTCGGCGCCGCTGGCCGCCGAAGGCGGGTCGGGGGCGGTGCCTTCGACGGTGGAGGAGGGCTCGTCCGCCGGCCAGTCGCTGCACGAGCCGGGCATTTCCTCGCGCGCCCGTTTCCGGGCGCAGTCGTTTCAGGTCGCCGGCCTGACGCTGGCGATTCCACTGGATCAGGTGGATGCCGTGGTGGACGCCACGGCGGTTACTCCCCGTTCGGAATCGAGCCCGCCGCTGTGGGGGGTCCTGGAGGACGGTGCCGGGAGTTGCCGCGTGGTGGACACCGCGCAGGTGGTGTTGCCGGCGGCCCGGAGTGCCGCGCTCGGGGATCCCGCTGCGCGCTGTACAGCCGTGCTGAGGTTGCGCGGCGGCTGGGCGCTCGCCTGCGAGCGCGTTGGCGAAGTGGTCGAGATCGAGGCTGGCGAGGTGTGCTGGCGCAGCGAACGGGCGCAGCGCACCTGGCTCGCCGGTACGCTGCGCGCGCGGAGCATGGCGTTGCTGGATGTCGAGGCGCTGGGGCGACAGCTGCCAGGCATGGCCGCACAGGGACCCGGGAGCGCCCGGTGATCAGAAAACTGGCATGTTTCATGCAATTATTCATGCAAACGCAACGGGTGTCTGAATCTTGACGCCAGGGTGTCAGCAACGACTGTTCGAATCGAGGTCCGCCTATGTCCAATGCCGCCGTCAACACAAGCAACGATGATGCCGTCGTCCAGTGGGTCACGTTCCGACTCGCCAACGAGACCTATGGCATCAACGTCATGCAGGTACAGGAAGTCCTGCGCGTTTCCGAGATTGCCCCGGTACCCGGTGCACCCCATTACGTGCTGGGTATCATCAACCTGCGCGGTAATGTGGTCACCGTCATCGACACCCGTATCCGCCTGGGCCTGGCGGCGACCGAGATCACCGATTCCAGTCGTATCGTCATCATCGAGGGTGCCCGTCATGTAGTGGGTATCCTGGTCGACTGCGTCGCCGAAGTGGTCGACCTGCCGCCGTCCGAAGTGGAGTCGGCACCCAACGTGGGTAACGAGGAAAGCGCACGCTATATCCAGGGCGTCGCCAGCCGCGACGGAGAGCTGCTGATCCTGGTGGATCTCAACAAGCTGCTCACCGATGACGAGTGGGACGATCTGGCCAGCCTGTGAGTGGCTGAGCCCCGCTTGCGCGCATTCACGGTGACAGCAGATGACGGACATCGGCCCTCTGTCCCCCTCCTGGCGCATCCGGCCGGTGTTGCCCGGCGCCGGTCATGGCAAGGAGAGCGACATGCCGGTGCGCAAACCCGGTGAACGCGAGCAGCAGAAGGAGCGGCAGCGCCGGCGCCGGGAAGACGACGATGACACCACGCATATCGACGAATACGCCTGAGGTGCTGCCATGATGACGGTATTGCTGATCGCCACCATCGTCCTGATCATTGCCGGCCTGGCCGGTGGCCTGCTTCAGCTGCGGCAATTCCGTCAGCAGCAGTGCGAATTGCTCGACAGCCTGCGCCTCGATCGCCAGCGTCTGCAGCAGCTGGAGCAGGAAGTCGGTGCGCTGTGCAGTGCCTCGGCAGGCGCCGGCGACCACGTGCTCAGGCTGGAGCAGCAGGTTCATCGTATCGTCGAACGCCAGAACAGTCTCGAGCTGCGAACCAGCAGCGAGCCCTCCTACAACCAGGCCAGCCAGCTCATCGACAAGGGTGCCGATGTCGATCAGCTGGTCGGCAGCTGCGGTCTCACCCGCGGCGAGGCGGAACTGCTGCTGATGATGCAGCGGGGCGTGGCCTGAACTCCGACTACGCCTCCCCCTGCGGTGTCTTGCCCGACAGGTGATAGGCGAAGGCGATGACCTGGGCGACCGCCAGGTACAGCGCCTGCGGTATTTCCTCCCCCAGTTCCACCCGTGCCAGCAGGCCGGCCAGCGCTTCGTTCTCCTGCAGGGGGATATCGTGTTGGCGTGCCAGTTCGATGATCCGCTCGGCGAGTTCGTCGCGGCCCTTGGCGGTTACCCGCGGGGCCCGTTCGCCGTCGTAGTGGAGGGCGACCGCGAGCGGCTGTTTTGCGTCTTCCGCGCTCATGCCTGTTCGTCGATGACCGGCGGTGTTTCGGGACTTTCGGCGCACGGCAGCGGGCCCTGGAGGCACTCGAGTTCGGCGACTTCCAGTCCGGCGCCGGTCAACGCCGATCGCAGTTCCTGCAGGTGGGCGTCGAACAGCGCCCGTGTCTGCGGCTGTTCGGGCCAGAAACGCGCCGAGACCGTTTCACCGGTCAGTCGCACCTGCGCCTGTACCGGCCCGAGCCCCGGCAGGTCGAAGGCCAGCTGCACCGACCAGCGCCGCTGCCCCGGTTGTTTCCGTCGTCGCGGCGCTTCCTCGCCGACGATGCGCAATGACCACAGGTCGATCACATCACCGCGCCGCAGCGGCAGTTCCAGCAGCCATTCCAGCAAACCCCGTTCGCCTTCCCGCGGCAGTGCGGCCAGTTGCTGCAGCTGGATCCGGGCGAGCACGGACTCGGTCTGCTGCAGCAGACCGGCACGCAGCTCGCCGAGCCGGGCCAGCAGTTCCAGTGCGGCCTTTGCCGGTGCCAGGGGCACCGGGACCGTGCCCCTCAAGGGCGGTGCCGGGGCCGGCTGCGCCGCCGCGCTCGCCGGTGACGGTGTCGTGCTCTCTGCCCGCGCGGCCGGCTCGCTTCCGGGCGAAGCCGGCGCAAGGGTTCGCAGGGAAGCTGCGGCCTGCAGGGCGCGGCGGACCTGGTGGCTGGTGGGCGTGGCTGCTGGCGTCGCCGTCGGTCGGGCCGGTGGTGGCGCGTGGCCGGGGGCGGGCCGTTCGGGGCGGACGGCAGCCGTGCCCGTTCCTGGATCATTCCGGGCCGCGGGCCGGCCTGCACCGTCGCTGGCCGACGGTGTCCGGCCGTCGGCCGGTTGCTGGCGCAACGCGCCGGCCAGACGCAGCAGGGCAGCCTTGAGGTCGTTTCGGAGCGCCGCTGGCGCCTGCAACAGACGCTGCTCCATGAACAGGCCTGAATCGGCAATGGCCTTCCTGAGACCGGCGGGCGTTTGCACCGACCCGGTCGAGGGCAGGCTGCCGACCAGGCGTCGCAGCGTTTCCGCGGCGGCCGGTGGCAGTGGCGCATTCGGGGTACGGGCCAGCTGGAGCAGGCTGGTCAGCAACGTACCCGCCGGTTGCTGTCTGGGCAGCAGCAACCGTAGCGCCATTGCTGCGGGCGATTCCTGCAGCCGGGAGACGATGCTCAGAACCGGCTGCCGGCCCAGGCTGCGTACCAGCAGGGTCAGTTCCTGACCTTTTTCCAGCAGCAGTGAAGTCTCGGCGCTGAGCTGCCGATTACCTACGGACAGCAGGACCCGGCCGATGCCGCTCTCGATCACGGTGGCGCGCAGTTGCTGACCGGCCTGCCAGGCCGGTGGCGTCGACGGGCCGGAGGCCGGCGAACGCTGGATTCCGGACGTGGGGCCGGTCGGTTCCATGATGAAGACGGCCTGAGAGAGCTGTGACTGGCACCTATAGTGCAACATCCACCGACAGAAGGAAACGCTATGAGCGGCAACGACGGGATACTCGGGGGCTCCGGGGGAGGGCTTCCTTCATGAGCTCCGGGGCGGTGCAGGGTGACGCCTGGTATACCCGTCGCGAGGGCGTGGAGCGCGGTCCCTACACGGCGGCACAGATGTCACGTTATATCCTCCTGGGGCGCGTCCGCGAGGGAGACGAGTTGCGCCCCGAGGACGGGGAATGGGGTGGGCTCGAGCGCTGGCCCCAGCTGATCCCCGAAGTCATGAAGCTGCCCGATACCGAAGAGAACCGCCGCAAGCTGCGGCTGGCGCGCATGCGCGCGGACGAGCGCCGCCCCGGCGACCGGCGCGAGCGCCAGCCGTGGTCGCTGCAGCACGCGGACCGGCGCAGCGGCCGTGAACGCCGTCGTCCGGAGACGGCCGAGGAGATCCGTTACCGCGAGCTCAGGTATGGCAGGCCGCCATCGTTCCCGCGCAGCCGGCTGTACCCCTTGCTGGTCGGGGGGCTGGCGTTGCTGGCGCTGGGCGCACTGTTCCAGAGGGTATGGTGACCACGGCCGCGACCGGGAAAGTCGACAACCTGGATTCCGGTCAGCGCGCGAATGAGTAAGCGAATATATAAAAATATAATCAAGTAGATACAGAATCTTTCTCACCGAAACTCTCGGTTGTGTAGCGCCATACGCGGACCTGGTTCGACCAGTGATCCGGCGGCAGGCCGGCCTTGAGCTTCAGCTGCTGCAGGAACTGGCGCCGCTCGGGCAGCGACTCCCACACCGCCGGCAGGAAGGTACCGCGATGGTAGCCGTCCTGGAGGATCAGCCCGTCCTCGCCCGGCCGGATCTGCGCGAGCAGATCCTGTTCCGAATCGAAGCTCATTTCCTCCGGCGGGCTCAACACCGACACGTCGATTTCGATCTGGTCCAGCTCCTGCTTCGCCAGTGGCGGGAAGCGCGGGTCACGGAAGGCGGCGGCGAAGGCATTCTCCGCCACATCGGTGATCAGGGGACGGTGCGCCTCCAGGCTGCCGATGCAACCGCGCAGCTGGCCGTGTTCGTGCAGGGTGACGAAGCTGGCGCCGGGTTCGGCGAGCGCTGCCTCATAGCTCTGCGGATCGACCGTGAGCGGGCGTCCGGTCTCGATGCCGTGGCGGATGGATTCGCGTGCCGTCTGCAGCAGCACGCGTCGCTGGGATTCAGGAAAACGCATAGGCGCCGTACCCCACGACCTGGTCCCGGGGCCCGGCGGTATCGCCGGAGTTGCGCAGATCCAGGGTTCGCGCTCCCAGGTGATGATGACGGGCGGCGACCAGCAGGCCGCTCACCGGCGTGCGGCCACAGGCCTGATCATGGTCGATCGCCTGTGGATTGAGCTGTTCGATTGCCGCCGAGGTGGCTCGGTCCATGCGCCGGGCGGTCTCGTAGTCGTGGTAATGGCTGAGATCCGAACTGATGAGGATCAGGGTCTCCGGCCCGTCCCACAGGCGTTCCAGCACCTCGGCCACCTCTTCCGCACGTGCGTCGCCGACCACCAGCGGTACCAGCCCGAAGTCTTTCTGCAACGTCACCTGCAGGAAGGGCAGCTGCACTTCCAGGCTGTGCTCCTCGCGGTGTGCCTCGTCGAGCACGTGGACCTGGGGCAGGTCCAGTATGGCGTCCTGGGCTTCGTGGTCGATGCGCACCAGCCCCAGCGGGGTGGCGAAGTATTGTGCGCTGGTCGCTGCCAGACCGCGGAAAGCGACGCGGTGTGCCGGTCCCAGCAGGACCACGCGTTCGATGCGTTCGCGCACGGGGATCAGCTGGGCATAGGCGCTGGCAGCGACCGGCCCGGAGTAGATGTAGCCGGCGTGGGGCACGATCAGCGCCTTGGGAGCCGGCTGCTCCGGGTTCTCCTGCGCGAGCATGACTTCGATCTGCTGTTGCAGCACCTCCGGCTCGGCCGGATAGAACATCCCGGCCACGGCCGGTTCGCGTATCTGTGCCACGAGACTTCCTCCTTCGCTCGACCCCCTCGTTGACGGGTCTTGCCGTCTACATGGGGGCTGGGGGGCAGGAATGCAAGTCGTGGAGGGGAGGGTGCCTCAGGGCTGGTGCAGCAGGATCAGCCCCGCCAGCGGGGGCAGGTCGAGCACGATCGACTGCGCCTGGTTCATCCAGGGTACCGCTTCGCTGTGGTAATGGCCGGCGACCGGTGCGTTGCTGCCGCTGTAGAAACCGGCATCGGAGTTGAGTACCAGCCGGTATTCCCCTCCTTCGGGTACGCCCAGGCGGTAGCCGGGGCGGGGTACGGGGGTGAAGTTCAGTGCCACCACCGCCGTGGGTCCGTTGCCCAGACGGCAGTAACTCAGCAGCGAGTGTTCCGCGTCGTCGCAGTCGATCCAGCGGAAACCCTCGGGTTCGAAGTCGTGCTGGTGCAAGGCCGGTTCACGGATGTACAACTGGTTCAGGTCGTGCACCAGCTGCTTCAGGTCGGCGTGGCGCGGATCTTCCATGAGGTGCCAGTCGAGCGCCGCATCGAAGTTCCATTCCGCGTACTGGCCGAACTCGTTGCCCATGAACAGCAGCTTCTTGCCCGGATAGGTGTACATGTAGGTGTACAGCAGGCGCAGGTTGGCGAAGCGCTGCCAGGTGTCACCGGTCATCTTGTCGAGCATGGAACCCTTGCCGTGCACCACCTCGTCGTGCGAGAACGGCAGCACGAAATTCTCGGTGAAGGCATACAGCAGGCCAAAGGTGAGCTCGTTGTGGTGGTACTTGCGATGGATGGGCTCCTTGCTCATGTACTGCAGGGTGTCGTGCATCCAGCCCATGTTCCACTTCATGCTGAAGCCGAGGCCGCCGACATCGACGGGACGGGTGACCTGGGGCCAGTCGGTGGATTCCTCGGCGATGATTATGCTGCCCGGCTGCTCCGCATGCGTGACCTGGTTCAGATGGCGCAGGAAGTGGATGGCATCGAGGTTCTCGCGCCCGCCGTACTCGTTGGGAATCCAGTCTCCGGGATCACGCGAATAGTCGAGATAGAGCATGGAGGCGACGGCGTCCACGCGCAGGCCGTCGATGTGCATCTCCTCCAGCCAGTAGATCGCGCTGGAGAGCAGGAAGTTGCGCACCTCGTTGCGTCCGTAGTTGAAGATCAGTGTGCCCCAGTCGCGGTGCTCGCCACGACGCGGATCTTCGTGTTCATACAGCGGCGTGCCATCGAAGCGTGCCAGCGCCGTCTCGTCACGGGGGAAATGACCGGGCGCCCAGTCGAGGATGACGCCGATGCCGTTGCGGTGGCAATGGTCGACGAACCAGCGGAAATCGTCAGGTGTGCCGAAGCGGCTGGTGGCGGCGAAATAGCCGGTGGTCTGGTAGCCCCAGGAGGCGTCCAGCGGGTGTTCGGTCACGGGCAGCAGCTCGATGTGGGTGAAGCCGGTCTCGCGCACATAGTTCACCAGCCATTCCCCCAGCTGGCGGTAGTTCAGGAACTGGCCGTGTTCATCGCGCTGCCAGGAGCCGAGATGCACCTCGTAGACGGACATGGGGGCGTGCATCCAGTCGCGGCTGGCGCGGGCCTCCATCCACTGGTGATCCTTCCACTCCCAGGTGTCGCTCCTCTGGGTCAGGGCCGCGGTGCCCGGGCGCAGTTCGAAGGCCTGCCCGTAGGGGTCGGTCCGGACGTGGATGGTGCCGTGTTCGCGGTTGCGGATCTCGTACTTGTAGAAAGTGTGTGCACCGATGCCCGGGATGAAGAGTTCCCATACACCGCTGCCGCCGCGCACGCGCATCGGGTGGCAGCGGCCGTCCCAGCGGTTCCAGTCGCCGACCACGCTGACGCGCTCGGCGTTGGGGGACCACACGGCGAAGCGGGTACCCTCCACCCCGTCGACCTCGCACAGGTGGGCGCCCAGGAAGCGGTAGGCGTGCAGGTGCCGCCCCTCGCCGAACCAGTGCAGGTCCAGTTCGCCCAGCTGCGGCGGAAAGCAATAGGGGTCGTAGTCGGACCACTCGATGTCGTCCTCGTCGGTCCAGGCGATGCGGTAGCGTTCGGGGAGGCTTCCCGCGGCGCCGCGCCACTCGAACAGATCGGTGCCGTCGATGCGGTTCAGGGGCGCGTCGTTGTCGACGATCCGGGCGCTGACGGCATGCGGCAGAAAGGCGCGCACCACCTCCGTGTCCTCTTCCCGGTGCCGTCCGAGCACCTCGAAGGGGTCGTGGTGACGCGCTTCGACGATGCGCTGCAGCGCCTCGGGCAGGACGGGGGGCGTGCTCTGGGTACCGGATAACTGCGGTGACATGGACTTCGATCTCTTTCGGGACAAATGGTAGCTTTCCTGTAATGCTGCAGATGGTACCATAGGAAGCCGGCTAAACAGTCCGGTCGCGTCCGCCCAACATGCCGGATCGACGGGGGTCAGGGAGAAGTCATGCAGTCCATACCGACGCCACGTTTTGTCAGTCGCCTGACACGCGACACGCTGGCACTGATCCTTGCGGGGGGGCGCGGTTCGCGGCTCAAGCAGCTGACCGAGTGGCGCGTCAAGCCGGCGGTGCCCTTCGGCGGCAAGTTCCGGATCATCGATTTTCCGCTGTCCAACTGCGTCAATTCGGGCATCCGCCGCATCGGTGTGCTCACCCAGTACAAGGCCCACTCGCTGCTGCAGCACATCCAGCGCGGCTGGGGCTTCCTGCGCGGCGAGTTCGGCGAGTTCGTCGAGCTGCTGCCGGCCCAGCAGCGGATCGAATCGGCCTGGTACCTGGGGACCGCCAATGCCGTGTACCAGAACCTCGACATCATCCGCAGCCACAACCCGGAGTTCGTGCTGATCCTGGCCGGCGACCATATCTACAAGATGGACTACGGACCGATGATCGCCGAGCACGTCGAGAACGGTGCCGACATGACCGTCGGTTGCCTGGAGGTCGATCTGGAGTCGGCGCGCGCCTTCGGCGTGATGACGGTGGACGACGAGGGCCGGGTGACCGAGTTCAACGAGAAGCCGGAACAACCGACCCCCATGCCGGGACGCAGCGATGCCGCCCTGGCCTCCATGGGGATCTACGTATTCAACACCCGTTTCCTGTTCGAACAGCTCATCAAGGACGCCGACAGGCCGGGGTCGTCACACGATTTCGGTCACGACATCATCCCCTCCATCATCCGCCAGTACCGGGTGTTCGCCTACCCCTTCCGCGACACCCAGAGCGGCCGCCAGGCCTACTGGCGGGACGTGGGCACGGTGGACGCGTTCTGGACCGCCAACCTGGAGCTGATCGGGGTCACCCCGGAACTCAATCTCTACGACGAGGAATGGCCGATCTGGACCTACCAGGAACAGCTGCCGCCCGCCAAGTTCGTGTTCGACGACGAAGACCGTCGCGGCATGGCGGTCGACTCCATGGTCTCCGGCGGCTGCCTGATCTCGGGCGCGACGGTGCGTCACTCGTTGCTGTTCTCGAACGTCAAGGTCAACTCCTGGGCCAGCCTGGACCATGCCGTGGTGCTGCCCGGAGCCCAGGTCGGCCGCCACGCGCGCATCAGCCGCGCGGTGATCGACAAGGGCTGCGTGATCCCGGAAGGCATGGTCATCGGCGAGGACCGCGAGGAGGATGCCGAGCGCTTCTACGTCAGCCCGGGCGGGGTGGTGCTGGTCACCCCGGAAATGCTGGGACAGGAACTCCACTATGTCCGCTAGGAGCCTGTCCGAGTAATGATGGACCTGCTGCGAGCGCACCACAGCGGTCGCTTTTTGCGATCCTTTTCGTCGCATAGTCCCCGCTATGCGCCTCAAACGATCGCAAAAATCGCCTCGCTGTGCCACGCTCTCGCTACGGCCCCATTACTCGGACAGGCTCCTAGCGGCCGGGATTGCCCCTGGTGACCGACCGGCGCCTGCGGGTGGTGCTGTGCTGGCACATGCACCAGCCCCAGTACTGCGATCTCATCAGCGGCCAGTATCGACTGCCGTGGACCTATCTGCACGCCCTCAAGGACTATGTCGACATGGCGGCGCACCTGGAGGCGGTGCCGGCCGCGCGGGCGGTGATCAATTTTGCGCCGGTGCTGCTGGAACAGATCGACGACTATGCAAGCCAGGTTCGCGGCTACCTCGGCGAGCACCAGCCGTTGCGCGATCCGCTGCTGGCGGCGCTGGTGGCGCCGGTGCTGCCGGGACACCTGGAAGAGCGCATGGAACTGGTCAACGCCTGCCTGCGCGTCAACCACCAGCGGGTCATCGAACGTTTCCCCGCCTACCGGCGCCTGGCCGAACTGGCGCGCCATTACCAGCGTCACTGCGAAGACCGTATCTACCTCAACGACCAGTTCATCATCGACCTGTTGTTCTGGTATCACCTTGGCTGGCTCGGAGAGACCGTGCGCCGCAACGATCTGCGGGTGCAGCGCTGGCAGGAACAGGGCAACGGCTTCGACCTCCACGAGCGCCGTGAACTGCTGGTCTTGATGGGGGAGCTGCTGGCCGGGGTGCTGCCGCGCTATGCGCGGCTGGCGAAGGCGGGGCAGGTGGAGCTGGCGATGAGCCCCTATGCCCATCCCATCATGCCGCTGATGCTGGATCTGGGCAGTGCCAGGGAAGCGATGCCGGGCGTCGAACTGCCGGAACCGGCCGTCTATCCCGGGGGGGAGGAACGGGTACGCTGGCACCTCGAGGAAGGCATCCGCGTTTTCGAGCAGTACTTCGGCCAAAAGCCGGCCGGTTGCTGGCCTTCCGAGGGCAGCGTCAGCGCAGCCACGCTGGGACTGCTCGACGACTATGGATTCCGCTGGGCCGCCAGCGGCGAGACGGTGCTGCGTAACAGCCTCGGGGCATCGGAAGGGGAGGCGGCGATGGCGGCCCCGGACGCGGTGCTCAGGGGCTACGATGTCGGCGGTGAGCTGTTGTGCTTCTTCCGCGACGACCGCCTCTCGGACGAGATCGGCTTCAACTATTCGACCTGGCATGCCGATGATGCGGTCGCCAATTTCATCCACCAGCTGGAACGCGTCGCCGCGGCGCATGGCGGGCGTGAGCGGGTGCTGCCCATCATCCTCGATGGCGAGAACGCCTGGGAACACTATCCGGAGAACGGCTATTACTTCCTGCGCAGTCTCTACGAGCGGCTGGCCGCGCATCCGCACCTCGAACTGTCCACCTTCGGCGAAGCGATCGAGGCGGGTGTGGAGAGCGCCAGCCTGTCTGCCCTGGTCAGCGGTTCCTGGGTGTACGGAACCTTTTCCACCTGGATCGGGGATCCGGACAAGACCCGCGGCTGGGAGATGCTCATCGAGGCCAAGCGTGCCTTCGACCAGGCCTGCAGTGAGGGGCGCCTGGACGAGGAGCAGCTGCTCGCGGCGCAGCTGCAGCTGTCGGTCTGTGAGGGGTCGGACTGGTTCTGGTGGTTCGGCGACTACAATCCGGAAGATTCGGTCAGCGATTTCGAGCAGCTGTATCGCATGCACCTCTCGAACCTCTACCAGCTGCTCGATCTGGAGCCCCCGGAATACCTGGCTCACAGTTTCACTCATGGTTCGGGCGATCCCGAACTCGGTGGTACCATGCGACACGGTCAGTTGCGTGACTGACGCAGGACTCAAGGGACGCTAGCGACATCATGGACGTATTCGAGCGCCGACGCGCCGGTATTCTGCTGCATCCGACCTCCCTGCCGGGGGCTGCCGGCAACGGCGATCTCGGCCCGGATGCCTACCGTTTCGTCGATTTCCTGGTCGACAGCGGTATCGGTCTGTGGCAGACCCTGCCGTTGGGGCCGACCCACGAGGATCTGTCGCCCTACCAGTGCCTGTCGGTCCACGCCGGCAATTTCCGGCTCATCAGCCTGCAGATGCTGGTCGACCTGGGCTGGCTCGATGTGGCGGAGCTGGATCCGGAACAGGACGTCGACGCCCAGCGCAAGGTGCGTCTGGTGGCGGCCCATAACGGTTTTCGCTCCAGGGCCAACGACGACGAACGGCAGGCCTATGCGCGCTTTGTCGAGGAGCATGCCCACTGGCTGGACGATTTCGCCCTCTACCAGTCACTGCGCGACGAATACGGTGGCCGCGCCTGGTACGAGTGGCCGCAAGCGGTGCGCGACCGCCAGCCCGAAGCACTGGCACAGCAGCGCCGCCGCCTCGCCGGTGCCATCGAACAGGTTCGCTTCGAGCAGTTCCTGTTCAACCGCCAGTGGAAACAGTTGCGCCACTATGCCAACGATCGCGGCGTGCTGTTGTTCGGCGATATCCCCATCTTCGTCGCCCATGATTCGGCCGAGGTATGGGCACACCGCGAGTGGTTCACCGTGGATGCACAGGGGCGTCTGGAGAAGGTCGCCGGCGTGCCGCCGGACTATTTTTCCGAGACCGGCCAGCTGTGGGGCAATCCGTTGTATCGCTGGGACGTGTTGCAGGCGGACGGCTTCAAGTGCTGGGTGGAACGCATCCGTTCACAGATGGAGATGTTCGATCTGGTGCGCATCGATCATTTTCGCGGCTTCGAGGCCTACTGGGAGGTCGACGCACATGCCGAGACGGCGGCCGGCGGACACTGGGTCAAGGCGCCCGGCACGGCCTTCTTCGAGACCCTCAAGCAGGAGCTGGGAGAATTGCCGCTGGTGGCCGAGGATCTGGGCGTGATCACCGAGGAGGTCACCGAGCTGCGCAGGCGTTTCGGTCTGCCGGGCATGAAGATCCTGCAGTTCGCCTTCGATGGCTCCTCGCAGAATCCCTACCTGCCGCACAACCACGAAGTCATGAGCGTGGTCTATACCGGCACCCACGACAACAACACCAGCCTGGGATGGTACCAGGATCTCGCGGACGAACAGCGCACCTTCGTGCGCCATTACCTGGGCGACTCGGGCGAACCCATGCCCTGGCTGCTGGTGCGGGTGGCGCTGGCCTCGGTGGCCCGCCTGGCGGTCATCCCGATGCAGGACGTCCTCGGCCTGGACGGCGCCCATCGCATGAACGTGCCCGGTATCGCCGACGGCAACTGGCGCTGGCGCTTCCAGTGGGAGCAGCTGCAGGACGAGCACCGCGCCCGGCTGCAGGAGTGGACCGGCCTCTACGGGCGCCGCTGAGGGTGCCGCTGTCTGGCCTCTTTGTTATTAGCCGCGGAAACACACGGAAGAACACGGAAATGTCTTGTAACCATTTGGCTCCGTGGGGGTGGGTGACGCCTCTTCCCTCAGGTGACCGCTTTTCTCCTTGAAATGGGCCGGATTTACCGGGCCGGCCTAAACTCGCTGCGCTCAGACAACGGCCGGCTTTTTCCGGAAAATCCGGCCCATTTCAAGGCGCGGTCAATTCGGTCAGAGGCGTCACCCACCCCCACGGAGCCAAATGGTTGCCACCGATTCTGTCCGGGCTTCCGCGTGTTTCCGTGGCCAATCACAGAGAGACTGGCAACCGAAGCTACAGCCAGACCATGCGTCCCGTCTCGAAGCGGTGGCTGAGCAGCTCGTGGTGGGGGTAGATGCGGATCTGGTATTGCTGCAGCCCTGCAGCGGCGGGTCCAGGTCGAGCGTGAACAGGGTCTCGCCGGTGTCCAGCTTCGTCTCGGCGCTGAAGCCGAAGTAGTCGCTGGCCTGGAACTGGTGGTGTTCGTCCTCGATACCGATCACGCATTCCAGCCGTACATCCTCGGGGGTCAGCTCGCCGAGCTGGGCGGCCACCTGGATGCGCACCCGGTCCCCCGCCATGACGGCCTCGGGCGCCTGGTCGACGCGGCGCAGGCTGACCGAAGGCCACACCTGGTTGACCTTCTCCTTCCACCGGGCCAGCTCACGGGCCCCGTGATGGCGGTTCTTCGCCAGCCGTCGGCCCTGGTGGGCCGCCGGGCTGTAGAAGCCCTTGATGTAGTCCATCACCATGCGCTGGGAGTTGAACTGCGGCAGGATGGACTTCATCGAAGCCTTGGACATGTGCACCCAGCCCTCGGAAAAACCGTGGCCGTTGCGGTCGTAGTACAGCGGGATGACCTGGTGCTCCAGAATCTCCAGCAGCTCGTTGGCCTCTTCCTGGTTACGGAAGGCGGCGTCGTAGTGCTGGTCGTGCGGCGTGATGGCCCAGCCGTTCTCGCCGTTGTAGCCCTCGCCCCACCAGCCGTCGAGCACGCTGAGGTTGATGACGCCGTTGATGCCCGCCTTCTGTCCCGAGGTGCCGCTGGCCTCCATGGGATACTCCGGATTGTTCAGCCACACGTCGACGCCGGAAACCAGCTTGCGCGCCAGTGACAGGTCATAGCCTTCCAGCAGCAGGATCTTGCCGATGAATTCGGGCCGGCGCGAGAAGTCGTGGATCACCTGGATGAACTGCTGGCCGGGCAGGTCGTTGGGGTGCGCCTTGCCGGCGAAGATCAGCAGTACCGGCCGTTTCGGGTCGTTCATCAGCCGCGCCAGCCGTTCCGGGTCGGTGAACAGCAGGGTGGCGCGCTTGTAGGTGGCAAAGCGGCGTGCGAAACCGATGGTCAGGATGTCCGACTCGTGCGGGCTGAGCAGGCGCGTCACCCGGTCGATGTGCGCCTCGCCGCAACGGTTGCGGCGGCACTGCAGCACGATACGGCGGCGCACCTGGTTGAACAGTTCCGACTTGAGCGACTGGCGCAGGCTCCAGAAGCTGTGGTCGGGTATCTCGTCGATGCGTTCCCAGTAGTCCTGGTTGATGAGCTCGTTGCGCCATTCCATGCCGAAGCGCATGTCGTAGAGGTTGCTCCATTCGTGCGCCAGGAAGGTGGGCACGTGGACGCCGTTGGTGACGTAGCGCATGGGATTCTCTTCGTCGGGAATCTGCGGCCAGACGTAGCCCTCCATGCGCGAGGCCACCTGGCCGTGGATGCGGCTGACGCCGTTGTGGAAGCGTGAGCCGCGCAGCGCCAGCACGGTCTGGTTGAAGCTGCCCTGGTTGGAGGGACTGGTGCCCAGTGCCAGGAAGGCTTCCATGGAGAGGCCCAGGTGACCGGCGTACTCGCCGAAGTAACTGCTCACCAGGCTGTGGTCGAAGATGTCGTGTCCCGCGGGTACCGGCGTATGGGTGGTGAACACCGTTGCCGCGGCCACCTGCTCGAGTGCGGCGGCGAAGTCGAGTCCGCCGGCGACCAGCTCGCGGCAGCGTTCGAGGATCTGGAAGGCCGCGTGTCCCTCGTTGATGTGCCACACGGTGGGCTGGTATCCCAGCAGCCGCAGCGCGCGGGTGCCGCCGATACCGAGCACGATGTCCTGGCGGATGCGGGTGTTGATGTCGCCGCCATACAGCTGGTAGGTGATGGCGCGGTCGGCCTCCTCGTTCTCGGGGAGGTCGCTGTCGAGCAGGTAGAGGGTGATGTGACCGGCATTGGCGCGCCAGATCTTCAGGTGCACCGGGTGACCCGGAAAATCGACCTGTACCCGTAGCTCGTTGCCATCGTCGTCGCGTACCGGCGCCAGTGGCAGCTGTTCGAAGTCGGTGGTGGTGTAGTGAGCCACCTGGTTGCCGTGCTCGTCGATGGTCTGGGTGAAATAGCCCTGGCGGTAGAGCATGCCCACCGCGATGAAGGGTATGCTCAGGTCGCTGGCGGCCTTGCAGTGGTCGCCGGCGAGGATGCCGAGGCCGCCGGAATAGATGGGCAGGCTCTCGTGCAGTCCGAATTCGGCACAGAAGTAGGCGATCAGGTCCTTTTTGGGGTCGATGTAGTCGTTGATGGACTTGCGCTGCTGCTCTTCCTTGTAGCTGTCGTAGGTGGCCAGGATACGGGTATAGGCCTCGGTGTAGATGCGGTCCTCGGCGGCCTGGTCCAGGCGCTGCTGCGACACGCGGTGCAGGAAGACCTTGGGATTGTGGCCGCAGCTGTCCCACAGGGCCGGGTCCAGGCGGAAGAACAGGGAGCGGACCGAACGGTCCCAGCTGTAGAGCAGGTCGTTGGCGAGTTCTTCCAGGCGGCTCAGCTTTTCCGGAATTCGGGGTTGTACTTCAAGGGAATATCGGGTTCCGGGCATGAGGGCTCCCACGGCAGAATCGGTGAAAGGGGGGGATTATAGGTCAATCGCCTTGCTTGTCGAGCGGCCGCGCGCCGCCAGGCGTTCAGGCCGCGGGGTCGCCGCCCGGGGGATTCCCGAACCACAGGCCGGCGTGGCCGTCGCCGGTATGGGTGACGATGGCTCGTTCGCTGAGCGGCCAGCCCGGCAGGCTGACGTCGTCCACGAACACGATTTCCACGATCTCGTTGCGCCGCAGCGGGGTGTCGGTGAGGATATGCGCCCCTTCGTTGCTGATGTCACGGGTAAGCGCCGTGCCGATCCGTTTGCCGCTACGATAGAGGGCCACCCTGAGTTCACAGGGGACACGCCGTTCGTGTCGATGTTCCAGGGCCAAGTTCCGTCTCCTCCCCGGCGGTGGGATCGAAAGCCGTGTCGCGACCGCGGCTCGCCATCGAGCTTGTTCCTGTAACGTGGGGCTGCTGGGAAGGGGTGGTGCCGAGGGTGGGAATCGAACCCACACTCCGTTGCCGGAACCGGATTTTGAATCCGGCGCGTCTACCAGTTCCGCCACCCCGGCAGCTTCGCCCTGCGGGCGCTGAGCGGGCCAGTATAAGGATTCCTGCAGTCGCCGCAACACGCCTCCCGGCGAGGGACGGGTGCCCCGCTGTGCTACCATGCTGCGCCTGATGAAAACCACGGATTTCGACTACCAGCTGCCGCCGGGGCTGATCGCCGGACGGCCGGCGAGTCCCCGCAGCAGCAGCCGGCTGCTCGAAATGGGTGCCAGCGGAGGGTTGCACGACCGGCGCATGGCCGATTTCCCCGACCTGATTCACGACGGTGACCTGCTGGTGTTCAACGATACCCGCGTCATTCCCGCACGTCTGTACGGGCGCAAGGCGAGTGGCGGGCGGGTGGAGGTGCTGGTGGAGCGGGTGCTCGACGGCCATCGCGTGCTGGCCCACGTTCGTGCCAGCAAGTCTCCGCGTCCGGGCACCGAACTGTTGCTGGACGAGGGGGCCCCGGTGGTCACCGTGCTCGGACGCGAAGGGGACTTGTTCGAGCTGGAATTCCCGGGTGATGTGCCGCTGCTGGAACTGCTGGAACGGCATGGGCACGTTCCGCTACCGCCCTACATCCAGCGTCCGGACAACCGCGCCGACCACGATGACTACCAGACCCTGTACGCGCGCCACCCGGGGGCGGTGGCGGCGCCGACGGCCGGCCTGCATTTCGACGAGGCCCTGTTCGAGCGCCTGCGTTCACGCGCCGTTCACACGGCCTTTGTCACCCTCCACGTGGGTGCCGGTACCTTCCAGCCGGTGCGTGTGGAACGCTTCGAGGAACACACCATGCACGCCGAGGCGGTGCACGTGAGCGAGGAGGTCTGCCAGGCGGTGGCGGCCACCCGCGCCCGGGGTGGCCGGGTGGTGGCCATCGGCACCACGGTGGTGCGCAGTCTGGAGACGGCGGCGCGGGGTGGCGAGCTGGCGCCGTGGAGCGGTGATACGCGTCTGTTCATCACGCCCGGCTACCGGTTCCGGGTGGTCGATGCGCTGTTGACCAACTTTCACCTGCCGCAGTCGACCCTGCTGATGCTGGTGTGCGCCTTTGCCGGCTTCGAACCGGTGATGGCGGCCTACCGCCACGCCATCGCCCAGGGCTACCGCTTCTACAGCTATGGCGATGCCATGTTCGTGCAAAGGCGTGACTAGGAGCCTGTCCGAAGTAATGATGGACCTGCTGCGAGCGCAGCACAGCGGCCCCCATTACTCGGACAGGATCCTAGGCAGGGAGGTCAAAAGGCAGCCGTTCAGCCCGGCGAGCGCGGGGGATGCCTCTTCCCTCAGACGACCGCTTGTTTCCTTGAAATGGGCCCACTTTTCAGGGCCGGCCTGAACTCGCTGCGCTCAGACAACGGCCGGCTTTTTCCTGAAAAGTGGGCCCATTTCAAGGCGCGGTCGATTCGGTCAG
>DROT01000189.1 GCA_011321775.1 Gammaproteobacteria bacterium | reverse complement strand
GCCTGGGCGCAAAGGTGCCCGTGCGGATCGAACACGGCACAGGAATAGTCCAGGCGGTCGCGGATATTGGGCGAGAAGGCCGTGCGCCGCAGCACCGCTCCCATCTCGTCACAGACGGCGGAAATGCGACTGGCGAAGATCCCCAGCTGGATGGCGTCCACGCGCTATTTTCCCCTCGCAGGCAAAACGGCTGCAGTAACCTAGCAAATTACTTGGTTATTAGCCGCGAACTCTTTAGAATACGCCATTCTCGACAGAGCGCTCGATCAATACAAGACACTTACGGAAGGAGAACGAAGCATGGCACACGAACTGCCCCCCCTGCCCTATGAGATGAATGCCCTGGAACCGCACATCTCGGCGGAAACACTGGAATACCATTATGGCAAGCATCACCAGACCTATGTCACCAACCTCAACAAGCTGATCGAAGGCACCGAATTCGAGAACGCCTCGCTCGAGGACATCATCAAGAAGGCCGACGGCGGCATCTTCAACAACGCCGCGCAGGTATGGAATCACACCTTCTACTGGAACTGCCTGAGCCCCAACGGCGGCGGAGAACCCTCCGGCGCCCTGGCCGATGCCATCAACCAGGCCTTCGGTTCCTTCGACGCCTTCAAGGAGAAGTTTTCCACTTCTGCCGTGACCAATTTCGGTTCCGGCTGGACCTGGCTGGTCAGGAACAAGGATGATGGCCTGGAAATCGTCAACACCAGCAACGCCGGCAATCCCATGGTGGACGGACACACCCCGCTGCTGACCTGCGACGTCTGGGAGCACGCCTATTACATCGACTACCGCAACGCCCGTCCCAAGTACGTGGAAGCCTTCTGGAACCTGGTGAACTGGGACTTCGTCGCCGGCAACCTTGCCTGAACGGTCACGCCCCGCGTACCGGAACCCGGCCCCCGGCCGGGTTTTTTATTTGAACCGGGAGGGGAATAGGCTATAAAATTGTTTTTTTGGCTCGGCGCCTTCTTCGGAGGCGCCTTTTCGTTTCGGGGTGGCCGATGTCCGAACACCTGATGAACACCTACAAGCCGCTGCCCGTCCGCTTCGAGCGCGGCGAGGGCGCCTGCCTGTTCGACGGCGAGGGGCGCCGCTACCTCGATGCCCTGTCCGGTATCGCGGTCTGCGGACTGGGCCACGCCCACCCGGAGATCGGTGAAGCCCTGTGCCGGCAGGCACGGCAGCTGCTGCACACCTCCAACCTCTATCACATCGAGCAGCAGGAGCGGCTGGCGGACGAGCTGTGCGCGATTGCCGGGATGGAGCGGGTGTTCTTCTCCAATTCCGGAGCCGAGGCCAACGAAGCCGCCCTGAAGATGGCACGCCTCCACGGCCACGAACGGGGCATCGACACGCCGCAGGTCATCGTCTGCGAGGGCAGTTTCCATGGCCGCACCATGGCAACCCTGACGGCCACCGGCAACCGCCGCATCCAGGCCGGCTTCGAACCCCTGGTTCCGGGCTTCCTGCGCGCGCCCTACGATGACCTGGACGCCTTGCGCACCATCGCCGAAAACAGCCCCAACGTGGTCGCGGTACTGGTGGAACCGGTGCTCGGCGAAGGCGGCGTTCGCATCCCCGGGGAGCAGTATCTGCCGCGCTTGCGACAGCTGTGCGACGAGCACGGCTGGTTGATGATGCTGGATGAGATCCAGACCGGCATGGGGCGCACCGGCCACTGGTTTGCCTGCCAGCGGGCCGGAATCCGGCCCGATGTCATGACCCTGGCCAAGGGTCTCGGCAACGGCGTACCCATCGGTGCCTGTCTGGCCCGGGGTGCGGCCGCGGATATCTTCAAGCCGGGGAACCACGGTTCGACCTTTGGTGGCAATCCGCTGGTGTGCAGCGCCGCGCGCACGGTGCTGCAGGTCATCGAACGCGACGGCCTGGTGGAACGCGCGGACCGACTGGGGACCCGCATGCTGGCGGACTTCCGGCAGCAGCTGGACGGGGAGGAAGGCATACGCTCCATCCGTGGCCTCGGCCTCATGCTCGGCATCGAACTGGAACAGCCCTGCGCCGTCCTGATGGAGCGTGCGCTGGAGCGCGGCCTGCTGATCAACGTCACCGCGGAACGCGTGCTGCGCCTGCTGCCGCCGTTGATTCTGAGCGACGCCGAGGCGGATGAGATCGTGTCTACGGTGAGCGAACTCGTGAAGGAATTTGTTGCCGGGAGTCCAGCATGAATCCACGCCACTTCCTGACCCTGCTGGACTTCTCCGGCGACGAACTGCGCGGTCTGGTCACGCGCGCCATGGAACTCAAGCAGTGGCAGCGCGAGGGGCGGATCTATGAACCCCTCAAGAACCGCGTGCTGGCCATGATCTTTGAAAAATCGTCCACGCGCACGCGGGTTTCCTTCGAGACCGGCATGGCACAGCTGGGGGGACACGCGCTGTTCCTGTCGCCGAAGGACACCCAGATCGGTCGCGGAGAACCGCTCGAGGACAGTGCGCGGGTACTCTCCAGCATGGTCGATGCCGTCATGATCCGCACTTTCGAACACGAGAAGATCGAACGCTTCGCGCAGTTCTCGAGTGTACCGGTGATCAATGCCCTCACCGACCAGTACCACCCCTGCCAGCTGCTGGCCGACATGCAGACCTGGTTCGAGCGACGCGGCGACATCCGCGGCGTCACGGTAGCCTTCATCGGCGACGGCAACAACATGTGCCATTCCTATATCAACGCGGCGCGCCAGTTCGGCTTCCGGCTGCGCGTGGCCACGCCACCCGGCTACCGCCCCGACCCCGCCATCGTCGCGGCCGCTGGCGAGACTGTCAGCCTGCACGATTCGCCGGCCGAGGCCGTGCACGGCGCCTCGCTGGTGGTCACCGATGTATGGGCCAGCATGGGCCAGGAACAGGAACAGCGGGAACGGGAACAGGCCTTCCGGGACTTCCAGGTCGACGCCCGATTGATGGCACTGGCTGCCGACGACGCCCTGTTCATGCACTGCCTGCCGGCCCACCGTGGCGAAGAGGTCAGCGCCGAGGTCATCGACGGCCCGCAGAGCGTGGTGTGGGACGAAGCGGAAAACCGCCTGCACGCCCAGAAGGCGCTGCTGGAATTGCTGCTCGCGAGCGACCGTTCGGCGTAGTCCTGGCAGCCACGGAGATGACCACTGCCGGTAACCATTCAGCGGCGTCACCATGGTGCGCACCTCTGACCGAATTGACCGCGCCTTGAAATGGGCCGCATTTTCAGGAAAAAGCCGGCCGTTGTCTGAGCGCAGCGAGTTTAGGCCGGCCCTGAAAATGCGGCCCATTTCAAGGAGAAAAGCGGTCATCTGAGGGAAGAGGTGCGCACCATGGTGACGCCGCTGAATGGTTACCTTTACCTTTACCTTTACCTTTACCTTTACCTTTGTCCGTGTTCTTCCGTGGCTCTTGCACTCAAGGGTTGTAGCTATTCCTGCAACTGCTGATCCACGCGGGTATGGCGCACGTCCTTGCCCCGCACCAGGTAGATCACGTACTCGCAGATGTTGGTGGCGCGGTCACCGATGCGCTCGATGGCGCGCGCGGCAAACATCGCCTGCAGGATGTTGGGGATGGAACGCGGATCCTCCATCATGAAGGTCATCAACTCGCGCATCAGCGAGTCGTATTCCTCGTCCACCAGCCGGTCCTCACTCCAGATCTTCACCGCCTTCTCGGTATCGAGGTGGGCGAAGGCATCCAGCGCCCCGTGCACCATGCCGCGCACGTGATGCCCGAGGTTGCGGATCTGGGTAAACAGCCGGGCGGCGTGTTCCTCGCCCACCATGCGGCTGGCCATGCGCGCGATGCGCTCGGCCTCGTCACCGATACGTTCCAGGTCGGTGATGGTCTTGATGACGGCGACGATCAGTCGCAGATCGCTGGCGGCCGGCTGACGCCGGGCCAGCACCGTGTTGCATTCCTCGTCGATGGAGACTTCCATGGCGTTCACCTGGTAGTCGTTCTCGATGACACGGGCCGCCAGGCGGCCGTCGCGCTTCTCGAGCGCTTCCATGGCGTCCTGCAACTGCTGTTCGACCAGTCCCCCCATGGCCAATACCCGGTTGCGAATGTCCTCCAGTTCCTCGTTGTAACGCCTGGAAATGTGCTGGTCGATGTGCAGGTTGTCCATTAGCCGTAACGCCCCGTAATGTAGTCTTCTGTCATTTTCTCGGACGGGTTGGTGAACATGGTGTTGGTGGAACCGTGCTCGATCAACCGCCCCATGTACATGAATGCAGTATAGTCCGATACGCGCGCCGCCTGCTGCATGTTGTGGGTGACGATGACGATGGTGTATTTCTCCTTCAGCTCGTCGATCAGCTCCTCGATCTTGAGCGTCGAGATCGGGTCCAGCGCCGAGGCGGGCTCATCCAGCAGCAGCACTTCCGGTTCCACGGCAATGGCGCGGGCGATGACCAAGCGCTGCTGCTGGCCACCGGACATGCCCAGCGCATTGTCGTGCAGCCGGTCCTTGACCTCGTCCCACAACGCCGCGCCCCGCAGCGCCTTCTCCACGATCTCGTCCAGCCTGCGGCGGCTCTTGACCCCCTGCAGCCGCAGACCGTAGGCCACATTCTCGTAGATACTCTTGGGGAAGGGATTGGGCTTCTGGAATACCATGCCGATGCGCTGGCGCAGTTGCGCAACCTGCACCGAGGACGCGTAGATGTCCATCTCGTCCAGCAGGATGGTGCCGCTGATGCGCACGTTGTCGACCAGGTCGTTCATGCGGTTGAAACAGCGCAGCAGGGTCGACTTGCCGCAGCCGCTCGGGCCGATGAAAGCGGTCACGCGCTGGCGCGGTATCAGCATGTTGATGTTGTCGAGCGCGTGGGTGTCGCCATAGTAGAGGTCCAGTCCCTCGACCTTCAGGCAGATATCCTCCGTGTGCTCCCCGGTCGACTCGTTCAGCAGCGACGGATCGATGTTTCCTGCCGTGTTGGTTTCCATGTCTGCCATCAATACTCTCTCGTGATTCATTGTTCCAGCGCGCGGTAACGTTCGCGCAGGCGGTTGCGAATGGCGATGGCCGCCAGGTTGAGGATGACGATCACCAGCACCAGCAACAGCGCCGTTGCATACACCAGCGGCCGTGCCGCCTCGACGTTGGGACTCTGGAATCCGACGTCATAGATGTGAAAACCGAGGTGCATGAACTTCCGGTCCAGGTGGATGAAGGGCGGGTTTCCGTCCACCGGCAGGGTCGGCGCCAGCTTGACCACGCCGACCAGCATCAGCGGCGCCACCTCACCGGCGGCACGGGCGATCGCCAGGATCAGGCCGGTCATCATTGCCGGACTGGCCATCGGCAGCACGGTGCGCCACAGGGTCTCCGCCTTGGTCGCACCGAGCGCCAGACTGCCCTCGCGGATGGAACGCGGAATGCGCGCCAGCCCTTCTTCCGTCGCCACGATCACCACCGGCACGGTGAGCAGGGCGAGCGTCAGCGAGGCCCACATCAGCCCCGGGGTACCGAAGGTCGGCGCCGGCAGGGACTCGGGGAAGAACAGCCGGTCGATGTTGCCGCCCAGAAAGTAGACGAAGAAACCCAGCCCGAACACCCCGTAGACGATCGACGGCACACCGGCGAGGTTGTTCACGGCGATACGGATGAGGCGCGTCAGCGGCCCCTGACGGGCGTACTCGCGCAGGTAGACGGCCGCCACCACCCCGAAGGGCGTCACCAGCACCGACATCAACAGCACCATCATCACGGTCCCGAAGATGGCAGGGAAAATACCGCCCTCGGTATTGGCCTCGCGCGGCTCCTCGCTGACGAACTCCCACAGCTTGGAGAAATAGAAACCGGTCTTCTGCAACAGGTTCATGTCATTGGGACGGTAGGCGCGCACCACCTGCTGCAGCGGCAGGCTTAGCTGGCGGCCACCCATGACGGACATGATCATGCTGTCGCGGCGGATGTCGCGGTACTGGGCTTCCAGCTCCTTCTGCAGGCCGGCAAACTGTGCCTGCAGCTGCTTGCGCCTGTTTTCGATCTTTGCCAACGCCGCGGGTGTGTCCTCGCCCTCCAGTTCCAGCCTGCGACGCTCGAGCCGCAGGCGCTCGAGGCGATAGTTGACGCCACCGATCTCCGTCTTCTCCAGGTGGCGAATGCGCCGCCGCAGTTCCCGAACACGCTTGAGCCGCGACTGTAGTTCCGGCCAGGCGCCCTCGCCTTCGGCGACGACCTTGCCGTCCTCCAGCAGGCGCTCCAGGAAGCCGTAGAAATTGCCCCACTCCATGCGTTCGAGTACCACGGCATCGCGCGGTCGCCGGCGTTCGCTGATCGCCGGCTCGACGATCCAGCGGAAATCCAGACCGCTGAGGTCGCGGTTGCCGGTCTTGAGCAGGTAGCGTTCCACCACCTCCGGTGCGTCTTCGGGCAGCGCCTCGCCGGCGTCGCGCATGCGCGCCGCGCTGACCTCCTCGCTGTCCTGGACCTCGCCCAGCAGCTGCTGCACCGTTCCGTCGCTGCCGCGGTACTGGAACTCCCACACACTGGCCGGCCAGAAATGACCCAGTCCCTTGACCGCGATCAGCGCCAGCAGACCGGTCACCATGATGAGGCTGGTGGAAACGGCGGCAGCGTTGAGCCAGATCCACGGTGTTCCACTCCGGAACCAGCCGTTTCGGTCATTCACCATCAGGACCCCCTCCTCACAGGCTGCTGTACTTGCGCCGCAGGCGCTGGCGCACCAGCTCGGCCCCGGTATTGAACAGGAAGGTGAACACGAACAGCACCAGCGCGGCCAGGAACAGCACGCGGTAGTGGGTACTGCCAACCTCGGCTTCCGGCATCTCCACCGCAATGTTGGCCGACAGGGTGCGCATGCCCTGGAAGATACTCATGTCCATGACCGGCGTATTGCCGGTCGCCATGAGCACGATCATGGTCTCGCCGACCGCGCGACCGACCCCCATCATGATGCCGGAAAAGATGCCGGGGCTGGCGGTCAGCAACACCACCCGCACCAGCGTCTGCCAGGTGGTCGCCCCCAGCGCCAGGGAGCCGTTGCTGAGGTGTCGCGGCACGCTGAAGATGGCATCCTCGGCAATGGAGAAGATCGTGGGGATCACGGCAAACCCCATCGCCAGACCCACGACCAGCGAGTTGCGCTGGTCGAAACCGATCCCCAGGCGGCTGTCCAGCCAGTGCGGCATGTCACCGTCGAACAGCCAGTATTCGAGCGCCGGACTCACCGCCAGGGCCAGCCACACGGTGGCGATGACCACCGGCACCAGCAACGCCGCCTCCCAGCCGTCAGGCACCACCCGGCGCAGGCCGGCGGGAGCGCGACTCCAGAGCCAGGCCGCCAGCAGGGTCGTCAGCGGCAACAGCATAAAGATGGCAAAGATGCCCGGCAGGTAGTTCTCCACCAGCGGCGCCAGCCACAGGCCGGCGAGAAAGCCGAGGATGACCGTAGGCAGGGCCTCCATGATCTCGATGGTCGGCTTGACGACCTGACGCATTTTCGGGGCCATGAAATAGGCGGTAAAGATGGCACCCAGAATAGACAGCGGAATAGCGAACAGCATGGCATAGAAGGCCGCCTTGAGGGTGCCGAAGGTCAGGGGCGTCAGACTCAGCTTGGGCTCGAAATCGTTGCTCGCCGAGGAGGACTGCCAGATATAGGCCGGCTTGTCATAGCCCTCGTACCACACCTTCGACCACAGCGCCGACCAGGACACCTCCGGATATTCGTTGTGGACACGCCAGAAATGCAGGAATCCTCCGTCGTCCAGCGCCCACAGGGCATCGGAACGCGGCGCTACCGCAACGGCGCGAAGCCCCTTCTCCGCGATCCTCTGCTCGAGCACCAGATGGTCGGCCGTGGTATGGAAGATGGCAACACGACCGTCGTCGGCAGCGAGCACGAACTCCTTGCGACTTGCCTCGGGCACCAGCTGCCGCAACTTGCCCTCATGGGCAAAGGTGCGGATCTTCTGCATGTGGCGGGCATTGTGCTCGTCGCGGACGGAAAACCACTGGCTCACGCTGCCGTCATCGGAGGCCACCATGATGGAATTGCCCCCCGCCAGCAGCGCGGCATCGACTACCTGTACGCCCGGGGGCGTGAGGCGCAACTGCTGCTTGAGGTGAACCCTGGAGATATCGGTGATGTCGAACCACGCCAGTTCGCCGCTGCGGCTGATCACATAGAAGTTCTGCTGCACCGGGTCCAGCAGCAGACGGACGATATCGTCCAGATCGGTATAGCCGCTGCTGCGCGTAAACTCGAAACCGGCCTCGTCGTCGAGCAGCGACTCCTGCGGCTCGGCCCGCACCAGCGCCAGCAACTTGCCGTCGGACCAGCCCGCCAGGGTGAAAACCCCCTCTTCCTCCTGGATGGCCACGCGGGTCAGGGGGGAGTCATCCGGCATCACGCCGACGGGCGTGTCGCCGAGCGGGTAGTCGATGGCCGGCGTGATCACGCGCTTGTCATCGGGAAAACTGACTTCGTAGTGGTGGCGGACCACCAGTGCCTGACCGTTGCTCAAGCCCAGCGCCACGATGCCCGAGGCCGGGCGCGCCGCCGAAAAACTGACCACCGAGGCCCCCGCCGGCAGCGGCAGACGAATTTCCCGCACCGGCGAGCCGTCGCTGGTCGACAGGAAGCGAACCAGCCCGTCGCGGTAGAAGACAGCCCCGATCTCGGCCTGCTCCTCCATGGCGAGATACAGCACCGGCGCATCCCCCGGGAGCGCATAGCTACCGGCCTGATGCATCTCCGGAGTCTCGCCCAGAGGCGCCACTACGTACAAAAGATACAGAAATATCAACAGGATGGCGATAATCACCCCGATGCCGCCAGCGGCGACGCCGAGGCGTGCCATACGGTCCTTGAGCAGACGCAGACGCAGGTGCGCACTGCTGCTGTAGGCGGTACTGGGGGAGCGCTCGGACATGGCGCCGCCAGCCTACCCCACCAATGTGACAATTGTGTTACAGCCACTGTCCGCTGACTGGCAGATATATTGCATGGCCTTTCGGCAGCTCAACTCAGGCACCACGACCGGTGCAAGGGAGGATAACCATGGCAAACGAACAACGCTGGAGTGCCCGCAAGGAAATCAGCATCGACGTCGGTCTTCACTACCCGCCGATCGGACTGATCCGGGGCGTCACGCGCAACATCAGCCTCGAAGGCATGTTCGTCGAGTTGCGCGGTGCACGCATCCCGGAACAGACCCGGCTTGAGATTTCCTTTACTTCACCCGGCCACGGCAAGGGCGTGGAACACCGTCTGCCGGCCTACGTGGTCCACAGCAGTGAACGCGGCGTCGGCCTGATGCTGCAACACACCGGCTACCAGGAGTTCGACGCCCTGCGCCACATGCTCAAGGCGGCCTGAATCCCCCGCCGGCAGGCACAAAAACCCCAGCACCAGGGCGGGGGTCGATGTTGCGCGGGCGCAAACGGCGGCCTTACTGCAGTTTGGCCAGCTCCTTCTCCGCAACCCTGGCGGGCAGGGGGATATAACCGTCCTTGACGACCGTCATCTGGCCGGTCTTCGACAGCACCAGCTTCAGGAATTCACGCTCCAGCGGCGGCAGCGGCTTGTTCGGCTGCTTGTTCACGTAGATATAGAGAAAACGCGCCAGCGGATACTTGCCCTTGATGGCGTTTTCCGGGCTGGCCTCCACGAAGGGCTTGTCGGCGGACTTCGACAGTGGCACCGCGCGCACACCGGAAGTCTTGTAGCCGATCCCGGAATAACCGATGCCGTTGAGCGAAGAGGATACCGACTGCACCACCGAGGCAGAACCGGGCTGCTCGTTCACATTGTTCTTGTAGTCTCCCTTGCACAGTGCCTTCTTCTTGAAGTAGCCGTAAGTGCCGGATACCGAGTTACGGCCGTAGAGCTGGATGGCGCGCGACTTCCAGGCCCCCTCCAGGCCGAGCTGCCCCCAGGTCGTGATGTCCTCGGGATAGCCGCACTTGCGGGTCGAGGAAAACACGGCATCCACCTGCGGTATGGTCATGCCCTTGATGGGATTGTCCTTGTGCACGAACACCGCCAGCGCATCGATTGCCACGCGGATGCGCGTGGGCTTGTAACCGTAGCGCTTCTCGAAGGCTTCCACCTCCTTGTCCTTCATCTTGCGGCTCATCGGTCCCAGATTCGAGGTGCCTTCGGTCAGGGCCGGCGGTGCGGTGGAAGAGCCGGCGGCCTGGATCTGGATATTGACGTTGGGATACTCGCGCTTGAAATCTTCCGCCCACAGGGTCATGAGATTGGCGAGGGTGTCGGAACCGACACTGGACAGGTTGCCGGCCACGCCGCTGGCGCGAGTGTATTCGGGCAGGGCGGGATCGACCCTGGCGTCCGCCAGGACGACGCCATTGAGTCCCAGCGCTGCAACGGTCGCCAGCAGTCCGGATTTGGTGAATCTCATCGCTTTTCTCTCCTCGGGTACATGGATGGAATCAGGGTGTGCTG
>DROT01000188.1 GCA_011321775.1 Gammaproteobacteria bacterium | reverse complement strand
GCAAGCCTGCTGATCGCCCTGGTGCTGATGATGTGTCTCACCATCGTCACACTCTCGCTCGCCGGCGCCCACCTGGGGCAAAGACGGATCGACAGCGAGGCCGCCTGGCAGGAGCGGCTCTTGCAAGCGGCCGACGCAGGACTGGTGACGGCGCTCGGGCAGCTCGAAGGCGATCTCGAGGCACTTCCCTGGAAAACGTCCGGCGAAGGACGCCTCAGCATCGCCGACATCACGGTGGACAGCCGTCGTCCGGGCATCCGCCTCGGGATCCGCCTTGGCCGCGCCGCTCTCGACAGTCCCTTTGTCCGGATCGAGGCACTTGCCTCCGCTGACGACGACCCGGAGCTGCAGGTTCGTGCCAGCCGTTATGCCCGGCCGCTCACGATCCTGGCACCCGCGGGTGAGACGGCCCCGCCACTGGTGGTCAATGGCTGCCTGCGCGCTTCGGCGAGGACCATCCACCTGCGACCGGCCGGCAGCGACACCCGCATCGCCGGCGATGCAGCGTGGCTGAACGCCGGCAACGGAAGCTGCCATACCACCATCGCCGTCGACAGTCACCGGGGCGGCATCCGCACATGGCCCATGGACGAGGACCTGTGGAGCACCATTTTCTCTATCGACCGCAAGCACTTCGCACAACTGGCACGTGAACAGCGGGCCCTGCCACCCCTGGAACGCCGCTACTGGATGGTCGAGGGATCACGAGGATACGGTGGCCTGTGGCGCTCCAGTCTCGGCCGCAAGGAACGCCCGGTCGCGCTCTATTTCACCGCCGACAGCGGCTGCCCGCGCTTCTCTGCCGGCGTACGTGTCCACGGTGTGGTGTTCATCGACGGCAACTGTCCCGGCCCGCTGGCGCCGGAAGGGCTCGAGATCTTCGGTACCCTGGCCGTGAACGGCGACCTGGACCTCGACGACAGCCCGATACGGCTGACCGGCCCGGGTGCCGTCGAGGATGGAAACATCCGTTTCCGCTTCCCCGTACTGCGCAGCGTCTGGGTGCCCGGCAGCTGGAAAGACTTCTGAAATGGCCACGGTGCACCGCACACCGCATACCCAGATCGGCCTCAGCCTTCTGGAAGCGCTGGTCACCGTTCTGGTACTCGATATCGGCCTGCTCGGCCTGGGCCGGCTGCAGCTGCAGCTCTGGCGGGCTGCGACGGAGATCCGCAGCGAGACGCACGCCATCATGCTCGCGTCATCGGAACTCGAACTTTTGCACTACCTGCTGTCGACCGATACCGATGCACCCATCCCCGCCTTCCGCGACCAACGGGACGGCGGATCGGTATTCCACTCGCGGGTCAGCATGCACCCGGCATCGACCCTGGCGGCCGTGACGGCAGAGGTCAGCTGGCAGTCTCGCGGCGCCAGCCGCAGCGTCCGTCTCGACACCGTGGTCAGCACCGCTGCCCGGATCCGTGACAGCCGCTGGCTGCTCGCACCGGTACCGGACGAGTAGTCCCTTGCGCGAACGCAGCCCGTCCCGGTCCCGCGGCCTTTCGTCACCCACTCCCTCCGATGACGACCGTTCATCCCCCGCCCCTGCCCGCTCGTCCGGGCAGCACACCAGGCCACTATAAAGTTTTATCGAATCAATCCCCTATAAAGGGAGACCTGGAGGGCGCAGGGGACGAGTCGGCGGTACCGCTCGTCGACGATTCCGGACCACCGATCGGAATCCGGTTTACAGCCCGGCGGACTTGGGAGTAGGTATTGGACCATGAGAAAACAACACGGCTTCACACTGGTTGAACTGATGATGACCCTGGTCATCGGTGCACTGCTGCTGACGATGGCGGTACCGAGCTTCCGCGGCCTGATCCAGAACAACAAGATCGCCAGCCAGGCCAACGAGCTGGTCTCGGCACTCAGCATGGCGCGCATGGAAGCCATACGCCAGAGTTCCCCGGTATCCATCTGTGCCAGCGCCGATCAGACCACCTGCTCCGGTACCAACGACTGGTCTACCGGATGGATCGTGTTCGAGGACACCAATTCCTCGGGCGCGCCGGCCGTCTCCAGGGTATTGCGCGCCTGGGGGCCGCTCAGCGGTGACCCGAACCTGAGCGAGAACGGCGGCGCCGCCTGGCTGCGTTACCAGCGCGACGGTACCACCGGTACCCGGCTGACATTCACCCACACCATTCCCGACTGCACCGGGAACCAGCAACGCATCATCGACATCAGCGCGGCGGGACGGGTCTCGACCACGCGCAGCCTCTGTCCATGAGCGAAGCGGCATGCGAGGCGAAACGAACATGACTCTGCAACACCACATCGATTCCGGAAGATTCCAGCGGGGGTTCACCCTTATCGAAGTGCTGGTGGCCGTGATCGTCCTGTCCATCGGACTTCTCGGACTGGCCGGCCTGCAGGCCACCGGGCTGAAGAACAACCACAGCGCTTACCTCCGCTCCCAGGCGGTCACCTACGCCTACGACATTACCGACCGCATGCGCGCCAACCGTAACAGCGCGATCGGCGGCAACTACAACTTTGTTGCCGGCAACGCGATACCCAGCGGTTCCGGCATTGCCCAGAGCGACCTCGCCGAGTGGCTCACCAGCGTGAGAAACAACCTGCCGGGCGGTGACGCATCGGTGGTCGTGAACGGGCGATCCGTGGTGATCGACATCCAGTGGGACGACAGCCGCGCCGGTGGCGCATCCCAGCAGCACTTCGTGTTCAACAGTGAAATATGATGAAACAGCAGAAACAGCACAGTCGCAGACACCAGCAGGGCCTCACCCTGGTGGAGATCATGATCGCCGTCGCCCTGAGTGTCATCATGCTCACCGGCGTCATCGAGGTGTTCTCCAGCAGCAAACAGACCTATCGTCTCCAGGACAACCTCGCCAGGGTCCAGGAGAACGGTCGCTTTGCGCTCGACTATCTCTCCCGGGATATCCGCATGGCCGGGTACGCGGGTTGCACCACCTACGGAACGGTGACCAACACCCTGAACAACTCCGCGGATCTGTTGTACAACTTCACCGTAGGGGTCGAAGGCTACGACGACGTAGGCACCCCCCCCTCCTATCTATCGGTGGCCGGAATTGCACCGCTTGCCGGGACCGACGTCGTCATCATCCGTCGCGCCAACGACGACCCGGTGCGGGTCACCAGGAACAACAACTCGGCACAGCTGTTCGCCGAGGTCACCGGTATCGAGGCCAACGGCTGCACCGATAGCGCTGGCAACGTCACCGACAAGGTGAGCGGCATCTGCCAGACCGATATCCTGATGGTCTCCGACTGCATCAAGTCACGCATCTTTCAGGCCGGAAACATCCAGGTGACGGGTAACAACGGCAACCAGGAACTCAACATAACGCATCCGGCTGCCGGCACGCCCGGCAACGCCGTCTCGTCCTGGGGTGGTGCCAGCGCGCCTGTCAACGAACAGTTCAACGAGGATGCGGAGATCGTTCGCATCGGCACCTATGCCTATTACGTGGCACCGGGCCTGTCCGGAAGCCCGTCCCTGTTCCGCATGGCCGACGGCAATGCAATGGAACTCGTGGAGGGCGTCGAGAACCTGCAGGTCAGGTACGGAGAAGACACGGACGGCGATCGCACCGCCGACATCTACCAGGATGCCGGCGCGGTAACGGACTGGTCCAAGGTCGTGAGCGTACGCCTGCACCTGCTGCTGCGCACGGACGAGGACGGGCTGGCCACATCCCCACCCACCTATACCTTCAACGGCAACAGCATCACCGCCGCCGACCGCCGCCTGCGGCGCGAGTTCACCACCACGGTGACGCTCAGGAACCGGGCATCATGATCATGACACACGACAGACTGGACACGACCGTTCGTGGCACAGGCACACGCGCCGCACCGGCACATGGCCACCGGCAACAGCGGGGCGCCGTGCTCTTCATCTCGCTCATCATGCTGCTGGCAATGACACTCATCGGCATTACCGGCATGCAGGCCACCACCATGGAAGAGAAGATGGCCGGCAACCTGCGCGACATCAACCTGTCCTTCCAGGCCACGGAAGCGGCGCTGAGGGAAGGCGAGTCGCTGCTCCAGGCCGCAACCCTGCCGGATTTCGACGGCAGCAACGTCGGTCTGTACCAGCCGGCACAGGTCGGCAGCCCGCCGCTGTGGGAAGTCCCTTCCACCTGGGCCTCCGGTAGCGCCATCGCCTACGGCGGCTCCCTGGACGGAATACCCGCCGGCAACCGGCCGCTCTACATCATCGAGGAGCTGGCCGCCCTGCCGAATCCCGGCGGCAGCCTGGCCTCCGACAACCCCCTGCCGGAGACCCACATCTACCGCATCACCGCCCGCGGCATGGGCGGCAACGACAGGTCCGTCACCATCCTGCAATCGACCTACAAGCGCTAGGACAGGACCAAGAAGGTGTTTATCATGAAGACGATATCCAGAACTCGACGCAATCTGTATGCAGTTACGCTGGGCTTGTTGGTAGGGACACCGGCATCTGCCATCACCATTTCCGACACCCCGCTGTTCGTCACCGCGGCCGTCGATCCCAACGTGATGCTGCTGATCGACACCTCCGGCAGTATGGACAATATCGTCACCGCACCGGGCTACGACAACAAGGTGATCTACCCGGACTGGAGCCGCAACAACAGTTACTGGTACAAAACTTCTGGAAACGTGCGCTACAGCACACTTGGCAGGAACGGCTGTCCGTCGGGCTGGAAGGGAGGACGGAATTCCAGCGGCACCAACAAGTGCCTGCGCCTGCCCAACCCGTCCGACGACGGAGATACGCGTTTCTCCGGAAACTACCTCAACTACCTGTTCGAGACCTATCCCAACAATTCAGATCTGCGAGGCGTCATCCCCAACGAGACCCGCATGCAGGTCGCCCGCCAGGCAGCCAAGGACCTCATCGACCAGACCACCGGGGTACGCTTTGGCTCGGCAAGCTTCAACTACAAACAGGGCGGCACCGTCGACGCCGGCTGTGGCACTGCCCCTGCCACCGTCAAGGCCACCATCGACGGCTATCGTGGCGACAGCTGGACCCCCTTATCGGAAGCCCTCTACGAAGTGACACGCTACTTCCGCGGCATGAGCAGCTACTACAACGGCGGCAGCTACACCAGCCCCATCCAGTACCGCTGTCAGCATAACTTCGCCGTGGTCATCACCGATGGTCTGCCGACCTACGATACCAGTTTCCCGAGCAACGACCCGGCCGATACCGCGGACAGTTCCGCTGCCCTGCCAAACTGGGACAACGAGGCGCCGCCCACAGCCCAGAGTGACTACCCGAACTTCCCGCAGTACTCGGACGGCTTCCAGCCGAGTGGAAGTCAGAGCAACGAAGGCTATTCCCTGTACCTGGACGACATCGCCAAGTTCGCCTTCGATACCGACTTCAAGCCCAGCGGTACCGACGATGCGGGCGGCAGCTACCAGGACCCGGACTTCCCGGTACAGAACATGGAGACCTACACCATCGGCTTCGCCCAGAGCAACCAGATGCTCGAGGATGCCGCCGATTACGGAAACGGCCTGTACTTCACGGCCGACGATGCCGCCAGCCTGTCCGCAGCCCTGAAACAGGCGATTGCCGACGCCAAGTTCAAGGGCGAGGCCGCGGCGGCGGCCGTCGCCACCAACTCGACCCGGCTGGACACCAATACCACCATCTACCAGGCGCGCTTCGACAGTCGTGACTGGAGTGGTGACCTGCTGGCCTTCGGCATCGACGATGCTACCGGTGAAGTGCTTGTCACCCCCCAGTGGTCGGCACGTGACCGGCTTCCGCCCTCGACGAGCGCCACCGTTACTGCCAGCAGCCGTCATATCTATACCTACGATACGGTCAACAATACCGGCATCGAGTTCCTGTGGCCTTCGGACTACACCAGCCTGACGGCAGGTGTCGACCTCAACAGTGGAATGGTTCAGAGCCTGCTCGCCAATGCTCCCTACTCCGCCACCACGACCAACAGCAGCGAGATCGCGGCCAACCAGGCCTATGGCTCCGAGCTGGTCGCCTACCTGCGCGGTGACACCAGCAGCAGCGGCAGCTATAACGGCGCCTTCCGCAGCCGCAACTCGGTGCTCGGTGACATCGTCAACTCCAACCCGGCCTTCGTCGGTACGCGCGATTTCGGTTACAAGGTGCTGCCGGACCCGGAAGGTGCGGATTACCTGACATTCCGTTCCAGCAGCAGTTACAAGAATCGCATCCCCATGCTGTACGTGGGCGCCAACGACGGTATGCTGCATGCGTTCAACGCCGACACCGGCAACGAGCTGTTCGCCTTCGTACCCAGCGTGGTGTTCCCCAACCTCGACCAGCTCGCGGATCCAAATTACGCACACCGGTTCTTTGTCAACGGTTCGCCGCGTGTGGGTGATGCCTACCTGGGTGGAAGCTGGAAGAGCGTGCTGGTGGGATCCACGGGCGCCGGCGGACGCGAGGTCTTCGCGCTGGACATCACTTCGCCCGGCAGCTTCGACGCCAGCAACCTGATGTGGGAGTTCACCGGCGACGACGACGGCGATCTGGGCTATGTGCTCGGCCAGCCCACCATTGCCCGCATGCCCGACGGAAACTGGGTGGCCGTGGTCGGAAACGGCTACAAGAGCGACAACCAGCACGCGGTGCTGTTCCTGCTGAGCCTGTATGACGGAACGGTACTGCAGAAGATCGATACCCAGGTCGGCTCGGCGGCCAATCCCAACGGCCTGGCGGCCCCGGTGCCCGTGGACACCGATGGTGACCGTATTACCGACACCATCTATGCCGGCGACCTGCAGGGCAACCTGTGGAAGTTCACCGTCAACGCGAGCAACACCTGGAAGGTTGCCTACAAATCGGGCAGCACCCCCAAACCGCTGTATACCGCGCTGGACAGCAATGGTGATCCCCAGCCCATCACCCTGCGCCCCGAGATCGGCTCGCACCCCAGGGGCGGCCTCATGGTGTACTTCGGTACCGGCAGCTTCTTCCAGAGCGGTGACAACATCGTCGGCAGCAATCCGCCGGTCAACACCTTCTACGGTCTCCGCGACAACGGCAGCCCCATTACCGGGGGGCGCAGCGCGCTGCAGCGGCAGACCATCGACTACGAGCTGTACAATGTCGGCTTCGGCTCCAATACCTTCGACGTGCGCATCGTCTCCGACAATGTCGTCAACTACCAGACATCGGAGGGCTGGTTCATTGACCTGGAATCGCCGGTCAACGGCGCCGAGGGGGAACGTGTCGTCGTCGACCCGCTGCTGCGCAACGGCCGCATCATCTTCAGCACCCTGATCCCGAACGTCGACCCCTGCGGCTGGGGCGGCAAGGGCTGGCTCATGGAGATGCAGGCGATCAGCGGCGGGCGTTTCAACTTCTCCGTGTTCGATCTCAACGGTGACGGTGAATTCACGGCGGCCGACTTTGCCAACGCCAACGGCAACGACTTCAGCGTCAGTGGCCGCCGCTTCAACGAGATCATCAGCCAGCCCGTGGTCATCGACGCCGGTGAGAAGGAACACAAGTACGTCAGTGGCTCCAGCGGTGGCATCGGCCACATCACCGAAAAGGGTGACGGCACCAAGGGACGCCAGTCCTGGCGCCAGATCAGGTAAGCGACATCTGCCAGAGGACAGACATCATGAAACATGCAATGAAACAGTTGACACTGCGCCTGACCGGCGCCGCCATCCTGGCAAGCCTCGGAACGCTGGCCATGGCTGACGAGTCCCGGATGAACGGGGTCATCCGCGAGCTATCCGGCGATCACAGCCAGATCGTGATCGGCAAGAACTACTACCTCCTCGACCGGCATACGCGCATCCACGGTGAGGACGCCAGACAGCAGATGTCGGTCGACGATCTACAACCGGGCACCTCGGTGGCCTTCCGCACCAAGAGCCACTCGAAGGGCGGCGTCCTTCCGCAACTCGAGGAAATCTGGATCTACACGGACTAGGGAGCACAATCACCATGGACAGAAATACGAACCGCGGCTTCACCCTCATGGAACTCATGATCGTGCTCGCCATCATCGGCATACTGGCGGCCATCGCCTATCCGTCCTACCAGTCACAGACGCAGAAGACGCGTCGCTCCGACGGACAGACCGCGTTGCTGCGGGCCGTGCAGCAGATGGAACGCTACTACACCGAAAACAACAGTTATGCGGGCGCCGTTGCCGGCACCACCTTCCAGACCGCCTCGGACGAGGGCTTCTATACGCTGAGCTTCCAGGCCGGACCGACGGCGAGCACCTATACCCTGCAGGCCGTACCCGGCGCAGCCCAGGCCGGCGATCCCTGCGGCACACTGACCATCAACCAGGCGAACCAGAAGCTCCCGGCCAACTGCTGGTAGGGCGCCTCAGCCCTTCGGCTTCACCGGCTCACGCAGCGCCCGCGGCAGCACGAAGGTGATGCTCTCCTCGCGACCGGCCTGTTCCTGCACGCCGGTCGCGCCACTCTCCCTCAGCCGGTCGATGACCTGCTGAACCAGTACCTCGGGGGCCGAGGCGCCGGCCGTCACGCCGATGCGGCGCTTGCCGCTGAGCCACGCCTCGCTGATCTGGTCCGGGCTGTCCAGCAGGTAGGCGGGCACCCCCTGCTGCTCGGCCAGCTCGCACAGGCGGTTGGAATTGGAGCTGTTGGGCGACCCCACCACCAGCACCACGTCGGCACGGGCCGCGATCTCCCGCACCGCGTCCTGGCGGTTCTGGGTGGCGTAACAGATATCATCCTTGTAAGGGCCGCGGATGGCCGGGAAACGCCGCCGCAGGGCCTCGATCACGCGCGCGGCATCGTCGACCGACAGCGTGGTCTGGGTGACGTAGCTGAGCCGTTGCGGGTTCCTGACCTCCAGCGTCTCGACGTCCCCGACGTCCTCGACCAGGTAGATCCTGCCCCCCTGCGACTCGTCGTATTGCCCCATGGTGCCCTCTACCTCAGGATGCCCCTCGTGGCCGATCAGCACGCACTCGCGACCCTGCTGAGCGAAACGGCTGACCTCCAGGTGCACCTTGGTCACCAGCGGACAGGTGGCGTCGAAGATGCGCAGATGACGCCCTTCGGCCTCGCGGCGGACCGCCTGGGAGACCCCGTGGGCGCTGAAGATGACGGTGCCGTCGTCGGGAACCTCATCGAGTTCGTCGACGAAGACCGCGCCGCGCCGGCGCAGATTGTTCACCACGTAGCGGTTGTGTACCACTTCGTGGCGCACGTAGATGGGGGCCCCGAACAGTTCCAGCGCCCGCTCGACGATCTCGATGGCGCGATCGACGCCGGCGCAGAAACCGCGGGGATTGGCGAGAATGACCTCCATCTACGCCCCCGCCTCCGTCGACAGGATCTCGACCTCGAATTCGATCTGCCGGCCCGCCAGCGGATGATTGAAATCCACCGTCACCTCATCGCCATCCACGGCCACCACCGCAGCGGCGAGTTCCTCGCCTTCATCGGTAGTGAAACCGATGATCTGACCGGGCTCGAGCGACATGTCCCGGGGGAATCGTGCCCGCTCGACCACCTGCACTGCCGCCTGGTCGCGCGTACCGAAGGCCTGGCCCGGCATCAGCGTCAGCGTCTGCCTGTCACCGGCCCTCAGGCCGAGCAGTGCCAGTTCCAGTCCCCGGTCCAGGGTGCCGTCCCCCAGCACCAGGCTGAGCGGCTCGTCTCCGAAGGTGCTCTCCACCACCATCCCGTCCTGCAGCCGCAACTCCAGGTGCAGCGTCACCCGGGAACCCATGCCGATCATCATCTCAGGCGTCCCTCGGGCGCGCGAACAGCGTGTCCCAGATCAACAGGCCGGCGCCGACGCTAATGGCCGAATCGGCGATGTTGAACGCCGGCCAGTAGAAACTGCGGTAGTAGAGCTGGATGAAATCCACCACGTGACCGAGCCACAGGCGGTCGATCAGGTTGCCCACCGCCCCCCCGAGTATCAGCGCCAGGCCCAGCGCCAGCAGCCGCTGCTGCGGCTTCAGGCGCCGCAACCAGAATACCAGCCACGCCGAGGCCAGCACCGAGATGGTGACGAACAGCCAGCGCTGCCATCCACCGGCCTGTCCGAGAAAACTGAAGGCGGCGCCGCGGTTGTACAGCAAGGTGAGATTGAAGGAAGGAAACACGGCCAGCGGCTGCCCGTACTCGAGCCGGCTGTTGGCGAGATACTTGGTGAGCTGGTCGACGACGATCACCACGACGGAAACGGCATACCATCGGCCCATGCCATCAGGCTCCACTACGCCTAGGAGCCTGTCCGGGTAATGGGGGCCGTAGCGAGAGCGTGGCACAGCGAGGCGATTTTTGCGATCGTTTGAGGCGCATAGTGGGGACTATGCGACGAAAAGGATCGCGAAAAGGGGCCGCTGTGCTGCGCTCGCAGTAGGTCCATCATTACTCGGACAGGCTCCTAAGCATAGTGACGCTGCTCCCCCTCTCCGTCGACGTTGAGGATACAGCGACCGCACAGCTCAGGGTGTTCCGCACTGTGGCCGACGTCTTCCCGGTGGTGCCAGCAACGCACGCACTTGGCGTGTTCCGAGGACCGCAGGCGGATACCCATGGGCGCGCCATTGACGTCCACCTGCTCCGCGTCCGCAGGCATGTCGTCGATCGGATGCAGGCGCGCATAGGAAGTAATCAGCACGAAGCGCAGCTCGTCGCCCAGCCGCGACAGTTTCTCCAGCCATTCCTCGTCGCAGTAGAGGTCGACCTCGGCGTCCAGCGAGGAGCCGATGCCTCCGGCGACACGAACCTTCTCGGCCTCCTTCCGGACCGCATCGCGCACGGCCAGCACGTCGTCCCAGAAGGCCATGCCATAGCGGTCCGTC
>DROT01000187.1 GCA_011321775.1 Gammaproteobacteria bacterium | reverse complement strand
TTGCGGGTGCCGATGCCGCCGCTGACCGAGGAGCGGCGCCGCGACCTGGTCAAGGTGGTGCGCGAACTGGCCGAGAATGCCCGCGTGGCGGTGCGCAATATCCGCCGCGACGCCAACAGTGACCTGAAGGAACTGCGCAAGGAGAAGGAGATCTCCGAGGACGAGGAACGCCGCGGCCAAGAACAGATCCAGAAGATCACCGACGAATCGGTGGCGCGCATCGACGAGCTGCTGAAGGAAAAGGAACAGGAGCTGATGGAGGTCTGATCGCCCGTCGATCCTCCCTCGAAGCCCATGAGCAGCCGCTCCGATATCCACTCCAATATTCCGGGGCATGTTGCCATCATCATGGATGGCAATGGCCGCTGGGCGCGCAAGCGCATGATGCCGCGCAGCTTCGGCCACAAAAAAGGGGTCGAAGCCGTGCGTCGGGCCATCGCCTTCTTTGCCCATGCCGGGGTGCAGCAGCTGACCCTGTTCGCCTTCTCCAGCGAGAACTGGAACCGGCCGCAGGACGAGGTGTCTTCGCTGATGGCGTTGTTCGTTTCTTCGCTGCAGAAGAACACCGACGAGCTGGATGAAAAGGGTATACGCATCCGTTTCATCGGCGACCGGTCGGCCTTTCACGATGCTCTGCGCCGGCAGATCGAGGCCTCAGAAGACCAGACCCGCGACAACCAGCGGATGACCCTCAATATCGCCGCCAACTACGGCGGGCAGTGGGATATTCTGCAGGCCAGTCGCCGACTCGCCGAACAGTGTCGCAACGGCGAGCTGCGGCCCGACGAGATCGACGAAAAACGCTTCGAGGCCTGTCTGAGCACGCCGGACGCGGCGGCCGTGGACCTGTTCATCCGCACCGGCGGCGAACGCCGCATCAGCAATTTTCTGCTCTGGCAGTCGGCCTATGCCGAGCTTTATTTCTGCGACCAGCTGTGGCCCGATTTCGATGAACCGGCGATGCAGGCGGCCCTCGACGATTTTGCCTCACGCCAGCGTCGTTTCGGTCGTACCGGAGAACAGGTCGAACGGAAAACGGCGGCCGGGGAGGGCTGAGCATGCTGAAACAGAGAATCGTCACCGCAGTCCTGCTCGCCCTGGTCGTCATCGGCACCATTCTGTTTCTCGATGCCCGCGCGGTGGCCGTGCTGTTTGCCGTGGCCCTGTTTGCCGCCATGAACGAGCTGGTTTCCCTGACCCTGACGCGCAAGCTGCCGTTGCGTCTGCTGCTGGCGGCGCTGGTGAGCGCGCTGTTTCTGTGGAGCCTGCCGCTGGTCGGCATCCGCGTGATCTGGTACCACGCCTACACCGGCCTGCTGGCCTGGGTGCTGGTGCTGTTGTTGCTGCGCGCCTATCGGCACAACGGCCACTTGCCGTTTCCGGTGCGCCTGTCACTGTTCCTGTTCGCTTCCGCGCTGCTCTGGGTCGCGGTGCAGGGGCTGGTCTTCATCCCGCGCCATTTCCCCCAGGGCAACTGGCTGTTGCTGTACCTGATGACCCTGGTCTGGGTGGCCGACATCGGCGCCTATTTCTCCGGTCGCGCCTTCGGTCGGCATAAGCTGGCGCCGTCGATCAGCCCCGGCAAGACCATCGAAGGCGTGGCCGGCGGGCTGGCGCTCAACCTGCTCTGGATCAGCGCCGTCTGGTGGTACAGCGGC
>DROT01000186.1 GCA_011321775.1 Gammaproteobacteria bacterium | reverse complement strand
GGACTTCACCTCGACGCCGACAATAACGTCGATACGGTATTTCGACATGAACGGCAACGAGATAACCGGACCCGCCATCACCGACTACAATATAATGCTGCTGGGTTCCTTCCTGTAGGCCAGACAGGCACCATGCCCCCTTCAGGGAGGCGGCAACACGGAAATCTGGGATGTACTCGTTTGGCCGGGAACAGATTACTTCGTTCAGATGCGGCGCACTGCACCGAATAACACCAACAGCCAGGCTATCGATACTGCCCTGAAGTATCACCGGGCAGGCCGGCTGGCACAGGCGGAAGCCTTATACAGGAAGGTACTCGGCACGACACCGGAACATCCCGATGCGCTGCATTTGCTCGGTATGATCGCCCATCAGACCGGAAACCACCAAGCCGCCATCGACCTGATCGACCGGGCGATTAAGGCGGATCCCGCCAACCCGTTCTACTATAACAACATTGGGGGCGTGTATCGCGCTCTCGGCCAGCATGACCAGGCGATCGATAGCTATCAAAAGGCGCTGGCGCTCAAGGTCGATCTCCCGGAAGCCTGTAACAACCTCGCAATATCTTTGAAGGAACTGGGCCGGCACAATGACGCCCTCGGCGCCTACTGCAAGGCCCTGTCGCTTAAGCCCGACTACGCCGAGGCCCACTGGTCCTACGCCATGATGCAAATTCCACCGGTGTATGGCGCCAGCGGTGACATGGCCACTGCCAGGGCCGCATTTTCACGGGAACTTGGCAAGCTCGAGAACTGGCTGACCGGGAGCATGCCATCCGGTGCACCACAGGCCGTCGGCAGCCATCAGCCTTTCTATCTCGCATACCAGGAGGAGAACAACAGGGATCTGCTCTCCAGATATGGTGTCTTGTGCGCGCGCCTCATGGCACAACACCGAGATATCGCGACAATGCCGGCTGCGCGGCCCCATGAGGACGGCACCATCAGGATCGGAGTGGTCTCCGCACACATCCAGGAGCATTCGGTATGGAACGCAATCGTTCGTGGATGGTTCGAGCACCTGGACAGACGCCGGTTCGAACTGCACGCATTCCATGTCGGTACGAAGCAGGATGCGCAAACCCGGTGGGCCAGGGCCAGATCCACATCCTACGTGACGGGTCTGGCCGACTTGCGGCAATGGACCCATGCCATCCTCGGCAAGCAACCCCACGTATTGATCTATCCGGAGATCGGTATGGACCCGCTGACCATCAGGTTGGCGAGCTTGCGACTGGCGCCCGTTCAGGCAGCCACCTGGGGACACCCGGAAACCACTGGGCTGCCCACCATGGACTACTACCTGTCAGCCGAGGATCTGGAGCCGCCTGGCGCGCAGGCCAACTACACGGAAAAGCTCGTCCGCCTTCCCGGGCTGGGCTGTTGCTATCGCCCCGATGCCATCGACCCCAGCAGGCCCGACCTAGCGGGCCTGGGCATCGACCCGGACCGG
Organism: Gammaproteobacteria bacterium; assembly: GCA_011321775.1. GTDB lineage: Bacteria > Pseudomonadota > Gammaproteobacteria > DSM-19610 > DSM-19610 > Thiogranum. Next base: position 9,375 of record DROT01000186.1, on the reverse strand, counting down.
CCGCTGCTGGTATGTCCCGGCACCCCGTTCAAGTACACGCCACCGCACGACCGGATCTTCACTGACATCGCGCGCAAACTGGGGGCATGTCAATTTGCCTTTTTCCGGCACCCTGTTACCGAATTCTCCAGGGCCCTGCAGCACAGGCTTGGAGCATCGTTCCGCGACGCCGGTTTGAACATCGAGGATCACGTGATCTTCCTGCCCTGGCTGGACAAGCCGACCTTCCATGGTTTGCTGCAGAGCGCCGACGTATTCCTGGATACGGTCGGATTCTCGGGCTTCAACACGGCCATGCAGGCAATCGAATGCGACCTTCCGGTCGTGACCAGGAAGGGACGCTTCATGCGAGGCCGGCTGGCAAGCGGTATATTGAATCGGCTCGACCTTGCCGAACTCGTCGCCAGCGACAATGACGACTATGTCGATATAGTCGAAAGGCTTGTAAAGGACAGCGAGTATAATATGCAGATCAGGCAACGAATCAGGCGCAATCGCCATGCGCTCTTCGACGATACCGACGTCGTACGCGCACTGGAGACCTTCCTGGCAGGCGCGGTAAAGGAGCACCAGCATTGAACTGCCACTCATGGCGCATCGACTATCCTTATTGCCGCTTGGCCCGTGAAGTACGAGAAAGCGATATATTCATATGAATATGGCGATGACGCGATATATTCCTGGAATGCCTTGTACTCATGCTGCCGCCATTCCGGATAGCAGAAGTACTCGTCGAACACGATAATGCTGCCGGGCCGCAGCCTTTCAGATAAATTCTCGAAGATCGTCCTGGTCGAACTGTAGATATCGCAGTCCACGTTCATGAATGCCACGTCCCCGGCATGCTGATCCAGAAAGGCAGGCAGGGTTTCCTCGAACCAGCCAACATGTATGGCCGCATTCTCTCTCTGGTTCGGGAGAACACCTTTCGTGGTATAAGCCCCTGAAGGCTCGACAGCCAAGGGCCCCTTTTCGCTCCCCACGAACCACGACTCAGGAAGCCCCTCGAACGAGTCGAACCCATGTACCATGCCTGGCGCGCTGTCGGCGATTATGTCCAGCGAACTGCCATAGTAGACGCCAAGTTCCAGGTACAGACCCTCTCGCGGAGCCTCTCTGACCGCATGGCGGAGCAGGTCGGCCGTATTGGAGAAGAATCTCGCGTCTCCGCCGCACTCCAGGGCGTAGCGCGCCGATTCGATCAGGCAGGAACTGAATTCGGACTTCCGGCAGGCCTGATCGACATGGGGCCTGGCCTCATCGAGCCTTCCCTGGTGTTCGAGAATGATGGCAAGAAAACTGGCTGCCAGTGCATTCTCCGCGTCCATGTCCAGCGCCTTCCGAAAGGCGTCTTCGGCCTTGCCCAGATCGGCATCGTCATAGAGGCACAGGCCAATGTTGTGCTGGGCACTCGCCAGGCCGGGGTCCAGTTCCAGCGCCTTGCGGTAACACGCCATTGCCGCCTCGTTGTTGCCGAGCTTCTGGCGCACGTTGCCAAGATCCACCAGCGCCTCCGCATAGTCCGGGCGAATACGGATTGCCCGTTCATAGAACCGTTCCGCCTCACCCAGGCGGTTGGTCTGCTCGTAGCAGGACCCCAGATTGTGGGCGACCAGCGGCGCCGACTCATTGATGCACAGCGCCTGACGGAATGCCTCTATCGCATCCTCGTACCTGTGCATGTGCATGTAGACATTACCCAGATTCGCATGCGCGGCGAAGGACTCCGGTGACTGGCTGGCGACCTTCCGGAAGCACTCCAGCGCCTCGGCCACCCTGCCCTGCCTGAAACAGGCCACACCACGAGCCAGCTCGTTCTGACCCGATTGCGGCGACGTCATGGCCCGTCACCCCCCTCATCGGCCATCGCGATCAGGCCAACCTTCATCAGCCATGCAATCGTCCGGAGGAACCGTGAATGATCCACGTTTCCCATGAGCTCCCGCAGTTCGGCCACCGTCAAGCCTTCCCGCTTGCCCACGATGCGCAGTATCTTCTGACATTTGTTCTCTGCGAGGAGCCGGGGAATGGCAACGAAAAACAGCGCACTGGACCTGGATCGCTGCAGGTCCTTGAGGGCCGGCTGCCTCCCGGTGCGCAAGCGGGTGCGATCATTCAGCACCTGGGTAGGATAGGTGGCAAACAGCCTGAAAGGATCCTGCCTGATCGGGTGCGCGGGCGCACCCGTCTTGAGCGGGGCGCTCTCCTGCTCATCCCGCCTTCTTTGCGCGAGTTCCTCCCAGAGATCCTGGTAACGGTGAATGACGGTCTCCCAGTCGAAGTTCTGCCTCACGTGTCGGCGCCCGTTTTCCCCCAGGGTGTGACGCAGGTCGCCATCCTCCATGAGCCGCACGAGCGCGTCCACACAGGCGCCCCCCTCGATGACCGTTGCCGCGCTCGTGTGGGCGAGGTAATGCTCGTAGGAGTCCAGCCCCATACCATAGCGGATCGCCAGTTCTGCGCCCGCACCTGGCGCCGGGAAAGCCGTGGGGATCCTGAACCCCGTCTCCCCGTCCACCACTGTCTCGCGATAGCCATCCCAATCCGTGACGACCACGGGCAAGCCGGCGGCCATGGCCTCCAGCGGCGATATGCCGAAAGTCTCCTGCACATTGTCGACCAGGGACAAGAAGAGATCGGCGGCAAACCAGATGAACCTGCGCACCTTTTCCTGCCGGCCATCCATCATCACCGCATGCACCGAGGGGCTCAGCGCCTTCATCCCTTCCGAAAAAGCTTCCATGTTCGCGCTGTCCTGGAACCAGCCGGCCATGACCAGGTGCACCTTCTTCCCCGTGCGCCGGGCCGCCTTCTCGAGGCAGTCCAGCATGGAATAGGGATTGGCCTTGATATTGACACTGAGACGGCCGAGATACAGTGCGACGATATCCCCTTCTCCCGCGCCGATCTGGCGGCGAAACTCGTGACCTGCCTGCACTGCCTCTGGCGTCGCCTCGAACTGCCGGGTGTCTATACCAAGCGGTATCACAGGCAGCTGGATGCGAACAGGTATCCTGCCTGCCCCCCTGTCCTCCAGGTAGTCGGACCAGTCACCGAGCAATCTCTCCACCGTGTCCCGGACGACCTGCGAGGTGCATATGAGCGCATCCCAGCTTTGCGTCGGCGAAGTCAGCAACGCAGACAGGGCGTCCATCGTCTGCTGATGCGCGGTCGTGTGGGTCACGCCGCAAAGACTGTAGGCACGCTGGTTACCCAGCGAACGCCTGTTCCAGGCATGGACGTCCAGCGACGGATCTGGCACATAAAGGCAACCGGGCTCGGACAGCTTGTGGAAATCCCGCCATTCTATGCAAGAGGACTTGGGCTGCTTGTGGCACAAGCGGGCGATCTGGGAACGGAACTCTTCCAGCCCCTGCGCCGATGCCGTATAACAGAACAGGCGCCTCAGGTTGCCATGCGTCGCCAGCGCCCTCAGGAATCCCTCGCCTGCCGCAGTCCGCCCAACGACCGGCAGGCGCCTGCCAGACGCATCGAAGCTGTCCGGCGCGTACCATATCGCCGCGTTCCTGTCATTTTCCTTCATGTCTGCCACGGCCTGATCCTGCTGGTCAGAAATTGCGAATACTGTAACTGTCGTCCTGGAATACCGGCCACAGCGCAAGCCGCTCTTCCGAGAAGAAATCCTCCAGCCAGTCACGTTTCTCCGGCGGCAGGTCCGTCTTCCAGTCTTTCCTGCTTCGACGCACCTCGCGCAATCCAAGCTGTACATGCCTTTCTTCGATATTCAGAAAGCGTGACAAGGGGGAAACGATCTCCTGCTGTCTGTCGACCAGATCCTCGTAGTGCAATACCTTTACTGTTGCAGGATCGAGGCGCAGCAGCCGGTTATTGAGATGCTCCAGGTGCACCGCCACCATCCGGGCATGATCGATCAAGCCTCCGTCGAAGTCCTCGTGGGAAAAAGTCATGGCTGCCGGATCCCTGTACAAGGCAACGACTTTCATCTCGGCAAACGGCCTCACGAGCTGCGCCATCTCGACGAGGTCCCATTGCCTCGATACGCACCTGACCCTTCCTGAAGGAAAGGAATTGTCCTCGACGATATATTGCGGGCAACCCGTCTTGACCGCGTGCGCCTTCAGCTGCGTCATGAGCGCCTGCAGATTGTCGCGGGCCTGCTGTTGCTGCGCAGGGGTTTGCTGGACACCGTACCAGAGCTGGGCAAAGACGTTGCGGATGGGCTGCCAGCGCGTAAACACGCCAGATGATACACCGCTCTGACCAACAAAGGACTTTAATGCCGTATCCACCACCGGGCACAATCCGTGGTGCCCGCAGCCTTCCACACCAGCAATAAAGATGAACTTGACCTCCAAGACCGCCCTTCCATCGCGCGCCCGGCATACCGGCGCATTGAACAGGTTTACGACACTGTGCAAGAATACTGGCCCACAGATATTACATCAATGGCAGTCTCTCCAGGATAAGCATTGGAAACCCACCCTGAAAAATTCCTGGGCGCCGCACTGGAATGCTATCGCAAGGGCAACCTGCCGCAGGCGGAGATCTATTGCCGTGCCGCTCTCCGTAACAACCCCGCGCAGGCCGATGCCCTTGTACTGCTCGGAATGATCGCCTTGAGCGTCGGGGCACCGGGGTTCGCCGTTCGCCATCTCGAGAGCGCGCTTGCACTGGCCCCGTCGCACCCGGCAGCAGACAAGTATCTCCGGCACGCGCGCGCGCAGACACCCCCGGAACGGCCGGGAGAGGCAGCCTATATTCTAATCAAGGCATGGGGTTATGGATTCTGGGCAGACGTCGACCACGTATTGGGCGGACTGCTGCTGGCGGAGATAACGGGGCGCATACCCGTCATCCACTGGGGCAGCAACAGCCTGTTCCGCGCCGAGGGCGTGGAGGAGACCTTCACACGTTTCTTCGAGCCGGTATCCTCGTCTTCCGCGCCTGACCTGACCGGCAGGGGCTATTCCTTCTACCCGCCCAAATGGTCGGATGACAACCTGCTGGACAACGACGTCGCCAAATGGGCAGGAGCCTATTCGAGGATCGCCGCGCTTCACCTGCTGAACAGGCCGGAAAACGTGATAGTGAGTGATTTCCATACCGGCATCCATGACATCGTGCCCTGGATCGACAAGGATCATGAGCTTGGCGGCATGGACATTGCCGGAGTCTACCGCCACCTTGTCAAAAAATACCTGAAATTGAAGCCGGAGATCGCCGCCCGGGTGGACGAGTTCTGGTCGCGGCACATGGGGGACCAGGTCGTTCTCGCGCTGCACATGAGGGGTAGCGACAAGGCCGTCGAGCTACCCGACATCGAACAACTGCATGACAGCTTTCACGAGAACATACGCCTGGCACTCGACAAGCATGAACCTTCATCCCTGTTCGTCTTGACGGACAGCAGCCAGTTGCTCGACGAATTCAAACGAAAATATCGCGGCATCCCGGTCATCCATACGGACTGCACCCGGACCGATTCGTCTACCGGCATTCACTACCAGAAGCTGCCACAACCGGAGCGGCTCGCCCACGAGGTGATCATGGACACCTACCTCGCCGCCAGGGCCGACGCCTTCATAGGCAACGGCTATTCGAACGTCTCGCTGGCAATCTCCCACCTGAAGGACTGGGCTCCCGGCCGTTGCGTATTGTGTGGCGGAAACATGAGCACGGAACCCAACTTCTTTCTGCACGACTGGTGACCCGCAGCGGGCCGGGCACACGCCGCAGGACCGCCCCCCTCGCCAGGCTGAAACCCGTCAAGCGGCCCCGGCGCATCCCCGGGGCCGGCCAAAACCCCTGCCCCCTGTATCGGCTTGACCCGCAAAAGGCCTTCTGCTTCAATCGATCGCTGGATTGGCGTTGTGTGGCCATACCATATTGGCGGCCCGGAGGATACATGTTGCTCAAGAAACCGTTCCCTGTTGCCCTGGCATTCCTGCTGGCGGCCATTTCAGGAGCACCCCAGATCGCCATTGCCGCAGAGCAGGCCGAGGGGCGCGACTACTACCGGATCCAACCCGGCGACATTCTCAACGTCTCTGTCTGGAAAGAAGAGGGAATGGCCCAGGAAGTCATCGTTCGACCGGACGGGATGATCAGTTTCCCGCTGGCCGGCGAAACCGAAGCCGCGGGGCACTCGGTCGGAGAAGTCCAGGAACTCCTGACACAACGACTCGCCAAGTACATACCTGATCCGGTGGTAACCGTTTCGATGCGCGCCCTGTCCGGGAACAGGATATATATCATCGGCAAGGTCAACCGGCCCGGGGACTTCCCCATGACACGCCTGACCGATGTCATGCAGGCGCTGAGCATGGCCGGAGGCACGTCCACCTATGCGGCGCTCAACAAGATCAAGATCCTGCGCAGGACGAACGGTGTCCTGAAGGCTATCCCCTTCCGGTACGGAGAAGTCGAGAAGGGCGAGGACCTGGAGCAAAACATCATCCTGCAGGCCGGTGACGTCGTGGTGGTGCCATGACCGTGCAACACCCTGAGCATTCAAGCTTTTCCACCCTGTGCCGTTGACCGGCGGCGAGACATGGCAAAAATGGCGGTTTCCCCCGATGACGAATCAAGGAAGGCTGCAATCCCTCTGTGCGCTGGTTCTGGCTCTTGGCAGCGCTCACGCGCGGGGCGCCGAATGGAAAATCGACCCCAATATCCTGCTGCGCAGCGGTTACAATGACAACATCACGCTCAGGACGAATGACGAGCTCTCCGCCTGGGAAACGGTATTCACACCTTCCGCCACCTTCAGCAGGACTACCGCCACCGCGGGGATAAGTGGGAACATCCGCTTCGATTTCCGCCGCTACCTGGGCGAGGAAGGCCTGGATGACAACAACAAGCGCCTGTTCGTCGATGCATTCCGCCGCATGGAACGCGCGCGAATGGGCCTGAATCTCGCTCTCGTAAAGGACACCACGCTCGACAGCCAACTGGATGAAACCGGTATTGTGTTCGCCCGTGTGCGCCGTTTCACCCAGCGCCTCAATCCGAACTGGCGCTATAACATCGGACCACGCACCCGTATTCAGCTCGACTACACCTACAGCAATGTCGACTATGCGAACACGGATACCAGCGCATTCACTGACTACAGCTCACACAACGGGCAGGCATTGTTCACCCAGGCACTCAATGAACGCGCCATCGCCTCGCTGACGTTGGGACGCACCCTGACCAGCAATGAACGTGACGTGGATACAACCTATTCCTACGGCCAGGCGGGCTTGTCCTACCGCTTCAGCGAAACCCTGTCGGCATCCCTGTCCGCCGGCCTGCGGCGGACCGATACCGAGTTCAGCACCAACACCCTGGTTCCGACTTTTCCCGGCGGCCCGGTCATCGTCGTTCCGCAGGACGTACAGAATTCCAGCACGGGCGCCATCTTCAATGGCAGCCTGACCCGGCAGTTCGAGCGCGGGGATACCAGCCTGACAGCCACGCGGAATGTCACCAACACCATTTCCGGCTTTCTGATCGAAGTCACCCGCCTGCGATGGAGCAGCAGCTACCGTTTCAGCGACACATTGTCGGCGGGTCTGTCCGTCGAGTTGTACAGCAGCAAGGGTGACGACGAGTTGGCACGATCCTTCGACCGCAAGTATGTCGACATCCGGCCGCGTTTTGGCTGGAATTTCAGAAAATTCTGGAGTATTTCCGGAAGTTACCGATACAGAAAGCAGAGTTTCGACGACACCTCGGATGAAGCCATACAGAACGCCGCCTATTTGACGCTCACTTACCGGTGGCCTAGAATCGCCGTTTCCCGCTAGTGGCTCGCCGGGGGACGGGCCACGCGCGCTAAAGCGCAACATTCCGTAGCGCGGAAGGGAAGATGATGGAAGAACAAGCAACTGAATTCAAAGACTATTTAGACGCCTTCAAAAGGCGCCGCTTCAGCATACTCGGTATAGCCTCGGTCATTTTCCTGCTCGGCCTGCTGGCGGCCGCGTTGTGGCCGCCCACATATCGCTCGTCGGCCACCATCCTCATCAAGGAGCAGGATATTCCGCCCGAACTGGTCCGTTCCACGGTGACCAGCTATGCCTCACAGCGTATCCAGGCGATCAGCCAGATGGTAATGGCGCGCTCGAACCTGCTCGAGATCATCGACAAGTACGGACTCTACAAGGACGACCGCGATCGCCTGACGACGGAGGAAATCATCGAGGAAATGCGGGACAACATAGACCTGCAAATGATCGATGCCGACGTTGTTGATCCGCGCTCCGGACGACCAACCACCGCTACCATTGCTTTCCGCTTGAGTTTCAGCGGCGAGCGCCCCGGCCAGGTGCAAAAAGTCGCCAACGAACTTACCTCTTTGTACCTCAAGGAAAACCTCAAGGAGCGCTCTGAGAAGGCCAGTGAGACCTACAACTTCCTGACAGCGGAATCCGAACGCCTGAGTCGCGAAATCGATGACCTGGAACAGAAGCTCGCCACCTTCAAGGAACAGCATGTCAACGAACTCCCGGAACTGCGGCAGCTCAACCAGACCCTGATGGACCGCACCGAGCGCGAACTATCGGATATCGACAGCCAGATCCGCTCGCTCGAAGAGCGGAAGATCTACCTTGGCGGCCAGCTGGCCCAGCTGAAACCTTTCGGCGCCGACGTATCAGTCGACCCCAAGACCCGCCTGCAGGCGCTGCGCACCGAGTACCTGCGCCTGATTGCCCGCTACTCGGAGGATCACCCCGACGTCATCCGCACCAGACGGGAAATCGAGGCACTGGAAGCCGAAACCGGCAGCGTCGATACAGCCGCCGAACGTATGAAACAACTCGAGGCGCTGAAGTCTGAACTGGCTTCCCTGCGCAAGAAGTATTCACCGCAACATCCGGACGTAATCAAATTGCAGCGTCAGATCGACAGCCTGCAGAATGCACCCATACAGGAAAGCCCGGGCGAGTTGGCGAGCGCCGCCAGCGACAATCCCGACAATCCCGCCTACATATCGCTCCAGAGCCAGGTCGAAGCCGCAAACGCCGAGATCCGCTCGCTGCGCAAGAAGAAGGAAGAATTGCGCGCACGGCTGAGAGACTACGAGACCCGGCTGATCCAGACCCCGCAGGTCGAGCGCGAATACCTGGCCCTCAACCGTGACCTCCAGAACGCCACCGCCAAGTACCAGGAGATCCGCGCCAAGCAGATGGAAGCCCAGGTCTCGCAGCAGCTGGAAAAGGAACGCAAGGGCGAGCGCTTCGAGCTGATCGAGCCGGCCATCCTGCCGGAGGAACCGGTCAGCCCCAACCGGCCGGCCATCATCTTCCTGAGCCTGGTGTTGGCGCTGGGTGCCGGCATCGGCTATGCCGCCATTGCGGAGAGCATGGACGACGCCGTGCGAGGCGGCAAGTCGCTGGTCTCCGCCGT